>CACBDC010000006.1 GCA_902537845.1 uncultured Pelagibacteraceae bacterium
AAAAATCTGTTCACGAGCTTGCTCCAATCAATAAAAATTTAATCGAAAAAAGAGAAAATATTCAAAAAAAAATTGATGAATGGCATAAAAAAAATAAGAATATTGAGCACGATAAAAAAAAATATACAGAGTTTTTAAAATCTATTTCTTATATTGTTGAGGAAAAAGAAGACTTTAAAATTGGAACTTCTAATGTAGATAATGAAATTTCATCAATTGCAGGTCCTCAACTAGTCGTCCCGGTAGATAATGCAAGGTACGCATTAAATGCTGCTAACGCAAGATGGGGAAGTTTATATGATGCATTATATGGAACTGATGTAATTCCTGGAAGTAAGTTCAAAGAATTTAACGAAGAAAGAGCAAGCAAAGTAATAGCTTATGTTAGAAAATTTTTAGATGAGATAGCTCCCCTAGAAAAACTTAGTTGGAGTGAAATTTCAGAAATAAAAGTTAAAGACGAAGATATTCAATTTTTAAGTGGAAAAAATGAAATATATTTAAAAGATAAAAATCAATTTATTGCTTTTAATGGAGAAAAGAATAAACCAAGCTCAATTTTAATTAAAAACAATGGCCTTCACATAGAAATTGTGATCGATTCTAACAATCAAGTAGGCAAATTTGATAATGCTGGTATTTCTGATGTTATTATGGAGTCTGCAATATCTACTATTATAGATAATGAGGACTCGGTTGCTGCAGTTGATGCTGAAGATAAAATTAAATGTTACCGTAACTGGCTAGGTTTAATGAAAGGCGACCTGACTGCTAATGTAGAAAAAAATGGAAAAAAATTCATAAGAAAGTTAAATCCAGATCGAGAGTATATATCTAAAACCGGAAAAAAAATGTTTCTACATGGAAGAGCTCTTCTATTAAACAGAAATGTAGGTCATTTAATGACTAATCCTGCTATAATTTTAAAAGATGGCACAGAGATACCTGAAGGTATAATGGATGCTTTTTTTGCTACTCTTTGTGCTTTACATGATTTTAAAAATAAGAAAAATTCTCGTAAAGAATCTGTTTACATTGTTAAACCTAAAATGCATGGTCCAGAGGAGGTTTTATTTACAGATACACTTTTTGAAAAGGTTGAAGATGCGCTAGGAATTAAAAAGTACAGTATAAAAGTGGGAATTATGGATGAAGAAAGAAGAACAACAGTAAATTTAAAAGAATGTATCAGACAGGTAAAAAACAGAATTGTATTTATTAATACAGGTTTCTTAGATCGAACAGGCGATGAAATGCATACATCTTTTGAGGCAGGTCCTATGATATTTAAAGGAGATATGAAAAAATCTACTTGGTTGGGAACTTATGAAGACTGGAACGTCGACATAGGATTGAATTGTGGTTTTTCAGGTAAAGCTCAAATAGGAAAAGGTATGTGGGCTATGCCAGATCAAATGGCAAATATGATGGAGCAAAAAATCGGTCATCCTAAATCAGGGGCGAATTGTGCATGGGTTCCCTCGCCAACAGCAGCAACTTTACACTCAATGCATTATCACAAAGTAAATGTATTTAATGAACAAGAAAAGATTAAATCAAGAAATAAAGCTAAATTAGAAAATATTTTAGAGATTCCGAAAGCAGATAGACCTAATTGGGCATTGGATGATATAAAACGTGAATTAGAAAATAACGCGCAAGGTATTTTAGGTTACGTAGTAAGATGGATTAATCAAGGCGTTGGGTGTTCAAAAGTGCCGGACATCAACAATGTTGGATTAATGGAAGATAGAGCTACACTTAGAATTTCCTCTCAACATATTGCTAATTGGCTTCACCATGGTATTTGTGAGAGAGAACAGGTCTTAGAAGTAATGAAAAAAATGGCAAAAATTGTTGATGAACAAAACAAAGATGATCCTAATTACCAAAAAATGTCCGATAACTTTGACAATTCAATAGCCTTTTCTGCTGCTTGCGATCTTGTTTTCAAAGGTAGGGAACAGCCGTCAGGATATACAGAACCTCTATTGCATCAAAAAAGATTACAAAGAAAAGCCTCTAATTAATTTCCTGTGACAGGTACTCTGTTTTTAAATGCTGAAAATAAAGTGCCATCATCAAGTTGCTCAATCTCACCACCAACTGGCAAACCTTGAGCTAGTTTGGTTATTTTTAGCTTATCGCTTTTGATTGTATCCTCAATATAATGGGCAGTAGTTTGGCCTTCCACTGTAGCGCTTGTGGCTATAATTACTTCCTTTAAATTATTTTTTTTTATTCTTTTTACAAGCGACTCGATTAGAAGATTTTTTTGTTCATAATTTTCGTTAGAATTTAATGTACCACCTAGAATATGGTAATGACCTTTGTAAATATTTGCTGAGTCTATAACCCACATATCAGCTAAATTCTCAACAACACAAATTTTGTCGTAGGAATTATCTGCGGAACAAATGCAAACTTTATCAATTATTTTCAAATTTCCGCAATCTACGCATCTTACGACATTTTTATAAACTTGAGCTAAAGATTTCGCTAACGGTTTTACCATTTTGTCTTTATTGTTAATTAATTTTAATATTATTCTTTTTGCGGACTTGGGTCCTAGCCCAGGCAATTTTGAAAACTGCTTAATTAATTCATTTATTTCTGGAATATCGTTATCCATTAGAAAGGAAGTTTAAAGTCTAAAGGTAAATTAAGACCACCAGTTGCTTTGGATAATTCCTCAGCAGACTTTTTTTTTAAGTTTTCTTTTGCATTGTTATACGCAGCTATAATTAAATCATTTATTATTTCCTGACTTTCTTTTTTAGCAGCATCACTGATGGTAATCGATTTTAGCTCATAATCACCTGACAAGGTTACTTTTACAAGGTTTCCCCCAGCTTCACCATCAACTGTAATTTTTTTAATTTGATCTTGGGCTTCTTTCATTTTTTCTTGCATGGCTTTTGCCTTTGATAGCATGTCGGAAAAATTTGTCATTTATTTCTCTTCTTTTAGATCAATTAGTTTTGCATCAGGAAAAGCTTTCTTAATATCTTTTGCAATTTCACTTTCATTAAATTCTTTAATCTTGTCGGATTTTTCTTCTAAATTTTTTTCATAAATACTTTTTGCATCAATATTCTTGCTTAGAGATATAATCCACCTATCCCCTGTCCATAAAAGTAACTTTTCTGTTAAATTTTTTATAAAGTTTTTGTTTAATTTTTCATTAAAACTAATATCTATTTTTCCTTTATTGAAACTAACCAATTTTACATTTCTTTCTAGATCATATTTTAGTTCAATCTCTTTTTCTTTGTTAGCCTGTTCAATCAAGTCTTGAAAGCTTGATATTTGAATTTTTGCATTTTTACTTTCAACGGATAAATTTTTTACTGGACTTGTTTTTATTTGATTAGTGCTTTTTAGCTGATTTTTAATTTGGTTATTGATATTGGCTTCGAGAGAAGGTTCTTCCATCTTTTTTCCAACTGACTTTTCATCAGAGGATATAATATTTTCTTGTGTAAAGTTTGATGTTTCTTTTTTTGTGTCTATATTCTTTAAGTGTATTAGTTGCATAATATACATTTCTAAGGTTAAGTTCTCATTTCCAACTATTCTTAAATCATCTATAGTTTTAATAGTAAGTTGCCAAAATAAACCAATATCCTCCATATCTATATTTTTAGAATATTGGTCAACCATTTTTAATTCTGCTTCTGAGATGGACATGTCTTTCTCAATTGGCCCAAGGTTTATTCTTCTGCTAAAAAGATAAAGTACCTCCAGAATGTCGTTAAGAAAATTTTTTGCATCTAAACCGTCATTCATAAGTTCATCTAATAGTTTTAAAGATTCTTTCTCTTTACCACTTAAAACTTCTTTAAAAAGAGAGATAATTTTACTCTTATCAGCGAGCCCTAACATTTGTCTCACATCAGTTTCCTCTACTTGTTTATTATCATTAATTGATTGAGAAATTAGTGCTCTATCTAATAAAGAAATAGAATCTCTAACAGATCCCTCCGATGTCCTTGAAATTAATTTAATAGCATCGTCAGATATTTTTCCTTTTTCTTTATCTGAAATCATTTTTAAATGCTTGCAAAGCTGATCAATACTTACCCTTTTAAGATCAAATCTTTGGCATCGAGATAAAATAGTAACTGGTATTTTTCTCACTTCAGTCGTGGCTAAAATAAATTTTAAACTTGGTGGGGGTTCTTCTAAAGTTTTAAGCAAACCATTAAAAGCTTGTTTCGAAAGCATATGAACTTCGTCTATAATAAATATTTTATATTTTGCACTGGTTGGACTATATTTAGAATTTTCTATTAATTCTCTAATATCATCTATCCCTGTTTTAGAGGCAGCGTCCATTTCTAAAACATCCATATGATTTGAGTTTACGATCTCTTTGCAATGGCAGTTTTCATCCGATTTACACTTTTCACCCTCAGAAAAATTTTTTGTACAGTTTAATGCTTTAGCTATTAATCTTGCTGTTGTAGTTTTCCCTACTCCTCGTATTCCAGTCAACAAATATGCATTTGGAGTTTTACCAAGTTTAATTGCATTGGTAATTGTTTTTGACATTACTTCTTGACCAATTAAATCTTTAAATTCTTGAGGCCTATATTTAAGTGCTAAAATTTTATTTTTCATTTTAAAGAGGCAGGCAACAACCTGAATAATTTTCACTACGGCTGCTTCTTTTCAGACCTGACCGGGTTTATGAAACATCCACCTGATGCCAACCTCACTAGGATTATATCAAGATCAAATTAAATACTACAAGACTAGATTTGAATTTTGTGGACTATTTTTGCCTAAATTTTGAAGATTCGTACACTCCTAATATGTCTAACGTCTCAGTATGGAAACCTAGTTCCTCGAGTGCCTTTTTTACTCTTGAGTCCTCTATATGTCCCTCAAGATCTAAATAAAAATTTGCTTGATCAAAAGTATTTTTGACTGAAAAACTTTCTAATTTAGTAAGATTTACTTGATTAGTAGCAAACCCTCCTAGGCATTTGTAGAGAGCAGAAGGTTCACTCTTTACTCTGAAAATACAACTAGTAATATATTTTTTCTCTTTACTATATTCAGGCTGCTCAATATTTTTTCCCATCACTAAAAATCTAGTAACATTCCCTTTGTCATCTTCGATATTTCTTTTTAAAATTTTAAGGTTATACATTTTTGCTGAAAGGTCTGAAGCAATCGCAGCTATAGTTTTATCTTTGCCTTCAGCTAAATCTTTTGCAGAGCCAGCCGTATCAACGGAGATAATTGATTTGTATTTTTTTTCAGTAATAATTTTTTGACATTGGCTTATGGCTTGAGCATGACTTCTTACATACTTGATGTCTTCAATAGACGCATCTGGTTTTCCAAGTAAATTATGCTCAACGGGAAGAAAAAATTCACCGTGTATTTGAAGCTTATACTTAGGCAGTAAATAATGAATATCAGCAACTCTACCAGCCAAAGAATTTTCAATTGGAATTAAAATTTTATAACTTGAATCGTTGAAAGCTTGTTTAAATGTGTCTTCAAAAGTCGCACAAGTTTTAATGTCAGCATCTTTGTAAAGCTTCTCAACGGCTATATGTGAATAAGCCCCTAACTCACCCTGTATGGCAATTTTAATTTTAGTCATTTGATTGCATCATTCTTCTTACCTCTATTAAATCATTTTTAGTATCAACACTTAGCGGCGAAGAGTTTGTATACCCAACATGAATATTCATAGAATTTTCTAAAGCCCTTAGTTGCTCAAGTTTTCTCTCTATTTCAAGTTTTGATCTTTTCAAACTTACATACCTTAATAACGCTTTACGAGTAAAGGCATAAATTCCAATATGATGGTAAAGGTTTTTATTTTTTTTGGTATCTAACCTAAAAAAATCAGTCGCACGATCAAATTGATTATTCTTAAGCATATTTTCAACTACTACCTTAACATTGTTCTCATCTTTCTTCTCTATATCTGAACGAAATGCGCTGGCTAATGTGCCAATATCACATTTATCATCCTCCATATAAGAAATTAGGCTATTTATAACTTTGTAATCAATATTAGGCATGTCCCCTTGTAAATTTACTATTATATCTGGCTCACTATTTAAATGTTCTTTAAACACTTCAAAAACTCGGTCTGTGCCTGTTTGATGATTGGGTGAAGTTAGAAAAGCTTTTCCTCCATTACTTTTTATAATATCAATAATTTTTTGATCAGGCGTAGCAACACATACTTCGCTAGTATTTGTTTTTTTTGCAGCATCATAGACATGAAGAATCATCTCTTTATTGTTAATAAGTTCTAATGGTTTGTTAGGTAGTCTAACAGCGTCTAATCTTGATGGTATTATTATTGCAGTTTTTTTCATAATTATGCGTCTCAAAGACGCAAAAAAAATAAAGTAATTTAAAGTCTTTTTTCAAAAGTCGTGCTATACGTCACTTAAGTATCTATCAAAATTATGGACAGTTTTGAAATAAATAAAATAATTGCAGCAGTTCTTCTTACTGCTCTAATAGTAATAGGTATCGGAAAATTTGCGGACATCCTATTTTATGTTGAAAAACCAAAAGAGTCAGCTTACAAAATTGAGGGTCTAGAGGTTGCTTCATCTAGCTCAACATCAAATGAAGAAGTAAAAGTAGTTGAGGCAGTTGATATAAAAGCTCTATTAGCAATGGGCGACTTAACTCATGGTGAAAAAGTTTTTAAGAAGTGCTCTGCATGTCATCAAATTGCTGCTGGTGGTAAAAATATGATAGGACCAAACCTGTGGGGAGTGATTGGTAGAACTGCAGGAGTTGTTGATGATTACAAGTACTCAAAAGCGATGATCGCTTATGGTAAAGAATGGTCATTTGAAGAAATGAACAGCTATTTGATAAAACCTCAAGCTTACATCAAAGGTACTAAAATGGCATTTGCTGGACTGAGAAAAGAAAAAGATAGAGCATCAGTTATTCTTTACATGAATTCAAAAAGTAATAGTCCAAAAACATTACCTTAATTCATACACCAATTAATAATACTTTTCTGAGCATGTACTCTATTTAAAGCTTGTCTCCATACTACCGACTGTTTGCCGTCGATCACCTCATCGGTAACTTCTTCTCCTCTTCCTACCGGCAAGCAGTGCATAAAAATCGCATCAGAATGAGCTTTTAGCATTAATTTTTTATTTACTTGAAATGGTTTTAAAGTTTTTTTCTTAGATTTTTTATTTACTTTATCGTTCATTGAAACCCATTTATCAGTCATTACACAATCCGATCCAATAATAGCTTCAGCAGGTTTTGGCGTTACGGTAAGATTAATTTTATTCTTTTTGGCCCAAACTAATATTTTTTTACTAGGCGAATACTTTTTTGGACAACCAATTTTTAAGTTAAAATTGAATTTTCCTGCCGCTTCAATTAATGAATTTGACATATTATTGTTGCCATCCCCTAACCAAGAAACAGTTTTACCAGTAATCAAACCATTACTTTCTTCATAAGTTAAGATATCTGATAAAATTTGGCAGGGGTGACCTATATCTGACAAGCCATTAATAATTGGAATGTCCAAATATTTACCAAATTCCTCAAGATTTTTATGAGATGAAGTTCTTAGCATCACAATGTCAACGTACTCTGATAATACTTTTGCAGTATCTTTCAATGTTTCATCGCCTTTACCATAATGAATTCCCTCTGGATTCAAAATGATTGAAGAACCTCCTAATTGTTTGACAGCAATATCAAAAGACATTCTTGTCCTTGTAGAGGGTTTTTCAAAAATCATTGCCATGGATTTCCCATCAAAAGGTTTATCTAAATCTGGCGCAGATTTACTCAAGCCTTTTCTCTGAAGCTTTCTTTTTTTGGCTTCCTCAATGATTGCTCTTAGATCATTAGAGGAATGATCGGATATATTAATAAAATTTTTCATTTAAACTTTTTGCAAACTTTTTCAATTATTTTTAATCCTAAATTTATTTCTTGTCTTGTTACATTTAAAGGAGGCAAAAGTCTGACCACATTTTCTGATGCTCTTACAGTAAGAAGATTATTTTCTAATAATCTTTTAATAAATTTAGATTGATCTTTGTATATACAGATTCCAATTAATAATCCTTTACCTCTAACTTCTTTGATAATTTTTGGATATTTTAACTTGATTTTATTTAGTTCTTTTAAAAAATAATTTCCATTTTTAGTAACACTACTGAGAAATTTCTTTTTAAACATAACATCCATTACTGCATTTCCAGCACTCATAGCCAAAGGATTTCCTCCAAAAGTAGAGCCATGCAATCCTGGTTTCATCCCAGAAGCAACTTTCTTGTTTAATAAAACTGCTCCTATTGGAAAACCGCCTCCAATTCCTTTTGCTATTGGAACAATATCTGGTTTAATTTTTGCATGTTCGAATGCGAAAAATTTTCCACTTCTTCCTATGCCGCATTGAACCTCATCTAAAATTAAAAGAATTTTTTTTTTATTACAAAGCTTTCTTAGACCTACCAAACAATAGTCGGGTATTACTTTTATTCCACCTTCTCCCATTATAGTTTCAACCATAATGGCTGCAGTTCTATTTGTTATTGATTTTTCCAAACCTTTATGATCTCCAAAATTAAAATGATCAAATCCATCTACTTTTGGGCCAAAACCTTCTGTGGCTTTTTTGCTATTACCTGCAAAAATAGTAGCTAGGGTTCTTCCGTGAAAACTATTATTTATACATAAAATTCTATTTTTTCTTGGTTGGCCTTTTGAATAAAAATACCTTCTAGCAAATTTAATTGCTGCCTCAGTTGCCTCTGCTCCAGAGTTTTGAAAGAATACATAATCTGCAAATGTTTTTTGTTTTAACCTTCTAGCTAATTTTTCTTGTTCTGGAATTATAAAAGCATTTGATACATGCCATAATTTTTTTGCCTGTTTAGAAATAGACTTAGTCAAATAATTATTAGCATGGCCTAAACAGTTCACAGCAATTCCTTGAACAAAATCTAAATATTTTTTTCCATTTGTTCCATAAAGAAAAGCACCTTTACCTTTCGTAAATGCAATTTTCTTTCTGTTATACGTATTTAAAATAGCGCTCATAGTTTTACGATTTAATTTTATAACCTTTTTTATACAATAAGTATGTAACAAACCAGCTAGCTAAACTTAAAACACTTAAATAAATTAAGCCGGTAGTGATTGAACCATCAGCTTTACCAATAAAACTGTATCTGAAACCATCAATCATATAAAAAAAAGGATTAATTTTACTGATCATTTGTAAAACTTCAGGCAATCTTTCGATTGAATAAAACGTTCCAGATAAAAAAGATAATGGCACAATTATAAAGTTTGTTACTGTTGCCATATGGTCAAATTTTTCAGCCCACAATCCTGCAATGATGCCTATATTTCCTAAAATAAATGATGAAAGCAAGGTAAATGCCACAAGTAACAAATAGTTTTTAATTTCTAAATCAATTATAAATTTGAAAACAATAATTGAAACAATAGCAATTATTACGCTCCTTGTTACCGCTGCTAGAGAAACTGAGATGGTCACCTCAGTAGCTGATAAAGGCGCATATAATAAATCGACAATGTTCCCCTGTATTTTACCAATCATAAAAGATGATGATGAATGTGAAAATGATTGTTGAATAACCTGCATTGATATCAACCCTGGCGCTAGAAAAGTTATAAAAGGAACACCTAAAACATCACCTCTGTCTGCACCTATTGCTAGAGTTAAAACAAGTAAGAATAGCAAAGAGGAAACAAGTGGGGAAAAAATAGTTTGTATCCACACTATCAAAAATCTTAAGACTTCTTTTTTGTATAAAGTCCAAACTCCAATCCAATTTACAAGTCCAAATCTTCTTGTTCCTATTTTATATTTTTTTGTTATTTCAACCATAAATAGTCTTATATCCTTTTATTAAAAAAACTGTGTACAACTAAATCTACTCACAGCTTTTAGGACTTTTAATGTTTTAAACCTCAATATTATGTCCTAAATTTTTTTAAAATACTAAATATTGTAATTTAATACAATGAGTTGGACAGAGGAAAAAGTAAAGAAATTAAAAGAACTTTGGACCAAAGGTCATACTGCAAGTCAAATAGCAGAGGAACTTGGAGATACGACACGTAACGCAGTTATTGGAAAAGCTCATAGACTCAACTTGGAAGCTAGAGCCCCTTCGAAACAATCAAGCCAATCATCCTCTTCAGTAATTAAATCAACTCGAAAAGGTACAACGCCAATTTCAAGAAAAGCCAAATTTCAATCAATTTTACTAGATAAAAATTTTGAGCCAGAAAACCCTAAATCTTTAGAGGAATTAACTGATCAAACATGCAAATGGCCTATAGGGCATCCCAATGAAGAAAAGTTTTATTTTTGCGGAAGAAAACCTGAAGGAGAATTCCCGTATTGTAAATTACACGTGTTATATGCATTTCAACCTAAAGGTACAAAAGAAGAGATTCTTGATAAAGAAGATGACATTCCAGAATTTATTGAGAAAAAAGTTAAAGCGTCAGGGTAATTCAAACTTAAATGGAATTTATTAAAAAATACCTTAAGTGGTTAAGTACTTTTTTAGTACTAACAGGAATACTGCTTACCAATCTCAATATGTACCCTATCAATATTATGTTTCATGGTGCAGGGGTTGTAGGTTGGACAATCGCTGGTTTTCTCTCAAAAGATAAAGCTATTCTTACAAACTTCGGATTACAAATTCCTTTATTTTTAATAGGATTCTATCAATTGTTACTTCAATGAAAAATAGAATATTTATAGGTGAATTTATAGGTAGTGCTTTTTTAGTCATGATCATAGTTGGTTCTGGGATAATGGCTCAAAATTTGACTAGAGACTTTGCCGTCATGTTATTAGCTAATACTATTGCAACTGGCGCAGGATTATTTGTTTTAATAAATTCAATTGCAAATATTTCTGGAGCTCACTTTAATCCTGTTGTTACAATGACAATGTATTTCACAAAAAAAATTAAAAAAGACTTAATTTTTACTTATATAAGTGCCCAAATTTTAGGATGTTTATTGGGAGTAATGCTCGCAAATTTCATGTTTGATTTACCCTTTATAGAATTATCAAGCAAAGCTAGACCAGGGTTTAATATTTTTATTGCAGAAGTTATAGCAACTTTTGGTTTAATTTTTATAATTTTTGGTTCACTAAAAAATGGAACTGTTGCAGTTGCTGCATCCGTTGCAACTTATATTACTGCTGGGTATTGGTTTACTTCATCAACTTCTTTTGCTAACCCTGCGGTTGCATTAGCTAGAACTTTCACTGATACATTTACAGGTATAAACTATTTAAATACACCTACTTACATAGTTGCAGAAATTATTGGTGCTTTTTTAGCTTTATTTATAATTCAGAAAATTTTTTTCAAAAAATAATCCCGTGAAATGAACACGTGAAACTAGTTTAATTTTGATTAAATTTTTTGAAATATAATGTTATTAAATTTTTAAGATAATTATTCTTAATAAAAGAAAATTAATTTGCAATTAGTCAAATAATTTTTATAAGCGATCCAAGCCCTATTCAAAAAAAAAATTAATAAATTCTTTACTAGATTAATTTTTAACATCCTTTAAAAGTTCTATTAAGTATGACGATTCGGATGTCAAGAATAACAATAAAAAAATGACAAAAAGGAAATAATATGGAACTTAGTTTAATATACACGATTATAGGGTTCGGATTAGCAGGTTATAGTGTAATCGCTAACGACTCTATACAAACACTCGGAACTTTTATTGCCTCAAAGCAAAAATGGTTTAAATGGTACACGCTCGCAAGTGCAGCATCACTAGTAATGATTATTGCAATAACATGGGGTTGGTACAGTTATGATGGAGATATTTCTTACGGAAGATTAACAAGAATACCTTTCCAAGAAATTCAATGGTACCACGCAGTCGCTCCTGCAATTCTATTGGCACTAACAAGAATAGGTATTCCAGTATCTACAACTTTTTTAGTTTTATCTGCCTTTGCCTCAACAGTTGTTTTAGAAAAAATGCTTGTAAAAAGTATTGTAGGTTATGGTATAGCGGCAACAGTTGCTTACTTCTGTTGGATTGCAGTTTCTAAATTTATTAATGAGAAACTTGATGAAGTTAAAGGAGATAAATGGATTGCTTTCTGGCGAAATTCAGTTTGGGTATCTTCAGGCTGGTTATGGTGGGTTTGGTTATCACATGATGTTGCAAACATTGCTGTGTACTTACCCAGACAATTAGATTTTTCATTACTTTTAATTGTAATAACATACTTTACCGTTCTTCTTTTTTATATCTTCTATATTAGAGGTGGATCGATACAACAGGTTGTATTAGAAAAAACTGGAACGAGATATGCTCGATCAGCAACAATCATAAACGTGATTTATGCTGCAGTTCTTTTCTACTTCAAAGAGTTGAATGATTTACCAATGTCAACGACATGGGTGTTCGTAGGCTTATTGTGTGGAAGAGAGTTGGCAATTTCAACTATGAACAAGGATTATAAATTCAAATATGTCTTTCCACTAATTGGAAAAGACTTTGTTAAAATGATATTTGGATTAAGTGTTTCGGTAGCAATCGTGCTTGCGATACATTACTTTATAATTCCTAGAGGATTATTTTAATAATCAAGACTATTTTTTCTTATGAAGATCTTCATAAATTTTTTTGAGGTCTTCAGGAGATAGGTTTTTTTCTTTTAATTTATCTAAAATTTCTTCGTCTTCTTGCTTGAGTTGCTCTTTTCTTTGTTCCTCTTTAACCTCACCTCTAGCATCAAACCCTGCTTTAATAAATTTCGCCGATACAAGAATAACAATGATTGCAATGATTCCTGCTAGTGATAAAAACAACAAAGTCATCTTTGGATTATAGCTGATATTTGGCTAAGTGTTAAATGAGTTTTGTTAGTATGTAAATTTGTAGCAGTAGAATTAAGAAAGGTAAAATAGTTCTAATAAGCTCCATTGTATGGTTATATTCATCAAGTTTTCTCTCTAACCAATTTCTTTGATATTTTTTTTTTGCCATGAGATTATTTACACGATGATAAATATTTTTTCAAGTTTTCAGGCTTAAAACCAAGAGATATTTTTGGATTTACAAATTTCTTGAACTTTTTTTGGATAGTCAGTGATAATTCCATCAACTCCGTACTCAATCATTCTAATAATATCTTTTTCTCTATTCACTGTCCAAACACAAGTAGCTAAACCATGTTTGTGTGCTAATTCTACATTTTGTTTTGTAACATCGCGGTAGAAAGTACTCCACACATGACCTTCTAAAGATTTAATTATATTAGGAAGCAAAAATAATTCTTCCATTGGATAATTTTTAACCATCCATGGAGAGTTTTCATAAATATTCTTTTTAGTGATTGAAAGACCTTGTTGCAGGGTAATAAATCCTCTTAAAATATTTGGATTTTGTTTTTTAAGAGCGTAAAGAATTCTAAAATCATAAGAAGTGATTAATGTTCTGTCCTCAAGTTTAAAATCTTTTATATCTTTAAGGATTAAGGAAACCATTTTTTCTGGGTCAGGGGTTACGTTTTCTTGTGTGGGAGTTGATTTAATTTCTAAATTTAAAAATACATCTTTATATTTATCTTCCGTAACTAATTTAAAGAAATCAGTTAATTTTGGTATTTTTTCTCCTGTAATAGGTTTTTGATTTTTAAATCTTTTTGCATACTTTGTTTCAGGCTTTATACTTCCAATACTATACTTACTTATTTCATCATAAGTCAGTTCTACTAATTTCATGCTTTTATCTGTGATCCAGTTCCCTGAGGCATCTTTAACTAAATCAGGATTTAATCTGTAGTCATGAAATATTGTTGGAATATTATCTTTTGAAATTACAACATCAAATTCAACTGCTTTGATACCAAGATCAAAAGTATACTTAAAACCAGAGATTGAGTTTTCAACAATATCACCTCTAGCTCCTCTGTGGCCGTATATTCTTATGTAATTAGGTTTCGTTAAAAATGGATTGATCAATTAATCCTCAAATCAGTATTAGTATCAAACAGGTGTAGTTTGTCATTTTGAATGGAAAGATTTATATTTTTTCCAATAGTATCTTCTTTAACAACACCTGAGATACTTGCAACTAAAATTTCATTACTATTTTCAAGTTTACCATGAATAAGTGTATTCGCTCCAATCAACTCTACAAGTTCAACTTTTAACTTGATTGGACCATTTTGATCTAGTTCAAAATCTTCAGGTCGCATACCTATATTAACAGGTCCATTAAATTTTGAATTCACTGAAAGTAAAGCTTTGTTTGCCAAAATTAATTTGTTACTTGCGCAATTACCTTTTAAAATATTCATTGCTGGGCTTCCAATAAATTGAGCCGTAAACAAAGTTTTGGGCTTTGTATAAACTTCTAAAGGTGTTCCAATATGTTCAACATTTCCTTCGTTCATTACAATCATTCGATCAGCTAAAGTCATCGCTTCAACTTGATCATGCGTTACATAAAGAGAAGTAGTTTTTAATTGAGTTTGAAGTTTTTTAATCTCCAATCTCATTTGAACTCTTAATTTTGCATCAAGATTTGATAAGGGTTCATCAAATAAAAAGGCTACAGGATTTCTTACAATGGCTCTTCCCATAGCAACTCTTTGTCTTTGTCCTCCTGATAATTGATTGGGTTTTCTCTCTAATAATTCTCCAAGCTCTAAAATTTCAGCTGCTTTTTGAACTCTTGATTCAATTTCTTCTTTTGGCACTTTTGCAATTTTTAATCCATAGGCCATGTTACCAAATACAGTCATATGAGGGTAAAGAGCATAATTTTGAAACACCATGGCAATATTTCTCTCCATAGGCTCAAGCTCATTTACTTTTTTATTATCAATTAAAATATTTCCTTCATTAGCATCCTCTAACCCCGCAACCATTCTCAATAATGTTGATTTACCACATCCAGAAGGCCCAACTATTACAATCAGTTCACCATCTTTTACATCAATACTCAGATCATGAATAACTTGAGTTTTCCCAAAAGATTTTTTTAAATTTTGTAAACTAATTTGAGACATTATTTATCGCTTTCTAATAAGCCTTTAACAAAAAACTTTTGCATACTGATTACTACTATGACTGGTGGTACCATAGCTAACATTGCTGTTGCCATAACTGTTGGCCAGTGTGCATAATCATCGCCTGTAGGTATCATTGAGTCTATCGCCATTACAATAGTTCTCATGTCAGGATCGGTTGTCATTAATAGTGGCCATAAATACTGGTTCCAACCAAAAATAAATAAAATTACAAATAAAGCCGCAATATTAGTTTTACTTATTGGAACTAATATATCAAAAAAGAAACGCATCGGACTACATCCGTCCATTCTAGCTGCTTCGACCATTTCATCAGGTATCGTCATAAAAAATTGTCTAAATAAGAAAGTTGCCGTAGCTGATGCAATTAACGGGAAGATTAACCCCGTGTAAGAGTTTAATAAATTTAAATTTGCAACAACTTCGTAAGTTGGAACTATTCTTACTTCAACTGGAAGCATCAAAGTAATAAAGATTAACCAGAAACATAAATTCCTGAATGGAAATCTAAAATAAACAAAAGCAAAAGCTGATAATAATGAGATAATAATTTTTCCAACAGTAATTCCAATAGCCATGATTGCAGAGTTCATCATCATTTTTATCACGGGAACTTTGGCTCCGTATCCTTCTGGTGAGCCTCTAAATAATGCATTTGCATAATTTTCAAAGAACTCTGTTCCAGGTAACATTGGTAATGGTGGATAAATAATTGCATCTTGAGTTACGGTTGAAGCAACAAAAGTTAGCCAAACTGGAAAGAATATAAATAAGACCCCAAGAATTAAACCAAGGTGAGTTAACCAATATCCTGATTTCTTTTTCTCAACCATTAGTAATGAACCTTTCTCTCTATATATTTAAATTGAATGACAGTTAAAATTCCAACTAAAACCAAAAGAATTACAGACTGCGCTGCACTCGATCCTAGATCTTGGCTCACGAAGCCATCAGAAAATACTTTATAAACAAGAATGGTGGTCGACTGTTCAGGTCCACCTGATGTAATCGTATGAATTACTCCAAAGGTATCAAAGAAAGCATAAACAATATTTACAACCAATAAAAAGAATGTGATTGGTGAAAGTAGAGGTATTACAATTGTGCCAAAACGTTTCCAAAAACTAGCTCCATCTATTGCTGCCGCCTCAATAATTGATTTTGGAATGGCTTGAAGTCCTGCCAAAAAAAATAAAAAGTTATAACTTATTCTTCCCCAGGATGAAGCTAAAATTACTAAAAACATTGCCTGATCACCTTTTAACGTATGGTTCCATTCATAACCTAAAGCTTTAAGATAGTAAGAAGCTAAACCAATGTTTCCATTGAACATAAATAACCAAAGAACTCCTGCGATAGCTGGTGCTATAGCGTAAGGCCAAATTAATAAGGTTTGATAAACTCCAGCTCCTTTAATTAATCGATCAGCTAACGCTGCTAAATATAAACCCAAAGCCATCGATGAAACGGATACTGCAGTTGAAAAAATAATTGTCGTTTTGAAACTTGCTAAATAATAAGGGTCGGATAATAAAAATCTAAAATTATCTAAACCTACAAATTCTGTCTTTAATCCAAAAGGATCCGGTAAAAATAAAGAATTCCAAATGGCTTGTCCTGATGGGTAAAAAAAGAAGACAAAAGAAATCAGTAGCTGAGGTGCAACTAACAGTGCTGGTAACCACCAACCTTTAAAAAAAACTCTTTTTTCCATTTGATCTTTAGAAGTATACCAGGGGCTTTCGCCCCTGATACATTAAATTGATTTATTTGTTAGCTCTTTCAAATCTTCTTAAAAGAACGTTACCTCTTTTTACAGCGCTGTCTAAAGCTACTTGAGCAGTTTTAGTGCCGTTGTAAACTCCTTCCATCTCTTCATCAATAATTCCTCTTATTTGATCAAAAGATCCAAGACGTAAGCCTTTAGAGTTTTGAGTAACTTTATTTCTCATCATCTGTATTCCTGCTAAATCAGTTCCAGGATTTGATTTATAAAATCCTGACTTTTTAGTTGCTTTAGCAGCTGCAGTAGTAACACCTAAATAACCAGTGTCTTGGTGCCACTTAGCTTGAATATCAGTTTTTGATAAGAAAGCTAAAAATGCTGCAGTACCTTTGTTCTCTTCTTTAGATTTTCCAGATAACGCCCATAGAGATGAACCACCAATAATTGTGTTTTGAGGTGCTTCTGTTGCTCCATAGTAAGGTAAGTGTCTAATACCAAATTCAAATTTTGCTTCTTTTTTGATACCAGCATAACCAGCAGAAGATTCTGTCATTAACATACATTCACCGGCTCTAAAATTTTTACCAGCTTCATTTCTTCTACCCATATACTTAAATTTACCTTCTTGTGCCCATTTACCTAAAGTTTGAATGTGCTTGATGTGTACTGGACTATTGAAAGCTAACTCAGTATCTAAACCAGCAAATCCATTTGATTTAGTTGCAAATGGTATGTTGTGGTACGCTGAAAAGTTTTCAAGGTGAACCCAGCTGTGCCAACAGGTACAGAAAGGCATATCAATACCTTTTGCTTTAGCAGCATCAAGTGCGTTTCCAACTCTTTTCCAAGTACTTAAGTCCATCTCTGGGTCTAAGCCTGCTTTTTTCATTAGGTCTTTATTTACCCAAAGAACTGGAGTTGAAGAGTTATACGGCATAGATAACATTTTGCCATCTGTAGTCGTATAATAACCAGATACAGCTGAAACAAATCCATTAGGATTGAATCTTTGACCAGCATCTTTCATAAGTTGGTACATAGGAACGTAAGCTCCTTTTGCTGCCATTAAACTTGCTGTTCCAACTTCAAATACCATAAGTATATTCGGATGTTGTCCAGCTCTAAATGCAGCGATACCAGCGTTTAAAGTTTCTGAGTAATTACCTTTTCTAGTATGTACTACAGTGTACTTGTTTTGTGATGCATTGAATTTGTTTACTTGTTCATCAAGTAACTCACCAAGCCTTCCACCAAAAGCATGCCACCATTGTATCTCTACTTTTGCTTGGGCAGATGTTCCCGCAAACATTGCGAAAAGTGCCAACGAAGCAATTATTGCTTTTATTGTTTTCATTTTGATGTCCCCCGTTTTCTTTAAAAAGAAAAAAGCTAGCACAAAATATATGTAAAGAGGAGTCGCTAATTAAATTTAGATTCTACCTAGGGTTTTATTTGACTTTTCCAAACAGATTTAAAAGAATAACACCTGCTATAATTAAAACTAAGCCTATAGTCCCATAAATATTTGGAGTTTGATTATATTTAAATATACCAAATAAAGTTACTGCAGTTATAGTTAAAGCGCCATAAGTTGCGTAAGTAAAGCCAACTGGAATTATTGTCATTGCTTTTGAAATGCAAAATAAACAAACCACAATACTTGTTACACAAAAAATTGTTGGGCTAATTTTTGAAAATCCCTCAGTTGTTTTTAAAAAACCATTTGAGGCGATCCCTGTGATAATCGCTAAAGCAAGATATATATACCCTGATAGTAAAGTCATACTTTTCATTTAAGCTTTTGCAAATTGACCACCATCTTTATATCTCCACAACCATTTCTTCATTTCATCTTCTACGTCTGACGGATCAATATCCAAATCTTTTAAAGTAAGGTTGTTATCTGAAACTACATTGTCAGCCTCTGATAAAATCTCACACTGGTCTTTTGTTAAGATAGGAGGAAAAGGCAGTAAATCAGTTATCGTGCTTTGAATTTTTGCTAATGGCATCGGCATGGGTACAACAAATCTTTTTTTATTTATTGTCTTTAAGATTGATTTAACCATATCACCGAAACTAATTATTTTTGGTCCACCAATTTCATAAATTTTTCCCTCATTACCTCTAATCTCGATTGCTTTAACAATTGCATCAACTACATCATTGACTAGGATAGGTTGAAACTTATAGTTTATTCCTACAATTGGTATGATTGGAAGAATACTCAACTTTGAAAAAAGATTTGTAAAGTTATCTTCAGCGCCGCAAACTACACTTGGTCTAATAATTACAGTTTTCTTAAAATTGTTCAAGGCTTTGACTTCACCTTGAAACTTTGATTTTTGATAAAGTGATTTTGAATTTTCACTAGCGCCGATAGCTGAAACATGAATAAATTTTTTTACATCTGAGTCAGTGCATATTTTAGCTACAGACTCAGGAATAGTTGTATGAATATTATAAAACTTTTGCTTTCTAGTCTCAAAAAGAATACCTATTAAATTTATAACAATATCAGAATTTTTTATAGCCTCTTTTAATTCTGAAAAATTATTCGGGTTCCAATCTACTAGTTCTATTGCGCCTGGAGTTGCTTGAGTTTTTAAGTAACCTTTTTGAAAGGCTTTTCTTGTTGAAATGATACATCTGTAGTTTTTCTTGGTCAAATTTCGAACAAGATATCTTCCTATAAATCCACCACCACCTAAGATTGTGCAAATTTGATTTTTCATGGTATTTAAAACAACTATATATGAAAATAATTAAGTTTAAAGAGGACATAACTTCAGAGATTGCTAACTCATTTAAAAATAGTATTGCCATAGATACCGAGGCAACTGGTCTGCAAATACCTGAAAGAGATAAATTAAGTCTGATTCAAATTTGTGACGAAAACGGAAATGTTTATATTATTCAGCCTAATAAGGAGAACTACAAAGCGCCTAACTTGGTAAAGGTTTTAGAAAATGAAAAAATTTTAAAAATTGGTCATTTTTTAAGATTTGATAAAAATGCATTGGAATTTTTTCTTAAGTGCAAAGTAAAAAATATTTTTGATACAAAAATTGCCTCTAAAATTGTAAGAACGTACACTGATAGTCATGGTTTGAAAAATCTTGTTAGTGAATTTTGTGGTAAATCACTTGATAAAAGACAAGGTAGCAGTGACTGGAATAAAGATATAAGTGAATTGTCTAATAAACAACTTGAGTACGCTGCGAACGACGTTGTCTACTTACACAAAATAAAAGATGAATTAGAAAAAATGTTGATCCGAGAAAAAAGGATGGATATTTTTAAAAGATGCCTTGTTTTTTTAGATACCAGAGTAGCCTTAGATCAAAATGGATTTAAATTTGATATTTTTGAACATTAATGAATAAAAAAAATTATATAAGTTTGGCCAATAAAGCTGCGGCAATCCAAATAAACGAAATGAAAAAGATAAAAAGAGTTTTTAATAAATCTTTTATCAAAGCTGTAGATTTAATATTAAATTGTAAAGGTAAAGTAATTTTTGCAGGAATAGGAAAGTCTGGTTTGATTGCCCGAAAAATATCTGCAACTTTTTCAAGTGTAGGAATTCCAAGTTTTTTCTGCCATCCATCTGAAGCTTTACATGGAGATATGGGTCAGATCGAGAAAAAAGACATTCTTATTATAATGTCGTATTCAGGTAACACTGCCGAATTGAACAACATGTTAAAATATGCAAATCGATATCGAATAAAAATTATAGGTATAGCCTCAAAACCAGATAGTGTCTTAATTAAAGCGAGCGACGTCAAATTAATTCTTCCAAAAGTGAAAGAAGCTGATGTGACAGGCATGGTCCCTACTTCGAGTACTTCTATTACTTTACTTTTGGGTGATTGTATGGCTACAACCATAATTCATCAAAAAAAATTCTCTAAAGAAAAATTTAAAGTTTTTCATCCTGGAGGAAATATTGGTCGTACTTTGCTCTTGGCGAAAGACATAATGATTAAAGGTAAATCGATGCCTGTTATAAATCATAACAAAAAATTCAATGAAGCATTAAAAATAATGAATAAAAAAAAGCTTGGAATAATTATTATTTTAAAGAATAAATATATTGAAGGGATCGTTACTGATGGAGATTTAAGACGAGAAATTAAAAATTTTAATAAAGTAAAGGACTTAAAAAAACTAATGACAAAAAATCCTTTTGTCGTAAATGAAAATATGCCAGCATCAAAAGCTTTAGCAATCATGAATGAAAAAAAAATAACCAGCTTATTAGTTGTGTCTGATCAACATATGAGAAAAAAAACTAAAACATTAAAAGGTATAATACATATTCACAACATATTAAAAAATGAGATTAAATGAGAGAAAGAAAAAAAAAATTACTATTTGCTCAAATAATATTATTATTATCAGGTATTTTTATAATTATGTTTACCTATGTCAATCGAGATAAAGATCAAAATTCTCTGATTATTTCTAAAGACGATCAAAAAAAAATTAAGGACAAACTTATAAATGATTCTGAAGGTGGTAACGTATTTTACGATATTGAATATTCTGGAATAGATTTAGCAGGCAACAGATATATTCTCAAATCTGAAGAAGCATTTAATAACGAAAGTAATCAGGAAATAATAAATATGAAATTTGTACAAGCCATATTTTATTTTAAGGATGACACAGTTTTATATGTTTGGTCTGATAAAGGATTGTACAACAATCGAACTTTAGATATGAAATTTGACGGAAATGTTAGAGTAAATTATGGGGAGAGTGAACTTTTTGCTCAGAAAGCAGAGTATTCTAACCTGAAAAGCTATATTTCAATAACTGATGATGTATCAATTAATGATATTAGAGGAACTATGGTTGCTGATAGACTTCTTTTTGATATAAAAAAGAAAACTTTAAATATTGAATCGTTTAATGAAAATAAAGTGAATGCGAACGTAAAAATGAAATGAAAAAAGGATTTAGAATTTTAAAATTTAAAAAAGACAAACCAATTTTTGAAATTAAAGATGTAAGTAAGTCTTTTGACGGAAGACCGATTTTGAAAAAACTCTCTTTAAAAGTTTTCCCTGGAGAATGTGTTGGAGTTTTAGGACCAAATGGTTGCGGTAAAACAACATTATTTTCTATGTGCATTGGAGAACAAAATGTAGAAGGTGGAAAAATATATCTTAAAGACAAATCAATTGAACAAATTCCAATACATTTAAGATCTAAAGAAGGGTTAGGTTATCTTCCCCAACAAAGAAGTGTATTTAATATGTCAGTTTATGATAACATTCTAGGAGTTGCTCAAATTTCTATTAAAGGTGTTGATGCACAAAAAGCTATAACTGAAAAATTACTTGATGAATTCAACTTACAACATTTAAGAACTTTGAATGCTTCTGTCCTCTCAGGCGGGGAAATCAGAAGACTGATGATGGCTAGAGTAATGATTAATAATCCAAAGATAGTTTTACTTGACGAACCTTTAGCAGCCCTCGATCCATTAGTAATACAGGATATACAAAAATATATATTGAAGATACAGTCTAACGGAACAGCAATTTTAGTAACTGATCACAATGTAAAAAATTTGTTTGACATAACTGATCGTAGTTATGTTCTTGGTGAACATTCAGTAATTGCTGAGGGTTCTTCTAGAGAGTTATTAAAGTCCACAAAAGCTATAGAACATTATTTTGGATCGCAATTCTCTTAGAAAAAAATGCCAATAAAAAGTTTTAATCTTAAAGTAAAGCACAAAATTTTACCGTATAAAAAAACAATAAAAGTAGACTCTGATAAATCGCTATCCATAAGAAGTTTTTTAATTGGGGCGATTAGTAATGATATTACAAATGTTAAAAATGTTTTGGAGTCTGAAGATGTATTATCAACGATAAAATGTTTGAAAAAATTGAATGTTACAATAAAGAGGATAAAATCTAAAGAGTATAGTATTTTTGGAAAGGGCCTTGGTTCTTTTACAGCAAAAAATAATCTAAAATTAAATTTTGGTAACTCTGGAACACTAGCTAGACTTTTAATAGGTATTCTTTCAACTACACCTAATATAAAAATAAAAGTGATTGGTGATAATTCATTAAATAAAAGAAGTATGAAAAAATTAATTGAATTAATGAAAATGTTTGGCGCATCATTTTTACCAAAAAATAAGTTCAAATTTCCTCTACAAATAGTTTCAAGTAAAGTTCCTATAGGTATAAAATATTATGCTGGTGTTTCTGCTCAACTAAAGAGTGCTGTGATTCTTGCTGGATTAAATTCTTGGGGTAATACAACTATAATAGAAAAAGATAAAAGCAGAGATCACACTGAAAATATGCTTTTAAAAAATAAAGATGTATTACAAATTAAAAATGGCAAAGAAAAAATAATTAAAATTTTTGGGAAAAAAAATTTAAAATCATCAAATATCAATATTGCTGGTGACCCTTCGTCTGCTGCTTTTTTTTCGGCACTAACTTTGTTAAATGAAAATTCGTCACTTAAAATAAAAAAAGTTGGCTTAAATCCAACAAGAATGGGATTTTATAAACTTTTAAAAAAACACGGTGGAAAAATTAAATTTAAAAATCTTAAAAAAGAAAACAATGAAATGTTTGGGGATATTTTTATCAAGACAAGTAAATTAAAACCTATTTTTGCAACAATAAAATTTTACGTAAATTCTACTGATGAATATCCAATTATGTTTGTTTTAGCGGCTTTAACAAAAGGTTGTTCTAAATTTTACGGAATCAAAGACTTAGCAAACAAAGAAAGTAATCGTATTACTGAGATGCAAAAAGTTTTGAGTCAAATCGGTATAAAAAGTGTCTCTTCAAAAAAACTATTAAAAATTTATGGAAAAGGCTTAATTGATTGTAAAAATAAAAATATATTTGTTCCAAATTTAGGAGATCATCGAATTTGTATGGCAACTTTTATTTTATCAGTATTAACAGGTGCAAAAACAAATATAAAGAATTTTGAAACTGTTAATACTTCATCTCCATCATTTTTAAAAATTGTAAAGACTTTAGGAGCAAAATTTGAAATACAAAAATAGACTTTTGAGAATAACTTGTGATGGTGGAGCGGCAACTGGTAAGTCAACCGGAGCTAGATTAATTGCAAAAAAATATAATCTTGCCTTCCTGTCTAGTGGGCTTTTATACCGTTACGCAGCTTATTTAATTTTGAAAAATAAACCAAGAAATGAAAGAATTTTTTTAAAAAATAAATTTAGAAAACTTAATTATAAAAAATTGAATAAAATTAATCTTCATACTGTTAAAATTTCAACTTTTAGTGCCATCATCGCTAAAAAACTTTTCGTTAGGAATATTTTGAAGAAATATCAGCTAGATTTTATAAAAAGGAATAAAGGTTGTGTTTTAGAGGGAAGAGACTCCTCAACTAAAATTTTACCTAGTTCTGATGTGAAATTTTTTTTCATTTGTAATTTAAATATTGCTGCTAAAAGAAGGTATAAAGAGTTAAAAAAAAATAGTTCAAAAATAAATCTCTTATCAGTCAAAAATGCTTTAAAATTAAGGAATATTTCTGATAAAAAAAGAAAACATAGTCCTTTAAAAAAGCATAAAAATGCTGTAGTTGTGGACACCGGAAAATTAAACAAACATGCAATGGTAGTAAAAATGTCAAAGTATATTGAAAAATTTATTAACTAAAATATGGCCTCAGAACAAGAATTAAAAAATATAAGCTCATCCCAAAAAGAATTTCAAAGTCTATTAGATCAAGATTTTAAAGATAGAAAACTCAAGGAAAACGAAATAATTAACTCAACAGTTACCGAAATTACAAAAAATTTTATTGTTGTTGATTGTAAAGCAAAAATGGAGGGAATGATTCCAATAGAAGAATTTAAAAATGATGACGAACTATCCAAACTAAAAGTTGGATCAAAAATTGAGGTATATCTTGAGAGAATTGAGAGTTTTAAAGGAGAAATTATTATTTCTAGAGACAAAGCGAGGAAAATGAAAGCTTGGAAAAAAATGGAAAAAGTTTTTGAGTCTCAGGAGGAAATGACTGGTTACATCACTGGAAAAGTAAAAGGTGGATTTATAACCACTGTTGAAGGCTTACCTTGTTTTATGCCATCTTCTCAAATTGATGTTAAGCCTTTAAAAAAGATTGATCATTTAATGAATACTCCAGTAAAAGTTATTGCAACAAGAATTGATAAAAATAGAGGAAATGTTTGTGTTTCTAGAAGAGCTGTTTTAGAAAAAAATAAAAATGCCGTTATAACTGAAGCTCTTAAAAATTTTAAAGAAGGTGACATTGTCGAAAACGCAATCGTAAAAGCAACGACAGATTGGGGAATTTTTTTAGATATTGATGGAGTAGATGCTTTACTGCACGTTTCGGACCTTAGCCATGGAAGGGTGAAGAAGCCTGCGGATTTAGTTACTATTGGCCAAAAACTAAAAGTTAAAATTACTAAAATTGATCCAAAAACTAATCGTGTCTCAGCTTCTGTTAAAGCTTTAATTGAGGATCCATTTGATAATATTGAGAAAAAATACAAAGTTGGAGAAACTTATGAAGGTACAGTTACTAAGATTATGGACTACGGTTGTTTTGTGAAGATTCAAGAGGGCGTAGAAGGTTTGATTCATAGCTCGGAACTTGACTGGACAAATAGAAATGTGAAGCCAAGTAAAGTATTGTCTGTGTCTCAAAAAATAAAATTTAAGATTGTTAACATTGATAAAGAAACAAAGAGAATTTCATTATCATACAAATCTACTTTAGAAAATCCTTGGGAAAAAATTAAAGATCTTGTCGGAAAAGAAGTAAAGATTGTTATAAAAAATATTACAGATAAAGCAATTTTTGGAGATTTAGTCGATTATGGTCTTTCCGGAATGCTTCATTACAAGGAAATTTCATATGATGAAAACGTAGATAATCTAAAAAACTATAAAAAGAATGACACAATCAGTGTAAAAATAATAGAACTTAAAGATGATAAGATTAGATTTTCAAAAAGAGCACTGGAAAAAGATCCTCTTGATTGGTTTAAAGATAATAAGAAAAAAGTTGGGGACGTAATAACAACTCGTATTCATGAAGTTCTGAAGACAGGGGTAAAAGTGTCTATAGACAAAGAGAAAAAATTAATTGTAAATATTAAGAAATCTGATTTAGCTAAAGAAGTATCAGACCAAAGACCTGAAGTTTTCAGCAAAGACAATGCTTTAGATGCTAAAATTATAGATCTTGATCTTAAAAATAGAAGAATAAAACTAAGTCCTAAATCAGCCCAAATGGACGAAGAAAAAACCCTTATAGCTAAGTTCGGGGAGGGAGCAACAAAATCAGGCGCGACTCTTAAAGGAATATTCGAAAAAGCTATTGGTAAAAGAGGTAAAAAAGAAAAATAATTGTCACGTCAAAAGCTCATAAAAAAGCTCAAAAATAAATATCCAAATCTTAATAAAATTGAATTAGAAACTGTTTTAAACATTTTCACAGGAAATATTGCGGGAGCCTTAAAAAAAGGTAATACTGTTGAAATAAGAGGGTTAGGTCGCTGGTACTGTAAAAAACTGAAAGAAAATTTTAATGCAAGAAATCCTGCTACTAATGAATTAATATATAAGCCAGAACGTGCTAAAATTAGATTTAGACCATCAAAAAAATTAAAAAAAGTGATTAACGAATGAAAAAACCAAAAATCTTTATTGCTTGTGACACAACAAATCTTGCTAAGGTTAAAAAAATTATAAAACATTCAAAAACAAATAGAATTATAATTGGTTACAAATTTGGTTTAGAGTTTTTAAATTCTAAAAAAGGTAGACAATTTGTTTCATCATTAAAAAATAAAATTATTTTTGTTGATTTAAAATTAAATGATACCGTTAATACAATGTTATCAGCAGTAAAGGCGTTGAAAGGCTGTTAAGAAAGTTTCAAGGTCAACAAAGATAGTAGGTGTTACGACTTTAACCTCGTTAAAC
Organism: uncultured Pelagibacteraceae bacterium; assembly: GCA_902537845.1. GTDB lineage: Bacteria > Pseudomonadota > Alphaproteobacteria > Pelagibacterales > Pelagibacteraceae > Pelagilacustribacter. The sequence goes on from CACBDC010000006.1 coordinate 26,825, forward strand.
AACAATGATTTGAAACTGATTGGATATAATAAATCTGTAAAAAGTTTAGTTACTCATCAAGCAAAGCTAGCAAAAAAAGCAGCATTAGATGCTTTGGTTTGTAGCCCTTATGAAGTAAGTGATGTAAGAAAAATTTTTAAAAAAGAAATCATAACTCCTGGAATACAAATAGGAAAGAGAAATTACGATCAAAAACGTTCAATGGAAGCTAATAAGGTCAAATCTGATTGGCTGGTAATTGGAAGAGCTATTACTCAAGGAAATATAAAAAGGAACATTCAAAATCTTGCTAAAGAATTGAGATAATGAAAATTAAAGTTTGCGGTTTAAATCCAAACAGAGATGTTCAACTGTGCATTGATCTTAAAGTAAATTTTTTAGGATTTGTATTTTATGAAAAATCCCCTCGTAACGTAAATATTTCAGATATAAATATACTTTCTGAATATGATAAAAAAAAATCTGCATTTGTTGCAGTTACTATCAATCCGAGTGATGAGTTTATCAAAAAAAATATTATAGGAAATTTTGATTACATCCAGCTACATGGATCGGAAACTAAAGATAGAGTGGCTGAAATCAAGAAAACAGGCTTAAAAGTAATCAAGGCAATTAAAGTAAAAGAGGAAAAGGATATTGGTTTATACAGAGAATTTGATAATGCCGATATAATATTATTTGATACACCAGGTATGGAAAAATCTTTAGAATTTCCCAAAAATTTAATTACAAAACTTCCTATCGGAACAAAATATGCTCTAGCAGGATCCATCTCTGAAGATAATGTGGAAAATATAAGTAAATTAGGGGTTAACTTTTTTGATTTATCCTCTAGTTTAGAAGGCCAATTAGGTTACAAAGATCATCATAAAATTAAAAGTTTTATTAAAAAAATTAATGAGCTCTAAAATTAAAAAAAACATACCTCTTATTGACCAACACGATAAAAATTTTATGTATGGTGGAAAGTTTGGTGGTAATTTTATTCCTGAAACTCTAAAAAAACCTATCGATGATTTGACAAAGTTGTTTGCAAAATTAAGAAAAGAAAAAAAATTTTTAAAAGAAAGAGATTATTTCTTTCAAACTTATGTGGGTGCTCCCACACCTTTTATTAAATTGGAAAATTTGACAGACCATTTAGGAGGAGCACAAATTTATGCAAAAGTGGTTTCAGAAGCGAAGGGAGGGGCTCATAAAATTTATGGGGCAACTGTTCATTGTATGATAGCTAAGAGAGCTGGAAAAAAATATGTGGTTGGTGATACAGGCGCTGGATATGCAGGAAAAATGCTATCAATGGCAGCAAAAAAATTTGGTCTTAAATGTAAAATCTTTATGGGTGCTAAAGATATTAAAAGACAAAGACCTAATGTCGAAGCTATAAGGAAAAATGGAGCAGAAATAGTTCCTGTTACTACTGGAAGTCAAACACTTGTAGATGCTGTAAGCGAATGCATGAGATACTGGGTTTCTAATTGTGACACTACACATATGTGTGTTGGTTCAACAGTAGGTCCTAATATATTTATTAAAATTTGTGCATGGAGCACAGCTCAAATTTCGAGGGAATTAATCAAGCAAGTGCAAGAAGAATTTGGAATGATTCCCAGCAAATTGAAATTAATTAATTGTGTTGGTGGCGGTAGTTCCGCAGCAGGATTTTGGAATGAATTTATAGATACAAGTGCACAGTTTATCGGTGTGGAAGCTGGAGGACCAAGAAATAGTAAGCTTCACGCAGCTCCATTAACAAATGGATCTAAAATCGGTATTCTTCATGGAGCTGCACAATATGTCATACAAGATAAAGAAGGACAGATAGGATCAACAGAATCAATCTCTGCAGGACTTGATTACCCGGGAATTTCTCCTCTTCATTGTTTTCTTAAAGATACGAAAAGAGCAAAATATACCTCTGCAAGTGACGAAGAGGCTTTGAGAGCCTATCAACTGGTTTCGAAGCTCGAAAATATTTCTCCCTCACTCGAGCCATCTCATGCTTTTGCAGAAGCAATTAAATTAGCTCCCAAATTAAAATCATCCGAAGTTATTATTGTAAACTCTTGTGGCGATAGTCTTAAAGATAAAGATATTATTAAACAAAAATTAGGATCATATAATAGATGAGGTCAAAAATTGCAGAAGTTTTCGATAATTGTAAAAAGATAAAAAGACCAGCTTTGATTACTTATACTGTTGCGGGAGATAATACTAAAAACAATTCTTTAAAAATTTTAAATAAAATATCAAAACATGCTGATATTTTAGAACTTGGATTTGCTCATAATACTCCTATAGCTGACGGAGGACAAATACAAGAAAGCTCACACCGAGCTATTAAAAATGGAATTAAATTAAAAGATGTTTTTCAAATAGTTAAAAAATTCAAAAAAAATAATCCTAATAAACCAATTATTTTAATGGGCTATTTTAACTTAATTTATCAAAACGGTGAAAATAACTTTCTTAAAAATTGCAAAGCTTCAGGGGTAGATGGTTTAATTGTTGTTGATCTGCCTTATCCAGAGAACAAAATCTTTGCAAATAAGTGCAAAAAAAAATCAATTAATTTTATTCAATTATTGTCTCCTACGACATCAAAAGAGCGAATTAAAAAAATTATTAAAGACTCACATGATATGATTTATTACATATCTATGCTATCCACTACAGGTGGTAAATTAAAAGTATCTCCTAAAAATATTCTTAAAAACTATAATAGAATAAAAAGAATCAATCCTAAAAAAAACCTAGTTATTGGATTTGGAATAACAAATAAGACCATATCTTCTCTAAAATCTGCTAATGGGTTAGTTGTAGGCAGCTTATTGTGTAAAACAATAACAAATTCACTCAAAATGAGACAAAATCCTGTCACAAATTTAGATAAAGTTGTGTACAATTTGAAAAATAAAATTTTATGAATTGGATAACAAAATTTATTAAACCTAAAATAAAGTCACTTTTTGAAAAAAAATCATCTAAGACAGAAGGTAATCTTTGGGCTACATGTGGTTGTAAAAATCTTATTTATAAAGAAGATTTAGTTTCAAATCATAAAGTTTGCCCTAAGTGTGGGGCTCATCATAAACTTACTTGCAAAGAAAGATTTGAAACTTTTTTTGATAATAAGGAATTTGAATTAATTGAATTTCCTTTACCTAAAGACGATCCATTAAATTTTGAGGATAAAAAAAAATACACTGATCGGCTAAATGCAGCTAGAAAATTAACTGGTCAAGATGATGCAATTTTGATTGCTAAAGGTAAAGTTCAAAACATTGACATGGTAGTTGGAGCACAAGACTTTAGATTTATAGGTGGTTCTTTTGGAGCAGCATCTGGAGAGGCTTTTATCGCTGGAGCTCAACATGCAATTGAAAATAAAATGCCATATGTATTTTTTAGCTGTTCTGGAGGACAAAGAATGATGGAGTCTTCTATTGCATTAATGCAAATGTCTCGAACTGCTTTAGCAGTGTCTGAATTGAAGAAGAACAATATCCCTTTTGTAGTCGTCTTGACAGATCCAACAACTGGTGGTGTTACAGCGTCTTGGGCGATGTTAGGTGATATTTTAATTGCAGAGCCAAAAGCAACGATTGGATTTGCAGGCAGAAGAGTAATTCAGGATACTGTGCGTGAGACCTTGCCAGATTCTTTTCAAACAGCAGAGTATGTGAAGGATCATGGTGGTATTGATTTAGTTGTTGAAAGACAATATTTAAACTCAACAATAGGTACACTGCTAAATGTACTATTGAAAAAAGCAGAGGCTCAGGCTAAACAAGACTCGAATGTCACGGTCGATAAGTCTCTACAAGCAGCTAGCTAATCATAAACTAATTAATCAAACTATAAATTTTGATCTAAAAAGAATAAAGTCGGCTCTTAAAAAATTAGGTAATCCAGAAAAAAAACTTGGCAACGTTATCAATTTCCTTGGCTCGAGTGGAAAATTTACAACATTACATTCCGTTAAGTGTTTTATTGAAGCAAATAAACAAACAACGACAGCTTATATCTCGCCATCACTTAGAGATATAAAAGAAAGATTTTGGATGGGTGATAGATTTTTAACACATCAAGAAATAAAAAAATCAATTAAATTAATCACAAAATTAAAAGTACCCCTTACAGTTTTTGAAGCTCTTACAATAATTTATATAATTAATGCATCGCAAAAAAATACTGATTATCACTTAGTTGAAGCGGGAGCCCTATTTGCCAAAGACTCGACTAATGTATTTGACTTTCCTTTGGCTCAAGTAATTGTCAATATTAATAAACAACATCTTAATTTTTTAGCAAAAAACAAAAAAACATTAGAGGAAGTTGTTTTCCAAAAAGTAGGTTTTTTAAGTAATTTTACTCGCATTTATGTAGGCAAACAAAAGCCTGATGTCTTAATAAAAATTAAAAAGAATCTCAAAAAAAATAAAAGTATTATAAATTATCCTAATACCTGGAAATTAATTAAAAAAAGTAAAAATTATTTTTATAAAGATAAGAAAAATAAGATTAAGCTTAATACAAAAAATATTCATTCAAAGGGATTACTAGAAAATCTATGCCATGCTATAAAAATATCTCTTGACCTCAAAATAGATAAAAAAGTTATTGAAAAAACTATTCCAAGTATTTTTTTTGAGGGAAGATTTCAGTATTTAAAAAAAGGAAAGATAAAAAATGAGCTCTATAAAAAAGAGCAAATTATGTTAGATGGAGCACATGCTGAGACGGATGCTAAAAATTTAGCTAATTACTTAAGAAATATTAAAGTTCCTAAATATGCTATTTGGGCAATGATGAAAAATAAAGAACCTGATTTATTTATTAAACAATTTAAAGGAATTTTTAAAAAAATAATAACTTTACCTATTGAAAATGAGAAAAATTGTATGACAGCTAGTGATTTGAAAGCTATCGCAAAAAAAAATAAATTTAATGTAGATAAAGCAAATAACTTGAATAGAGCAATTAAAATTATAACCTCATCTGATAAAAAATTAATAATCTGTATGGGTTCTTTATATAATGTTGGAAATATATTAAATAAAAATTAGATATGAGTTTGAATAAACTCTAGCATATCTTTTTCACTAGTAGCTCCAACTTTAGTGCCCACAAGTTTCCCGCCCTTAAACAAAAGTACTGTTGGCACACCTCTTACCGAGTACTTTGTAGGTTCGTTCGGCTGAGTTTCAATATCATGATAGTAACAATCAATTTTATCAGCCATATCATTAGAAATTTTTTCTATAATCGGTTTTAATTGCTGACAGGGTCCGCACCATGATGCACTAAACTGAATAAGATTTAGCTTATTTCCGTTTATTTGCTCGTTAAATTTTTCATCAGTAGAATCTTTGAAAGCCATATAATCTAATTAAGTATTTTTGATTTATTGTCAACTATGCAGATGAGTAATGTTTTTCTAAATCTTCAACGTATGCGTTAATATCATCTAAAATTTTTAATTTTTCTTTATCTTCCTGTTTTTCAAATTTTGCTCTCAAAGTATCAATCTCTGAATAAGTTCTTGGTATGGTATTCCACTTTTCGTTGTTAGTGCTTAATAATTTCTTTGCGGTATCTTTATGAATTAAGTTAAAATCTTCTTTACTTAACAACTCGGGTTTTTCCATATAAAGAAGTTTTTTTCCAAAGTATTGAAGCCTTTCATCTTTAAATTTAGAAATTACACTTAATTTTTTATCCCACTCCACTGAATGAAATTCTGGCATTATCCTATTATCTTCAGCTGTTGTGAATTTAGCGTATATACTTTCCTCATTATATAAATCCTCCTGTGGCTTACTTTGTTCTTTTTCCTCTACTTCAGAACGTTTTATAGATTGTATTTTTTCAGCAAATTCTTTATTTTTTCTAACAAGCTCTGCCCTGGCTTTTAGTTTTGCTACTCCTATAACTTTATATTCCTCAAAATTATCACCATAAGATGGATTCATAATTACTGGATGCTTATTGTGTCTTACTGTTCTAATAAATTTTGGTTGTTTCTTCATTGCAGCCTCTAATTCCTTTAGCGGCATGCTTAAGTAAGGTGTTGGATCATGCCTTAGATCAAAACATAACGGCCATTGATATTGGGGGTGCTGACACACAAAAGTTTGTACATAAGGTCTACTACGTCCATAAAAGTATTCATTCGTGCAAAAGAAAAGTTCATTTTTAATTATTTCTAATGATTGAGTTTTATCCATAGTTAACATACTTGCTTTCCAAACATTGGGGGCTTTCTTTGAAATAATTTTAGCTATCCCAACTGTTGCCATTACATCACCAATTGCACTATGGGCGTCACCATGTTCAATACCGTTTAGAGGTGCCATTTGATCTAATTTATAAACATCATTACCTTTTTCATTAACAGAGTTTTTTAAAGTATTTGGGTAGTACAAATTAGCTGCTCTAGCTAAACTCAGAACATCTCCCCTAGTGTTTCCATTCGTACTTGTGATGTAAGGATATTCTAAAGTTTGAAATAAAGTACACCTTAGAAACTCTTCATCGAATTCTATCGAGTTGAATCCTATGAAAGTAGCTTTTCCCCATCTTTTTAAAGTTTCAACAAATTGTCTTATCATCTCATAATGAGATAAATTTGAATTCTTTAACATCTGGGGTGATGATTTATTTACAATCAATGCCATAGCTTCAGGAATAATTCCTGGGCTTAACCTGCATCTAGCATCAAATCTATCTAGTTCATCGAGATTATCATTAGTCAAGACAGCGCCAATTTGAATTATCTGCCCCCAATATTTATTGGAGGAACTGGTCTCGAAATCATAAAAGACAAAATTAGACATATTGAATCTACTTAAGAACTTTTATCTTTTCTGAATTTTCCTCTAATGTTTCTTTTACCTGTTGGGGGTCTTTAATATTAGAAAGTGTATTCATTATTGATCTTGCATCTCTTCCGAATCCATCGGTTGCAGTCATAGCTTGTTCAAGTTTTTTCCTTAGATCTTTTATCCCATCAAAATGTTTGTCAAATCTTGAACTTATATTTCTTAAATCACTATAAATTTGCGTAGCATGTTGTTGTACTTTTAATGTTTGAAATCCTAAATGATAAGATTGTAACAGTGCGGATAAAGTATTTGGACCTGAAATTGTAACTTTGTATTTTGTTCTTAATTCTTGAAGTAGTAGTTCTTTTGTTTTTGGATCTCTGTAACTTGACAGTTCTGCAAAAAGCCCCTCTGTTGGAACATAAACAATTGCGAAATCTGTACTTTTCGGTGGAGCTATATATTTCATGTTAACAGCTTTTGCTTTTAATCTAAAAGCGGCTGCTAAATCTTTTCTCGCTTCAGATTGAGCATCTTTATCATTAGCATTGTAGGCATCATCAATGGCCTTATATTTTTCTACAGGCCAATGGCTGTCAATAGGAAGTAGGACATCTTGTAGTTTTATAGCAAACTCAACTGTTTCTGATGTATCTTCCTTCATTTTCACATTTGCTATGAATTGTGATGCTGGAAGTAAATCTTTTAATAGTGCTCCTAACCCAAATTCAGCTAATGTGCCGTAAGTTTTTACACCACTTAAAATTTTACTAAAATTATCCTGGCTTTTGTTAAGTTCACTTACTTGACGATTAAATACTCCAACCTTTTCATCTACTTTTGTAAGAGCTCCTGTCATATCTTTTGCAATTTCTTTACTCATAGATCCAAATGACTGATTAAAAGAATTTTTTAAAGAGCTCACCTCATCTTTAAAAATCTGATTATTATCAATTTGATCTGGTTGTTTACGTTTAATTAAAAATATTAAAGCAATAAGATTAGCTACTAATAAAGATATTATCAGTAATGCTACTATCGAATCCATAAAACATTATACATCATTTATAAAAATTAAATATATCTTAAAATATTTTTAGCTGGAAAAGTTTTTTTAATCCAAGGTGGAGGAATATTTTTTAAACCTTTATAAGCAGTAAAATAAGCTCCTACAAAATTAGCTCTAGAACAATTACAACCCCCAGCCTTAATAGTTTTAATAATTGCAGATTTATAATTATTAGAGGTAATAATGGCATGAATAGAACCCATGAATGTGCCAGGATAGCTACACGCTTTTCCAAATTTCTTAACAACTTGAATATGATTATGTTTTTTTAATCTTAAAACCTTTTTAATATTAACAACAACGTCTTTGAAATAACGTTTTCTCCCATACTTTCTAGCAAAAGCATTTACAGGACTTTTCTCGCCTTTCATTGCTAGATCTATTATCTCTAATTTTGCTAACGCATAAGTTTCATTTACTTTAGAATTAGCTACACTTTTTATAATCCTTTTTAAGTCTGGCTCTGAATTATTATAAAGAAAATAGGGTAAAGCGGCGCAATAACCATCAGACTCGTTTACCTTTTTGCCTCCAGTTGTGCTCTTCTTAGTTTTAATGTTTTGAATAGTTTCTAATATGTTTTGGTGGATCCATGGACCATTCATGGGCCCTTTCCATTTAATCTTTTTGTATTTTTTTCTGAGTTTTAAATTCTTCCAATAAGCTGAACCTGGTCCAAAGTTTTTGACAACATTTTTCTTAAAATTTTTTAAAACATCTGATTTTTTTTTTGTTGAAATTAATGTTCTAAACATTACTTGTCCAACATCATTGTAGCCGGAAACTTTACCTGTTTTGATCGAATAAAATGGACTTCTACTTTTTTTTAAAAAGGCAATTTCTTTTTTCCCTTTAATGTATTGATTTAATTTTTTTGGATCATAGACCCAATGCAAAGGTCTGGTGGCTGCATCAGCAACTGTTGCACCAAGAAAAATATGTAAATTATCCATTTCCTATAGCTTTCCTATTTGCTAAGGATCCACAAGATGCATTTATGTCTCTACCCCTACTTCTTCTAAATAGAGAAAGAAAACCTGCTTCTTGAATTTTTTTAGAAAACTTATCTATATTTTCTTGAGTTGCTGGTTTGAAATCTTTGTTGGATAGAGGATTAAACTCGATCAAATTTAATTTTGAAGGAACTTTTTTCATAATCTTTATTAATTCTTTTGCATGATCATTTGTTAGATTTTCATCTAAACATATCCATTCAATAAAAATAGGTAATTTTGTTTTTTCATAATATTTTTTTAGCTGTGGTAATAATGAATTAATAGAATATTTATCATTTATTGGCATTAATTCTGATCTATGTTTTGGTATTGAGCTATGTAAACTCCATGCAAGATAAACATCTAGCTCATTTGCAGCCCACTCTATTGCATCTAAATTATCTTTTTTTATTCCAACTCCAACAGTGCTGACTGTGATCCTAGTTCTTCCGTATTCTAAGCCATCTTTATTTTTTGAGTTATCAATTGCTATTTTAACATTATCTAAATTTAAAAAGGGTGAACCTTCGCCCATTAATACTTGATTGGTTATTTTTTTCTGTGTTGACCAATCATTTATATAATCTTTACTTAAAATAATTTGTGAGATTATTTCTCCCGGTGATAAATTTCTTACTAATTTTTTTGAAATTTGAGCTGTTGCGCAAAATTCACAAGAGAGATAACAACCCACTGATACAGATAAACAAATTGTATATCTGCTTTGCGATTTATCCGGAATGAGGACTGTCTCTACATTACGTTTATCTTTAAGCTCTAAAAGAAATTTTATAGTACCATCCTTAGATTTTTGAACGTCTATAATTTTTGGTTTTTCTAAACTAATCAAATCTTTGATCTTACCTCTGAGATCAGCTCCAAATGTTGTAAGCTCATCAAAACTTTTAATATTTTTTTTATAAACTGCATTGAAGAGTTGTTGTGATCTCATCTTTGCTTTTTTCGGTTCAACTTCTCCTTTTTCAATTAAAAAAGCTTTTAATTGATCAAAATTAAGATCATAAAAATTTTGTTTTTCCATTGAGAGGATATTAAAGACTTGAGTGGGGATTTTAAAGTCCCCACCCTATAAAAGTTTTAAAGCTGATTTTTGTCAGTTTTTAAATGCTTCAAAATTTTTCCAGAATTTTTTCCGTTTTTAAGCATATAACCAGCCGTTCCATTAGCGTTAGCCTCGGGGGCTTTTTGGTTTTTACTTAACTGCATTGAGAGTTTCTGCTCAGCTTTTTTAACGGCAGAATTTCCATACAGTTTGCTAAATCTATTCATAGCAACTCCTTTCATTTCTACCGACTTTGCAACCCTTTATAGGTCCGGCATGTCGAATGCCGAGTCTTTTTTCCCATGACAGATGGGTAAGTAAACTTTAATATAAGGTTTATATTTGTCAATGGATAATAAGCTTTTAGGAATAATCATTATAGGTTTTGGCCTATTAGTTCTTTTCAGCGAACAAGAATACTCTTGGGTTATATCAGCCATTGCAGTGGGGATAGGTTCAGGATTTCTAATACGAAAAAATGAAAAAAATGATATAGACAAATAAAGATGTCTAAAAAAATTTTTATCGTTTACGGCCATCATAATATAAAAAAATCATTTAATGCCTCGGTAAGAGATATTTTTATCGAAGAGGCAAAAAACTTAGGCCATCAAGTTGATTTAGTTAATTTACACGAAGAAACACCGCTTCCTTTTTTTGATGGCTCTGGCCCTAATGATCAAATTTTAGATTATAGAAAAAGATTAGAAGCAAGTGATGTGTTATTTATGATTTCACCTTGTTATAATCTTAGAGCAACTGCAATTTTAGAAAATTGGATTGATTTAACTTTAGCTCCTAAATGGTTTTTCTCATTTAAAAGACTTGTTGGTAATTGGGGTTATCCTGTTGCAGGTGCGATGAAAGGTAGAAAAGCTATAATGTCGATGTCTTACGGTGGAAATTGGTTTTCAATTCAAACCTGGTTTCAAAATATTCCATTTAGGAGAATTAAAGCAGGAGTTTTAAAGCTTGGTGGAATGAAAACAACTTACATAAGATTTTATGAGGTTTTGCCAGGAATGACACAAGAAAAATTTAATTCACATATGGAAAAGGTAAGAAAACTAGTGCGAAATTTATAATAATTTAAATTTTAATTTAAAAAGTATATAAGGCAAGTATGGAAAGTTTTAAAAATTGGATGACTGAAGCTGCTAACATCATGTTTGATGATAGTAAAAATGACTTAAGAAGCTTGCCAAAGTCTGTAAGGCTTCAAATTTTAATTGTTTTGTCTTTTGTTTGGTCCACTGTGTTTAGCCTCTATGTATTTAGCGTAACCTCTTTTATTTTTGGCTGGGCTGGAGTAGTTATGGCGCATATTGGATTAATCATAGCAGTTTACTTAACATTTAAATTTTTTCATAAAAAACAAGAACAACCAGTCAGCGTTTTTCAATCTGGGAATTATAATCCTGCAAAAATATTTGCAATCTTTTTTATTGTTTTTTTTATCTTTATTTTTACTAAGGGGATTGATGTTCTAACAAGAACCAATAGCTACGAAACACCTTACTCTGGTCCTGAAACTACTACTGAAGAAAGAATCAAAAGATTTGTAAAATAGCAATTTCAAGACTAAAATTATTTAATGAAATTATTAAGAGTTGGTAAGTTAGGAAGTGAGATTGTTGCTGGCTTAGATAGTAATAATATCATTAGGGATCTTTCAGATCACATTAAAGATTTAAATCCACAGACTATAAACGAAGAAACATTAAATAAATTAAAGAGTATAAAATTATCTGAGCTTAAGGAAATTAACTCAAATATTAGAATTGGAGCTTGCATCTCAAATCCCGTAGATTTTTTAGCAATAGGTTTAAATTATAAAGCACATGCGGAAGGGACCAAATCAAAATTACCAACTGAACCAATTGTTTTCAATAAAAGTTCTGGATGTATTCAGGGTCCTAATGATCAAATAGTAAAACCTAAATCTGCTAACAAAATGGATTACGAAGTTGAAATTGGAATGATTATTGGTCGAGAAGGCAAATATATTAAAGAAAAAAATGCTCAAGATTATGTATTTGGCTATTGTATAGTTAATGACATATCTGAAAGGTCTTGGCAAAAAGAAAGAGGTGGTCAATGGATCAAAGGTAAATCTATAGCAGGACCAACAGGGCCTTACCTTGTAACCAAAGATGAAATAAAAAACTTAAATAATATTAATTTAGCGTTAGATGTAAATGGCAACAGAAGACAAACTGGAAATACAGAAAGAATGATTTTTAATTTCAATTTTTTAATTTCTCACTTAAGTCAATTTATGACTTTATATCCTGGGACAATTATCACTACCGGGACACCTGCGGGTACGGCAATGGAAATGGAAAAACCTGAATTTCTAAAAGCAGGTGACAAACTTCACCTAAAAGTAGATGGACTAGGTGAGCAATTCCATGAAATAATAGATGAATAATTATGTCAAAAAGATATTCAGGTAAAAGTCAAAAAGATAGAAGCTTTATGAAAAAAGCAAAGTTATCTTTAAAAGAAAAGAGAAAGCTTAAAGAAAGAGAAAAAATAAATAATGTGCGGAAGATATAGTATTCGGAAACCAGTTACTAAAACCGCTGATTTGGTAAAAACAAACATTAAGGTTGAGGATACAGATAATTATAATGCACACCCAACTCAAAAGTTACCTATAATAAAATCCTATTCAAATGGTAAGGCTCTTGAGCTCTATGAGTGGGGATTAGTTCCGAGTTGGTCTAAAAAATTAGATAAGTTTTCCCCCCTCATTAATGCAAGAAGAGAAACCCTTATGGAAAAAGTTACTTTTAAGAATCTTATCCAGACATCAAGATGTATTATTCCAGCTGATGGATATTATGAATGGAAAAGAGAAGATAAAACAAAAACTCCCTTTTATTTTTCAAAAGAGGATGATGAATTGATGTATTTTGCCGGGATATATCAGAATAATCAGTTTTGTATAATTACAAGAGAAGCTACTGAAAAAATTAGCACCATCCATCACAGAGAGCCGATGATTATTAATCAAAGCCAGATTAATAATTATTTGAACATTAAAAAGGATGCTATGGAAATATTAAACTCTATTAAACCACCTAATTTAAAGTTTCATGAGATATCAAAAGATGTTAATAATCCAGTAAATAATGACCCTGCTTTAATTAAACCTTTGAATTAAATGAATTTATCTATCACACCAGGAAAAAATAATGTTGGAGCTTATATCAACGACATTAATTTAAAATCTCTAGATCAAGATCAAGCAACAGAAATCAAAAAGATTTTAAACCAATTTGGCGTGATATTTATTAAAGAACAAAATCTTGATCCTGAAACTTATCAAAATTTTGCAAAAACTATAGGGCAACCTGTAGTGTATCCAAGACTTAAAGGCCTTGATGAAAAGTTTCCATTTATAAATGTAATCGAGAGAAAGCCTAATGATAAAAATTTAAGCTTTGGTTCTAGCTGGCTTCACCAAGACACGAGTTATTTATCTAATGATAGACCAAGATATACAATGTTAATGGGAAAGGAAATACCAGTTGGCCAAGGTAATACTATATTCTCATCTGGCTTTAATGCTTACGATAAATTACCAGATGATATCAAACAAAAAATTAAAGATGCTACTGGAGTTTTTTCATCGGCAGGTCCTATAGCAGTAACAAGACTTGAACGAGAAAAAGAAATGGGAATCAAATCTTCAGAAAATATGGAAGCTGAACACCCAATAGTTATTACCGTTGATGGAAAGAATACCTTATATGTATCTCCAGGACATTTAATGAAAATTAAAAATGTAAAAGAAGACGAGGCTGAATATTTAAAGAATTATTTAGTGGATCATGTAAACAAGGAAGAGTTCATATTTTCATATGAGTGGACTAAAGGTGATATTTGTCTTTGGGATAATTTAAGCATTCTGCACATGGCTAGTGAGATCAAAAACTGCAGAAGAGTTATGCATAGAATAACGATAAAATAATTATTTTTTTAGAACCGTTAAGTGTCCCATTTTTCTTTTATTTTTAATAGTTTTTTTTCCGTAATCATAAAAGAATTCGGTTTTATTAAATTTTTTTAATCTGTAAGTCTCGATATCTTTTCCTAAGACATTGAACATTTCAGCGTTAGAAATTTTTTCTACTTTTTTTAATCCTAAATCACATACTGCTCTTACATGATTTTCAAATTGGCTAATATTAAAAGCATTTATCGTTAGATGACCAGAATTATGAACTCTTGGAGCAATTTCATTAACTAACAAGTTATCATCTTGGTCGATGAAATATTCAACACACATCGTACCAACGTAATCCAATTTTTCTGAAATAAGTTTTGCATAATTCTGAGCTTTAGTAAAAATTTCTTTATTAATATCTGCAGGGATTTTTGAATGATTTAAGATTTGGTCTTTATGAATATTTTCTATTGGCTCGTAAATATAAGTGTCACCATTCAAATATCTAGTGATTACAACTGAAATCTCTTTCATTAGGTTTACCTTCTTTTCTAAAATATAGTCAGCAGTGAAACACCAATCTTTTTTTACATCATCAAGAGAATTTAGAACAAATTGTCCATGCCCATCATAACCAAGTGTGTTTGACTTTAAAATTCCAGGTAATAGGTTTTTATTCTTCTCAACATCTCCAGCCTGTTTAATAAAGGCCCAATCTGTTGTTTTGATACCTAGATCATTGACGAAAGTTTTTTCTAAACTTCTATTCTGAATTGTTTTATTTATCTCAGGTTTAGGTAAGACTTTTTTACTTAATTCTATTTTTTTTAAAATATCTACTGGTATATTTTCAAATTCAAAGGTTACGACATCGACTTTATCAATAAATTCTTTAATTTTATTTTCATCGTCATATTTTGAATAAATAAACTCGTTGGAATAATTTTGTGCAGGACCTTGTTCATCATCAGATACTACAACTGTTTTAACGCTAAGTTTTTTAGCTGCTTGGCAAAGTAGTGAGCCTAATTGTCCTGAGCCTATAATCCCTAAAGTGATATCAGACATTTATTATTTAGGTTTTTTTTTAATAGATAAAGTTTGGTGTCTTCTCCATTTTTCTAAATTTGATTTTACTTTTGTATCAAAGATACCAATTATTGAAGCAGCAAGAATACCTGCATTAAAAGCACCATCGATTGCAAGACACCCTACGGGAACGCCTTTAGGCATTTGTGCCATAGATAGCAAGCTATCAAGGCCTTTTATTTTTTTAGTCTCCATAGGGACACCCAATACCGGTAAAGTAGTTAAAGATGCAACCATGCCTGCTAAATGTGCAGCCCCGCCTGCTCCTGCTACAATCACACCAAAACCATTTTTTTCTGCCATTTCTGCAAATTGAAACATACGCTTTGGAGTTCGGTGAGCACTTACAATAAAAGTTTGGTATTTAACTTTAAGTAATTTTAGGATTTTTTCACAATCTTTCATTACGGAATAATCGCTTTGTGAGCCCATAATGATGGCAACTTTTTTATTTAGATTCTTAGTTTTCACAGATTAATTTAACAATTATAGCTCTAAAAACAATGGCCTAATGTTCATTAGGCCATTTAATAGTTATGGGGGAAATATGTTAAGCTCTTGCTCTAAAAGTAAGAAATTTTGCGGAGTTTTGAAGCTCGAATAAAGAAACTCTTCTTAATTTTCTATTAGTTGATTTATGTTTTTTTTTAGATGCTTTTAATTTCATAATTCCTTTTTAAGTTATTATTAGTGATTTAAGTAATGCTAAAATTGCAAACTAGATTTGAATTTAGTAACAGATTTAGGCAAAGTTTTGGCTGCTATTAGTCAAATTTATATTTTTTCTAATAAATCTTTCGAAATCTTACTAACAGATCCATTATTACCTATAACCGCTAATTCAACCTGTGCTGTAACTAATATCTCATCATTTTTGGAAACCTCTTGTAACAAGTTAAGTCTTACCGGTGATTTTTTTATAACCTTCGTTTTAATCTCTAAATTGTCCTCAAAATTTGCAGATTTTAAGTATTTCACATTGCATTCCCTCACAACAAAGATGACATTAAATTGTTCTCTCAACTGTTTATGGTTAAGTTTTAAATGATCATAAATCATCTCTGTTCGTGCTCGTTCAATAAAATGTAAATACCTTGCATAGTAAACGATGCCTCCAGCATCAGTGTCCTCATAGTAAACTTTTGTTTTATAAGTATGGTCTGCCATATAATTGACAATAAGCTTTAAAGAGTTCCATTTCAACAAAGATAAGATAATTTTCTTTTTTTTGACTAATTTATGCCAAGCAAAGCGCAGAATTTTAAATTAACTTTAAACTATGAAAATATTATCTATTATATCTTTGGTACTTTTGTTAACTAACTGTTCAAGTGGAAGTGTAGCTAAAATTGGAAAACGTTGTACTGTTGCTGATGCTAATCAATTACAAGAGTCTTCTTATGTCTGGATAGTAAGTAAAGAAGCCCAAAAAGATTTTGACAAAAGAATTAATAAGTCAAATTGTCTAGACAGCTAAATACTTATTTAAATTCAAATAATTTATGGTAATAAGGGGTATGAATTTACCCCTTATAACTGCTTGTATCGTAATCGTTTTAGCTCTAATTATTCTTCCTTTAATTGTCTCTTATAAAGCTGAAAAAAAAGAAAAAAATAACATAAATGAGTGGGATAAAATTAAAGAATATGGAAATAGAATTAATAACAAAACAAGAGACAAATATTAATAGAAATAATGAAAAAATTATCATCGTTTCTGCTAATTATTCTGTTTTTTAACATTGAGGTTATTGCGATGGACCACAAACCTTATCACCACATTTATAAAGACGGTAAGTTATTTGCATTTAGAAATCTTGAGGGAGGTCCGAAAAGGGATCCTAATTTTAAATGGGATTGGAAAGTTTTCAGAGAAGAAAAGAAAAAACTTAAGATCGATTATCCGCCCGAACATGTAATCGATAAGCAAATAGTTTTAAAAAATCTTGAGAAATATAAATTTGACTCTTATGTGATGTGGCTTGATCATGCGAGCTTTATAATTAAACTTGGAGATACTACAATAATCACTGATCCAGTTTTTGAAAAAAATTATGGACCTATGATATTTGGCCCTAAGAAATACATAGAGTCACCTTTGACTCTAAAAGATCTTCCTAAGATAGATTTATTTTTACTGACACACAATCATTATGATCACATGAGTATTCGTACCATAAAAAACTTTCCTTATAAGAATGCTAGAGTTCTTGTGCCTCTCAAGCTTGGAAAATATTTCACAAAAAATGGATATAAAAAAGACACTGTTAATGAAATGGATTGGTTTGATAAAATCATAATTAATGATGAAATCTCAGTTACAATGCTTCCAAGCCAACATTGGTCCAAGCGGTGGATTTGGGGAGATGGAAATACAAATAGAACACTTTGGGGGAGTTTTTTAATTGAATACAAAGATAAAAAAATATTTTTTGCTTGTGATACTGGACCAGCACCATTTTATAAAGAGTTAGGAAAAAAATTTGGTCCTATCGATTTGGGTTTTGGAAATTTGGGTGCCTACAATTTCTATCCAATTGTTCCGGTCAAGGATAAATCCACTGCTCACGCAAACCCTGAAGAGCTTTTATCTTTGATGAAAGACTTAGAGGTAAAAAAAGTTATTGGAATGCATTGGGGTACAGCGATATTAAGTTTGGAACCTATTTGGGAGCCTCCTGTAAGATTTAAAGAAAATGCTGAAAAGTTTGGCTACAAAAAAGAGGAGGCTATTATATTTAAAATTGGTGAGATTAAAAAATTAGAAGATCTTATCAACTAACTTTTCTTTTATTTCTCTCGCTGTCTAATAATTTTGTCAATGCATCAACCATTATATCAGAAGCTTTAAATATTTCATTTGGTTGAAATTCATGTGTTGTGTGCTTTTCAGGATCGGTTTTGTCTTCAATTATTATTCCCTCATCTGGTGAATTATTTTTTATATAAATTAAAATTAACCAATCAGCTTCGATTGCATCATCCCATTTTATATAAATTTCTCCTGTTTCAAATCTTTTATCAATACATCTAATAATACTTAAATATTTGGGAATATATTTTTTGTTTAGTTGAAAACACAAACTGTGAGCTGATCGGTAAAAACTTTCAAGAGCATATTCGATCTTTTCTCTTTCTTCGTTGTAAACTCTCTCTTTTTCTAATAACGTTGCTTTATCATCAGTGTCTTCTACTTTGATGCCTAAATTTGCAACTCTTTCCCTTATGGCTTCATTAATTTTTTGCTCTCTGATTAACTTGTATTTTTCTTTTATTTTATCGATACGTTGTTGAACTTCCTCGTAAGACTCTCTTTGTTGGCTTAAAACATATTTTTCAAGACTCTTAATTTCTAATTCTTCTCTTTTTCTAAAAAGATCAATTTTTTTCTCCAATTTGATTTGCTCTAAAAATTGTCTTTGTTTCTCAGCTCTCTCTTTTCTTAATTCGGCTTGCTCTAATTTTATAAATCTTTGTAAATCTAGTTTTCTCTCTTTTTCAAGTATTTGTTCTTCTTTAAGCTCATTTCTTTTTGCCTCTAAAGCAATTTTTTCTTGCTCTAATAATCTTTTTTGAGCATCTTTTTTTTCTTGTTCCATAAGCTTTAGTTTTATTTTCTTTTGTTTTTCTCGCTCTTCTAGAATAATTTTTTTGATACTTGAAACTTTATTGGAAATACCTTTAAAAAATGCCTGTAAAGTTTGATCTAAATTTATATTAACTCTAAATATTGATTTTATCCTATCATTAAGTCTTAATAAGCTTGAAACTATAACTCTTGTTTTTTGAGGATTTTTTTTTGGTTTCTTTAATTTTACTTTAGCTTTACTTCTTCTTTTTTTCTTTACTGGTCTTTTTGATTTTTTTCTTTTTAGAAATTTCTTATTTTTTATTTTTTTTCTTTTATTTTTAAATCTCCGAATAAAGGATTTTTTTTGCTTTTTTTTCTTAACCTTTATAGGTTTTTTTTTCTTCTTTTTCATACTTGCTATTTATTAAATAGCACTTTTTATGAATATATATAGTCTCTTGTTCGGTGAGCTGATTGAAAGTTCTTAACAATTTGTAATTGAAAAACAACTAGATCTCTATATCTAAATGCTGCTGCACAACTAGCCATATAAAATTCCCACATTTTAACAAATCTTTCATCAAATAAATCTTTTACCTCCTTTTTCTTTTTTAAAAATCGTTCTAACCAACTTTCTAAAGTTTTGTCATAATGCCTAATTAATGTTTCTGTATCAGCTACAATCAAACCAGTCTTTTCAATTGGATTTATTATTTGACTGAATGAAGGACAAACTCCACCTGGAAATATGTACTTATTTATAAACTTATTTGGCGCTGAGGGTTTATCTACTACACCAATTGTGTGTAATAAAAATATTCCATCATCTTTGAGTAGTTCATTCATCGATTTAAAAAAAGTGTGGTAAAATTTTCTGCCAACGTGTTCGAACATGCCCACAGAAAAAATTCTATCATACTTTCCTTTTATTTCTCTATAATCAATTAGTTCAAATTTAACCTGGTTGTCTAAATTTAATTCCTTAGCTTTACGTTTACAATATTCAATTTGATTTTTACTTAAGGAAATTCCAGTCACTTCACATTTTTTCTGTTTTGCGATTTCAAAAGCCATGCCTCCCCAGCCACAACCAACTTCTAAAATTTTTTGTCCTTCTTTTATGTCCAATTTTTTTACAATATGATCTATTTTATTTTGTTGGGCTTCCTCTAAAGTTTTAGTATCATTTTTCCAATACGCACACGAATAAAGTCTATGAGTTTTGTCTAAGAAAATATCATAGAGTTTTTCACCTCTAGCTCCACCAATATCATAATGATGTTCAACATTTTTTCTTGATTTTCCTGGCAAATTAAAATTTGTTACAGTTCTCCATGCTTGAAATAATTTTTTAGCTATTATACTCGATGTTGAGATCTCATCTCGACCTAAATTCTTTAGAAGATCCATTAAAAAATCTTTCATTGAAGCATTTTCAATTTCAATTTCATTTCTCATATATGCCTCTGGAAATTCAAGTTCAGGATCTAATAATAATTTCCAACTAAGATTATCTTTAAGTAGTTTTACAGTAACGGGTTTTTCTTTTCGTGGATTGCCGCAAATATATTTTTGTCCTTTTGCATCTACTAAAATAATTCCACTTTCATTATAAATTTTTGAAAATATTCTCGCTAATATCATAATCTATGCTGCCAAGTTTTTTTCTGACGTAAATCCTAATTTATTTAATTTATCAATTAGTTCTGTCTGTTTTGCCTGAGATAATAAAACCAGTGGTGGTAAAATATTCTTAAATTTTTCGTCTTTTATAGATAAAAAACTATGAAGGGCTGAAATCAAATTAAATTGGTCAAATGTTTCTCTTACATTAATTAATTTTTCGTTTTTAGATTGTGAAACTTGATTTTCAAAATCATCAAAGACTTTTCTAGCTAATGAATGTGTAACATTAGTTACCGCAGATATACAACCTGAACAACCAAGTTCTAGACCTTTTAAAAGTTTTGCTTCTGAGCCTGGAAACATTAAAAAATTTGGTAACCTCAAGCTTTCAAATAAATTATAACTAGAGTCTTTACATCCAATTATATTTTCTGGAAAATTTTTAACCAGTTTGGTTACCATTTTTACTGAAAATTTATAACCACTTAACTTTTCAAAATTATAAATAATAATTTTTACTTTAGGAATAGCTTTAATTAATCTTGAATAAAAATCAAAAACTCCTTCGTCTGTGTTTCCTTTGTAATATGCTGGAGGCATAATTAAAAATTCTCTAAAGTCAAATTCCATTGCATATGTGATTAAATCAATATTTTCATTGAGTGAATTATTGCCGGTTCCAAGAAAAAATTGTTTTTTTAATTTATGGCTCGCTATTTTTGCTATAAGTTCTTTCTTTTCATTTGTTGATATCAATTGGCTTTGACCGGTTGAGCCAAAAAAGAAAACTCCGTGCAAGCCATTTTGAATACCCTCACTTGCATGATTAATTGTTGCGTCAATATTTAATGTTCTATCATTGTTAAGAACACTTAATCCCGCAGCGTATACTCCTTTTTTAATCATAATCTTACCTAAATTATTCTATCTAAGTTATATTATTAGATTTAAAAATGAAAGTTTTAGTAATTCAACCAAAAATTGGTATGGGCGATATGGTAATCTATCTGCCATATATTCATGGTATTTCAAAAAAATATCAAACACCCGTGTCTATCTTGGTAAAAGAGAATTCTCGTGCCAATCAACTTTTAGCTGAAGATGATCATATTAAGGAAATTTTAATATTGGATCGGACAAAAGATAATTCTGGAGCTCACGACGGTTTTTCAGGATTCTTTAAATTAATAAAAAATCTTAAATTAAAAAAATTTGATAAAGTTTTTATTTTTAATAGCTCTCTAAGATATTTTTTAATTTCTAAAATAGCTGGAATAAAAAATATTTCTCAATACCCGTTGTTTAGAAAAAAAGATAATATTGTAACATCTGCAAAAATTTTTACAGAAAATGAATTAGGAAAAATTGTGTCAACACAACCAGAGCTTATAATCAATAAGAATAAAGTAAATGAGGCTAGGCATAAATTTTCAAAAGAGTTTAAACATATTTGTTTAGGTCTATCAGCTAGTGGTCCGACAAAAAGATGGGATATTAAAAATTTTATAAAGCTTTGTATTAATATTAATTCAAAGATACCTTCAAAATTTTATTTAGCAGCAGGTAAAAACGATAAAAATTTAATTGACCAATTCCTTAACTCTGAATTATCAAATAAATGTATTTCATTTAAGGACTTAAAAATAAGTGAAACGTTACCCATCATTAAAAATTGTAATCTTTATATTGGCAATGATACTGGTTGGTTACATATATCATCAGCCTTAGGTGTTAAATGTTTAGCATTATTCATGGATAGTCCGGTTCAAGCTTATGGAAAATATTCAAAAAATATTAATATAATTGTTCCTGAAGGTGAAACTGAAGAAACTACAACACACGATACTTTGGGAGCAGATAAAATTTCTTTTAAGAGAGTCTTTAACAAATCGATAGAGCTATTAAGTTAACTAAAATCAGATTTTATTATTTTATCTTTTGCTTCATTAACAAGTTGACTTAATCTCTCTGTTTTAACGTCTCTATTCATATCTGGGTGAATTTTTTTTTGGAGCTGGTTGGCAGCTTTTAGTACATCTTCTTTGGTACAGCCTCTTTTCAGACCAAGCAACTTATAAGCCTCATCGCTTGTTACACTTGATGATCCTTGAGTTTGACCGAATTGTCCCTGAGAAAATCTACCGGAATTTTTTAAAAATTGAATTAATCTCCATAGCTGAAACATTTGTAAAGCTGTAAAACCTTTTATTTTTAATCCACTTAAAATTACAAATAGAAAGGGAAGAGAAAAGATATATTTTCCACCAATAGCTAAAAGCAAAGCTAAGATTAATGAAAAATAAACTGCAATTTTTTTAATTGTTGTAGCTATCTTTTTCGAACTAGTTCTAGCAAACCAATTCAAAAATAAATAAACAATGACAAAGATGATAATTCCTATTAGAAATAAATTCATATAATTTTCAAATATGAGTATACCAAAACTTAAAAAAATTAAGAGTGAGAAAAAGTATCACGACCTAACATTATCTGATGAATATGCTTGGGTTGATCAGCCTAATATCCTCGAGGTGTTGAAAGATGCTAGTAAACTTGACTCAGAAGTTAAAGACTACATTAGTGGAAATAATAAAATTACAGAGGACTATTTTAAAGATGTCAAAGATTTACAAAAAAACTTATTCCAAGAGATAAAGTCTAAAATTAAACTAGATGACACCTCTTTAAAGTTCAAAGATAAAAAATATTTTTATTGGGCCAAAACAGAAGCCAAAGGAAATTACGGAAAAAGAATTAGACAATTAATTGATGGTTCTAAAGCAGAAGAAGTTTATTTTGATGGTGACCTTGAAAAGAAAAATTATGGATCTGAATATTTTGGTGTTGGTTCAGTTAGCACCTCACATTGTGATAATTACATGGCCTATTCTTTAGACTTAAAAGGATCTGAATACTATACAATTTATTTACGAGATTTAAGAACTGGAAAAAATGAGAATGATGTAATTGATAATACTAGCGGAGGAATAGCATGGTCTTTAGATAATAAAAGTTTTTTTTACTCAAAGTTAGATAAATTTCATAGACCAAGACAAATTTTTAAACATGTTCTAGGTACACCGATAAAAGAAGATAAACTTATATTTGAGGAAAAAGATGAGACTTTTACTTGTGGAATAAGTCTCTCATCCGATGAAAAGTTTTTTATAATTTCAACTTCAGATCATATTACAACTGAGGAATATTATTTTTCATCTAATGCTGTAGATATTAAACCAACTTTATTTAAAAAAAGAAAAAACGACGTAAGATATTCACTCGACTCTTGGAAAGGTTATTTTTATGTACATACAAATGAAGATGCTAGAGATTACAAAATACTGAGATGTAAAACTGATCAAATTGATAAACTTGAGACTTTTTTACCTGCAAAAAAAGAGACGGTGATCGGAGGTTTAGATTTTCTAGACAATTACATTTTACGAGCCGAGAAATCTGATGCTATCACTAAATTATATGTAAGAAATATAAAAACTAATAAGGAAGAAGAAATAAAAATTTCTGACGAAGCGATAGGTGTTCCCGGAGCTTCTTTGATGCAAAAAGATACAAATACTACAAAAATTAGAGTAAGTTGGGAAAGTATGGCTACGCCTGGTAGGATTTATGAATACGATATTGTTTCAAAAGAAAAAAAATTAGTAAAAGAAACTGAAATCCCTTCAGGACATGATCCTAAAAAATATGTTGTTGAGAGAATTAAAGCAAAGTCTCATGACGGACGAATGATTCCTATAAGTTTGGTAAGGTTAAAAAATGCTAAGCAGGACGGAAAGTCAAAAGTACTACTTTATGCATACGGCGCCTACAAACATAGTATCTCTCCATCTTTTAGCGCTTCAAAATTTTGTCTTGTTGATAGAGGAATTACTTTTGCCATAGCACATATAAGAGGTGGTGGAGATCTTGGTGATGTTTGGCATGAAGAAGGAAAAAAGAAATTAAAAAAAAATACTTTTTTAGACTACATCGCTTGTGCAAATCATTTAATAGAACAACGCTATACATATAAAGGTGGACTTTGTTTTTATGGTGGAAGTGCTGGTGGACTCACAGGTGGTGCGGTAGCCAACATGGCGCCTGATTTATTTTTTTCAATGCTTCTTCTTGTGCCTTTCGTTGATACAATGACAACAATGTTGAATGATAAATTACCCTTAACTCCAGCTGAATGGGAACTATGGGGAAATCCTATTAAGAGCAAAGAATATTTTGAATATATTCTTTCTTACGCGCCTTACAATAATCTTGCAAAAAAAGATTACCCTTCAATGTTAATTACAACATCTTTGTTCGATAACCGCGTTCTTTATTCTGAGCCTGTAAAATATATTGCAAAACTTAGAGATGTTAAAACTGATAATAATACTCAATTACTCAAGTGTAAAATGGAAGCTGCAGGTCATGGTGGTATGAGTGGAAGAGATAATGCAATAACAGAATTAGCCGAAGAGTATTCTTTTATTTTAAAGTCTGCAAAAATTTTAAACTAAAGATCTTGAAAATTTAAAATCAATTACCATATCTAAATCATTGGTTGCCAACTGGGACCAATAATTAACCTTGCTAACAAAGGAGGATATATGACAAGTAAGGATCTATCGATCTTTAATTCACTTAGACCTTACAGCATTGGATTTGATGACATGTTTGATCAATTCGAATCTATGTTGGGAAATGGCAGTCTTGCTATGCAAAGCAATTATCCGCCATATAACATCCGAAAAGTAGGCAATGATAAGTACGCTATTGAAGTAGCGGTTGCTGGCTTTAACAAAAACGATGTTGAAGTTGAATATGAAGATAATCTTTTAACTGTTAAGACAAAAGACATTAAAAGATCTGAAGAAAAAGACGGTGATGAAGTTATTCATCGAGGAATTTCGCAAAGATCTTTTGCTAGATCATTTACAATTGCAGATGATGTGAAAGTAAATGGTGCTGAGCTTAAAGATGGTTTGCTTACAATTTCTTGTGAAAAAATCATACCAGAAATTAAGAAAAAAAGACTTATTGAAATTAAATAAGTTTACCTTACTTGCGGAGCTAAATACTCCGCAGGTATTAAATATTATCAAAAAAATACTTACCTAAATCAACGCCTGTTAAATCGTAATAAGTCTTCAAACCTGTTGGACTTGTAACATTTATGTCCCCAATAAGTTTACCTTGTATAAAGTCTATACCTGCAAAATAAATATTTTGTTTTTTTAATTCAGTAGCTACGATTTTACTTATCTTCATTTCATTCTGACTAATCTCTGTTTTTTTTGCGGATGCTCCCTTGCTCATATTTGAAAGTATGCTTCCTTTTTTTGGAAACCTGGAGATAGCTCCTTTTATTTTTCCATTAATTATAAATACTCTTTTATCTCCTTTTGAAATCTGAGGAATAAATTTTTGAAACATTAAATGGTGATATTTTTTTATAAATTTATTTATAAATGATTTATTGAATTTAGTTATGAGTTTTACGTCATTACCACTGTAACTTTCGATTGGCTTCATCACTATTTTTTTATTACTTTTTAAAAAAGATTTAATTTCATTTAAATTTTCACTGATTAAAGTCTGGGGCATGTACTTAGTTAATCGTAGAGAAAAAAGTTTTTCAGGTACTTCTCTTAAAGCTTTAGGATGATTAATAATTCTAACTTTTTTTGAAATATACTCCAAAATAAATGTCGTATTAATATATTGTTGGTTAAACGGAGGTTCGCTACGTATTAATATTAATTTAGCTTTTAAAAGATTTAACACTGTTTTGCTAAGTATTTTTACTGGTTGCTTTGGATTATCTTCAAATTTTATTTTTGAGCATAAAGCTGTAACTTTACCGTTAATAAAACTCAATTCTTTAGGCTCATAGTAATAGATTTGATATCTTCTTCTTTGAGCCTCTAAGCCTAAGAAAAAAGAGGTATCAGTTTTTATGTTTATCTTTTTTAAACTAGAACCCTGAATAATTAAAATTTTCTTTTTCATTTTTAAAAAAATCTAGGTTGTTAGTCTTTTTATATTGATCTAATAGAAGCTGCGCTCTATTTTTTTTATTCTTAATTACATTTTCAACATGTTTTAAATAAACTGTTTCATCGTTTCCTTGAGAATTAATCTTTTTTCTCTCTACTAGACCTCTTTTAGCAATATCAAAAAATATATTTCCCCACTCATGTAATTTTTTACCTTCAAGTTCTGTTTCAAGACCTTTTTTAGGAGACTCTAAATATGCATTCATTACATTTTCTTTCTTCCATTTCATTGCAATCTCGAAAGCTTCATCAAGCCCTTTATAAAATATGCCAGTAAAAAAAGCTGGACCATCACATAGACATTCCCAATCGCAAGCATCTAAAGATCTTACTTCAACAAATTGTTTTAATCTTACTTCTGTAAATATAGTTGCAAGATGAGTTTCAAAATCTTGTAAGCTTGCTTTATCTTTAAGATTTGAAAAATTGCCTAAAATAAAATCTTTAAAACTTTGCCCGTTAGGTTCAATGTATTTTTTGTCTCTTATTGCAAATAAAATTGGATACTCAATCACGTGATCAAAATATTTTTCAAAACTCAATTTTTCAAAAGCTATAGACATAATTCCTCCTCGAGAAGTATTTTGCCAAACCTTATTTCTATAAGAATAGTAACCAACTGGGTTTTCGGACACGAAAGGTGAATTTGAATAAAGAGCTATTGTAAGAGGTGTTAAATAATTTCCAAGCCTAAAAATTTTTTCAAAGTTTTCCTCTGAAGTATAATCGTAATTAATTTGTATACCGCATGTTCTGTACATCATTTCTAAACTCTGTTTGCCTCCCTTAGGCATTTCTTTAGTCATTATTTTATATCTAATTTTTGGACTCCGAGGGACATCTGATAAATTATTAAAAGGATCAAAACCAATTGATACAGTATTTATATTTAAGCCTTTGCTCGCTGTTTCTATTTCTTTTAAAAATTTTGAGCTCTCGTTACAAACTTGGTGAATGTTTTCTAAAGGCGCACCTGACAACTCACATTGAAAACCTGGTTCTGTAGTGATTTGTTGATTGTCTCTTTGCATACCAATAATATTTTCTTTTTCATAAATAGGTTCCCAGCCATTTATTTCTAAGTTTTTAAAAAGTTTTTTTAAATTTTCATATGAGATTCTTTTCTTGTTTTTTCCTTCAAATAAAAATCTTTCGTGTTCAACGCCTATCTTTAGATTATTTTGGTTTTTAATTCCTTTAGAGAAATGCTCTATGAATTGAGATTTATTTTTTATGTTCATGCTTTAAAAACAGTTTTTACTGCTAAAGCCTACTACCATATTTTTAGGATTTATCTCAAATTTTCTTTCGCATTTTATCTTATATTTCTCTGTAATATATACATAATTCCTGTTTCTTGTTTTTAAAAACTCTACTTTGTCTGGTTGTCCAAAAAAACTTTTAAGATCACTCTCCGATTTGTTTAACCATTTGCTAAGCTCTTGTTTTTCCTGCTCTGTGGATTGATCTATTTTTGTTGTCACAGTTTGGCAAGCACTAAGAAAAAGTGTAAAAAAAATATACAAAAATAATTTTTTAAAATTCATTTTATTTTATCATTTTATACCGAAAACTTATAAACAGAAATATTGAGTGTAGGTTGTAAAATTCCTTAAAATTCTAAATTAATAAAGATTTTATAATAAATATAGAGTATTCAGCATCAACGGGAGGTCTTTCGATGTTAAATAAATATTTTGAGTATAGAAAACACAAAACTAATTTTAGAACTGAAGTAATTGCTGGCGTAACCACGTTTCTTACGATGGCTTATATTATGTTCTTAAATCCTTTTATTCTCTCTGGTGAATTTGCTGGAACGGAAAAAGGTTTTTTTGATTTTGGAGCAGTATTTACTGCAACAATTTTAGCAACCGCCTTGGCATGTTTTATCATGGCTTTTCATGGAAAAACTTGGCCAGTTGGTTTAGCACCAGGAATGGGTATCAACGCCTTTGTTGCGTATGGTGTAGTTGCTGGTCAAGGTTATACACCTCAAGCAGCTTTAGGAGCTGTACTTGTAGCTGGTGTAATCTTCTTGGCAATATCACTTACACCAATTAGAGCTTGGTTAATCAATTCAATTCCAAAAAGTTTAAAACTTGGAATTGGTGCAGGTATCGGTTTGTTTTTAGCAATTATTGGCTTAGAGATTATGGGAGTAGTTGGTGATCACCCTGTAACACTAGTTACACTAGGTGATATTAAAAATCCTTTAGTGCTCTTAGCTTGCGCAACTTTCGTGTTCATGATTGTTCTGGAAAAAATGAAGGTTAAAGGAAATATCATTATAGGAATTTTACTCTTCAGTATAATTGCATGGGCAACTGGTTTAGCTAAATTCAATGGAGTGGTAGGATCAATTCCTCCAATGACTTACTTATTTGAGTTTGATCTTAAAGCAGCATTCACTGCTGGCATGGCTTCAATTGTTTTTACTTTATTGTTCATCGATTTTTTTGATACAGCTGGAACATTAACTTCAGTTGCCAACGTAGCTGGTAAAGTTGATAGAAAAGGTAAAGTACAAGACATAGATAAAGCAATGTTATCAGATAGTGTTGGAACAGTTGCAGGTGCTATGATGGGTACGACGACTGTAACAAGTTATGTAGAGTCTGGTTCAGGTGTAAAAGCAGGCGGAAGAACAGGAATGACATCCTTAGTTATTGGTGTTTTATTCTTAGCTTGTTTATTCTTTGCACCCTTAGCAACAAGTTTGCCAAAAGAAATAGATGGAGCAGCTTTACTGTATGTCGCAATTTTATTTGTAAGAAATATTACTGATATAGAATGGAACGATATAGCTGAGTCTGGCCCTGCTGTACTTGCTATGATTGTTATGCCACTAACTTATAGTATTAGTAATGGCATAGCTTTAGCATTTATCGCCTATGCATTAATAAGAATTTTTACTGGTAAGTTTGGTAAAACATCGCCAGCTATTTGGGTAATTGCAGCGGCTAGCGTTTTAAGCTTTTATGTAGGCTAAAAATTTTAGGGCCGGCTATGGCTGGCCCTTTAACTTCCCTGATGTTTTTTAATTAAATCTTCTACTCTTACTTCTTCATAATGTTCAAAAGGTTGAACTATCCAAGGATTACCATTTAGTTTTTCTGCACAAAAATCTGGCTCAAAGGTAGAGTCTTTTTTCTTCCAAAGTACAGCTGTTTTAATTTCTTTTATATTTCCTTTAAGTGAAGGATATTTTTTAAGCCAATCTATACTTCTATTCAATGTCACCCCTGTATCAGATAAATCATCACACAAAAGAATATTTCCCTTCATTTCTTGGACTGTCGAACTCATTTCTCTTGAAAAGACTAGCTCACCTTGTTGGTCCTCTGTTCCTTCTCCAGAATAAGACTCTACAGCTAAGTAAGCACATTTAAGTTTAAATACTCTGCTTAGTACGTCTATGATAGGAGCTCCTCCTCTCATAATGCCAATTAACATGTCAGGTTTAAAACCACTTTGATGGATTTGTATTGCAAGTTTTTCAACGATTAGATTATACTCTTTCCAATCAATGATAAGTTTATCTGCCATGAAAAAAATTAGTTTATTTTTAAGGAGTTGTAAATGAAAGGTTACGTAGTTTGTGTTTATAAAAATATAACTAATGAGGAAAAGCTTAAGGAATATGCAGTTAAGGCCAGAACCGCAGTTGAAAAGTATAAAGGAAAATTTCTAATCCGAGGTGGCAAAGCTACTACTAACGAGGGTGAGAGTTCACCTAGAACTGTAGTTATTGAATTTCCCTCTTTTGATGAAGCAAATTTATTTTATAAATCAAAAGAATATCAAGAGGCACACGAGATATTAAAAGGTCATGCAATAAGGCATCATCAAACCGTTGAAGGCAATTAATATTGTATTGGCTCGTTATCTATTGATCGCCATAAATACCAAGTTGCTACTGAACAATAGGGAGTAAATTTTTTATAAAGCTTATTAAGGAATATCCTTGGAGGAAAATATTTCTTATTGTAGTTATTTGAAATAGCTCTAAGTAATCCTATATCTTGAAGAGGCCATATATTTGATCGATTAAATGTAAAAAGCAATATCATTTCTGCTGACCACCTTCCTATTTGTTTTAAATTAGATAAATATTCTATTGCTTCCTCATCTGTCATTTTTTTTATTATGTGAGGCTTAAAAGTTTTATTTAACGTTCTTTTGGCTAAATCTTTTATACCTTTAACTTTTTGTTTACTAAGACCACAGCTTTTTAAACTACTAAATGATAATTTACTTACAGTTCTTGCATTAATTTTATTCTTACATTTTTTCTTAAATTTCAAAAAAACTGAGTTAGCAGCTGCAACACTGATTTGTTGACCTATAATACTTTTGCATAGTGAAAAAAAAACATCATTACGGGTGACAAGACTTCCATCTTTATAATTAGTTATCAGCTTTTTCATAACTTTATCTTTTTTCGATAAAATTTTCTTTGCCCTGGACCAATATTTAGGAGGTTTTCTCATGTTCTGGGGGCTATGATCTGCTTCTTTAATTTATTCTCTCTCATAAAGATTATTAAAGAACTGGCAATGACTAAAGATGCCCCAAGCAAAGTTAAAATTTTTGGTATTTCATTCCAAATAAAATATCCAAAGACAATTGCAAAAACTAAACTCAAATATTTAATTGGTGTTACAAGGGATGCTTCGGCTAATCTATAACTTTGAGTTAATAATAAATTAGCCACACTTCCACATAAACCAAGAACAAAAAATAAAACAAAATCTATGAAAGTTGGCATTATCCAATCAGTAAAAAAAATTGTTGCTAAACCCAAAAGTGTACAAAGTAATGTAAAATAAAATGCGATTGTATAATTTGCCTCTGTTTTAGACAAAGATCTTACACTAATCGCCACACAGGCAAAAAATATACAAAACACTATTGGTGTAATGTAATAGTAGTTTAGTTCTATGAACGCAGGTTGAACAATTAACAACATTCCAATAAAACCTAGGAACACGGCTGACCATCTTTTTATTCCAACACTTTCAGATAGAAAAAAGATTGAAGCTATCGTTACGAATATTGGTCCGCCAAATGTTAATGAAACTACATCTGCTAAGGGTAATTCTCTTAATCCCAAAAATAATGCTATTATTGCTAAGGCCCCACTTATAGCCCTAAAAGCATGAAGACCTGGTCGTGAAGTTTTGTAAAAAGTAAATATTTTATCTTTTGGTATGATAAAAAATATAGGAATAAATCCTATAAAAAACCTAAGGAATAGTACTTGGCCAACTGGATAGTAGTCTAACCATTTTACACAGATATCCATAATGGAGAAGCAAATTACACTTCCTACCATGTACAATACGCCTATTTGATTTTGTGTTAACAATTTACTATCCTTTCTTACTCAAAATATATTAAATAAATTATGCAGAAATGTACACTTGCACTTGGCTGTTTTTGGAAACCTGAGGAAAACTTTAAAAATAAACCCGGAATATTAGAAACCGAAGTTGGTTATGCAGGAGGCGCTAGTGACCAAACGACCTATGAAGAAGTATGCACAGGAAATACTGGACATGCTGAAGTTGTAAGGCTTACTTTCGATGAAAATATAATTTCATTTAAAAAAATATTGGATTTATTTTTTAAGATGCACGATCCAACACAAAAAGATATGCAATTTCCGGATGTAGGAACTCAATACAGAAGTGAAATTTTTTACGAAGATGAAAAGCAAAAAAAAGATGCTACGGAGGTATTAAATGTATTTAACAAAAAATTAGATGGAAAAATTCAAACAAATATATCAGCACTTAAAAATTATTGTAAAGCTGAAGAATATCATCAAAAATATATTGAAAAAAACAGATAATGAATCAATTGGTTTCAACAGAATGGTTAGATAAAAACATAAATAAAGTAAAAATTTTAGATGCTAGTTGGCATCTTCCAAATGCTAATAGAAATTCATTTGAAGAATATAAATCAGAACATATCATTAATTCTATTTTTTTTGATATAGATAAAAACTCTAATCAAAAAACCAGCCTTCCCCATATGCTTCCATATAAGGATGATTGGGAAATGATAGTATCTAATTTAGGTATAATCAATTCAGATCACATAATTGTTTATGACAACTCAGATGTTTTTAGTTCTTGTAGAGTTTGGTATACCTTTTTGTACTTTGGTCATGACCCAAAACTTATCTCAGTATTAGATGGGAGTTTTGAAAAATGGAAAAATGAAAAACGTCCTACATCTAGAGAGATAATTAGTAATGAGAAATCAAAATATATTGCAAAAGAAAATAAATCACTTGTAATTAATAAAGATGAAGTAAAAAAAAATATTAATAGTAAAAAATTTCAATTGATAGATGCAAGGGGAGAAAAAAGATTTTTGGGTTTACAACCTGAGCCACGAAAAGAATTAAGAAGCGGTAATATTAAAGGATCAATTAACCTTCCTTTCCAAAAACTTTTAAAAGAAGATAGAACTTTCAAAAAAAAAGATGAATTAATTGAAATCTTTAAAACAAAAAAAGTATCCATAGAGAAAGAAATGGCTTTTACATGTGGTTCTGGCGTTACAGCGTGTATTTTAGGTCTAGCTAATTCTATTATAAGTGGTAAAAAACCTGTTATCTATGACGGTTCATGGGCAGAATACGGATTAAATTAAAAAAATATGAAAACTTCTTCAAAAATAAAAACTTTTCTTATAATTTTTTTTATAGCTATTTTTGCAATTATAACGGCTAGGCATTTTATAGGTCTTCATTTTAAAAAAAAATTTAGTGTAAGGCCGGCTCCAGGTGTAATCGTTTCTAAAGTAGAGAAGTCACTTTTTTATAAAAGCATTGAAACTTTTGGCACAGCTATCGCTCAAAATTCAAAAGCTTACAGGGTCCAAGCAAGTAATATTAATGGAAAGCTTAATCTGGAAAACAGAATTGTAAAAAAAGGTGAAGTAATTCTTACATTGAAAGATGGAGAAAACTTAATAGCGGATTTTGCTGGTAAGGTAGGGAAGAGGGAGATAGCTCAAGGTGTACTTGGTTCTGAGAGCTTAATCATTACTCTTGATGATCTTAAAAAAATTGTAATAGATATTAAGGTGCCTGAAAATTATGTAGGTGTTCTTAAAACAGGACTTAAAGCTGAGGTGACAAGTTCAGCTTATAAAAAAATTTTTAGAGGAAAAATAGAAACAATAAGTTCTCGTATTGACCCCTCTACTAGATCAATCCTTTCAAGAATTATAGTCGATAATCCAAATTTTGAAATTATTCCAGGACAGTTAATGACTGTAAAAATTATCTATGATGAAAAAATTCAAATCGGTGTTCCGGAGAGTGCTGTAACAATTCAAGGAAATACAGCCTTTGTTTATATTGTAAATGATGACTCTGCTGAAAAAAAGAATATTGAAATAGGTAAAAGAAATTTTGGTAAAGTTTCAGTTGCATCTGGATTAAATGAAGGTGACGTTGTGATTAGTGAGGGTGTTTCTAAAGTACGAGATAAAGGAAAAATTAAAATTATTACATCAAATAAATAAATGTTTTTAACTGACCTTTCAATCAAAAGACCTGTTGTAGCTTCCGTAATGAGCTTGGTGCTAGTTATATTTGGTTTAGTAACTTTTCAAGAAATTCCAACCGACGAATTACCTGACGTACAGCCACCTGTTGTAACAATTCAAACCGAATATAGAGGTGCTTCAGCTGAAGTAGTTGATACGCAAATAACACAAAAAATTGAGGATTTTGTAGGAGGTACTCCAGGTCTAGAGACTATTGACTCTTTCAGTGAAGATGAAAGCTCAAGAATTACCTTAACTTTTGAAACTGATTTAGATTTAGATGATGTAACTAATGATGTCAGAAGTTCTGTGTCTAGAGTTTTAGATAATTTACCAGAAGGAGCTGAACAACCAGAAATATTTAAACAAAGTGCAGGTATGCGTACAACAATGTGGTTATCTTTTAACTCTGAAACTATGTCAGACTTAGAACTTACTGACTATGCAGACAGATATTTAACAGATACATTTTCAACAGTTGATGGAGTAGGTCGAGTGAGACTTGGTGGTCAAAGGGAGTTATCTCTGAGGATTTGGTTGGACCCGATCGCACTTGCAGCAAGAGATTTAACTACTGAGGAAGTAGAAAATGTTCTTAGAAAAGAAAATGTAGAGTTTCCAGCCGGAAGAATCGAGTCAAAAGATATTGATCTAACCATTAAACTTAATAAAGCTTATAGTAATTTAGAAAATTACAAAAATTTACCCCTTAAAAGAGCAGTAGACGGATCAATTATTACTCTTTCTGATGTTGCAAGAGTGGAGCTTGGTGCAGAGTCAACGCGTACTTTATTTAAAGGTAACGGAAAACAAGTTGTGGGAATAGGAATTTACCAGCAATCAGATGCAAACACTATTGCTGTTGCCGATGGAATAAAAAAGAAAATTGAAGAACTCAAACCCAGCTTGCCTCCAAATACAACTTTAGAAGTTTCATTTGATAGAAGCAATTATATTAAAGCTGCAGTTAAAGAGGTTTATAAAACTCTTTTTATTGCTTTAATTTTAGTAACTATAATTATTTACCTTTTTCTAGGTAACATTAGAGCACTTGTAGTTCCATTAGTGGCTTTACCGGTCTCATTAATTTCAACTTTCCTAGCAATTTACATATTTGATTTTTCAATTAATCTCTTCACGTTAATGGCTTTGGTCTTAGCTATTGGAATAGTTGTGGATGATGCGATTGTAATGCTTGAGAATATTGTAAGAAGGATAGAGTTAGGTGACACTCCTCTTGTTGCAGCATTCAAAGGTGCAAAGCAGGTTTCTTTTGCAATTATTGCTACAACAGTAGTTTTAGTTGCTGTATTTGTTCCTCTAATTTTTATTAAAGGAATTACAGGTGTACTATTTACACAAACCGCAATCACACTTGCATCTGCAGTTATTATTTCAAGTTTTGTTGCCTTGTCTTTAAGTCCAATGTTAGCGAGTAAGTTCCTAAAACGAAATATGAATAAATCAAAAATAGTTCTAAAATTTGAAAAATTTTTAAAAGATTTAACATATCTATATAAAATATCTTTACTAGGTTGGATAAAAAAAAAAACTACAATCACAGTATTTTTATTAGTAACATTATCGCTAACTTTATTTTTTTTCAATTTTACAAAAAAGGAATTGATTGCTCCTGAAGATAGAGGAGCATTCTTTGTAATAGTAAAAGCACCACAAGGCTCTGGGTTTAATTTTACAAAAGATAGAGCTGAAGAAATTGAGGAGTTATTATTACCGAATGTTGGTAAAGGTGAATATAGAAAATTAATTATGAGAGTGCCTGGTTTTGGTAAATCTGCTAAACAAGTAAATAGTGGATTTATTATTGTCCTCCTTGAGCCTTGGAAAAAAAGAGATCGTCACGGTGTTCAGATAATGAGAGAGTCATTTGGAAAAATATCAAGAGTACCGGGTGTATTGGCTTTTCCAATTATGCCCCAAGGAATAAGAACAGGAGGAATTGAGAGTCCAGTACAATTCGTTATTTTAGGAAATACTTATGATCAACTTATTGAATGGAAGGAAATTATCAAAAAAGAGGCAAGAAAAAATCCAGGGCTCACTTCGATAGAAGACGATTTTGATCTAAACAAGCCTCAATTAAATGTAAAAATAGATCAAAAGAAAGCTGCTGACCTTGGAGTTTCCACAAAGGATATAGGTAAAACTATTGAAACTATATTTGGATCGAGAAGAGTTACTAATTTTACAAAAGACGGTAAAGAATATTCTATTATTCTTCAAGGAGATATTAAAGATCGTCAAGAGCCTGAAAGCATAAGTAAAGTTTTTGTTAGATCAAAAAATAATGATAAACTTGTATCAATTTCTAACCTAGTTTCTTACGATGAGGAAGGCCAGTCACCTTTTCTTGCACGATACAACAGACAAAAAGCTGTTACAATTTCAGCACGATTAGTTGGTGACTATTCTTTAGATGAAGCACTTAAATTTTTAGTTGGAACAGTTGAACAAAATACTCCTCAAGCAAAAATAGCCTACAAAGGTGAAAGTGAGGAATACAAAAAAACTAATACAGAGTTGTACGTAATTTTTGCTCTAGCATTAATAACAGCTTATCTTGCAATGAGTGCGCAGTTTGAAAGTTGGAAACATCCATTTACAATAATGTTAACAGTTCCTATGGCCATACTTGGAGGTTTACTAGGTTTACTAGTGGTTGGTTCATCTTTGAATGTTTATAGCCAAATAGCCCTAATAATACTCATAGGATTATCAGCAAAAAATGGAATTTTAATTGTTGAATTTGCAAACCAATTAAGAAAAGAAGGAAAAAATATAGAGGTGGCTGTATTTGAGGCGGCAGCAATTAGATTAAGACCTATACTTATGACTAGTTTATCTACAATCATAGGAGTGCTGCCTTTAATTCTAGGGACTGGCCCAGGGGCAGCAAGCCGACTTACAGTCGGGATAACTATTTTTGGTGGAATGTTATTTTCTACTTTCTTTACGCTTTATGTAATTCCCACGATTTATACCATTGTTGGGAAAAATACTAAGAGAATTGATGCAGTTGAAATTGACCTAAATAAGCAGCTTAAAAAATAATATACTTGTTTTTATCTAAATTTTTTTTACAGAGTGTTAATTGTTTTCTATATTTATTAGCCATATCTTTTACTGACTTTGCATAAATTACAGCCTTATTATCTTTGGAATAATTTTTATAATCACCCCAACCTTTGTAGTATGCTAAATATTGTCTATAGGTATCTTTTTTAGAAATTCTTAAAATTTTATTAGTTTTATGAATATACCAACCGATGAAGTCAACTGAGTCTTTAAACCTTGCTCTAGTTGCTAATGGATTATTTGTTTCTCGTTTATATTGTTCCCAAGTTCCTTTAACAGCTTGGGAGTAACCAAAAGAACTTGAAGGTCTTTTGAAAGGAATAACTTTAAATAATTTTTTTCGTGGCGGTTTAGCTAACCAATTAAAATCACTTTCTTTTTTAACAAAGGCTAATTGTAAATGAATAGGTGCACCCCATTTTTCATATGAAGCTTTTGCATGTTTGTACCAAAGATATCTTTCTTCAAAAATTGCACAGCTATTTTGCGTATTTTTAGGGATTGAAGAACAAGCGCTAAAAACAAAAAAAATCAAAAAAAATATAATTTTTTTAAAATGAATCACTTACTAATTTATACTAAAAATTAGTTAAGCTTTCTCCATTTTTCTGGCATTAAAAATGTCCCTTCCCACACTCCAAGCTTATTTTCTTTTGCATACTCTTCATCTCTTAAATAATCTTTTGAATACCTTTTGTATGCTACGGCATAACCGTTTCTTACCATCCACTTGTTAAGATTAATCTTATCTTTATAGCAAGTAGCTAAAAATCTTTTGTACCTATCTTTTGATACAGAAATACATTTAATTTTTGAATTATCAATTTTATCTATTAATTTAGCTTTTGATGTGACTCCACATAAGTAAGCTTTATTAAACTGAAAACCAATTATTGCTGAAATTTTTAAAAAAGGTTTTTTGCACTTTTGTTTCATTTCTGGAGCATCAATTCCCTCTAGTCTTATTTTTTTTGTATTAATATGCACAGTAAACCTATTTTCTGCATTCCAAACGCTTTGCCCATGTCTTGTAAGAATTAATTTAGTCATAATAGTTAAAACAGTTATTATGTACTATATTAGAGCGGTAATGAAAAATAATATATT
>CACBDC010000007.1:0-52500 GCA_902537845.1 uncultured Pelagibacteraceae bacterium
AATTTTGAATTCATGATTCTTTTCTAATTAGATAAAATGGCAAAAAAAAGACCCCTTAATAGTTAAATATCAAGGGGTCTTAAAATTGGATAAATTTAATTAATTTACTTTTACTGTTACAGATCTTCTGTTTTGAGACCAAGCTAATGGCGTTGAAGCTGGATTAACTGGTTTTTCTTTTCCGTAACTAATCACAGAAATTCGTTTTCCTGAAATTCCGTAAGTCATTAAATAATCTCTAGCAGCGTTAGCTCTTCTTTCTCCTAACGCTAAGTTATATTCTCTAGTTCCTCTTTCATCAGCATGACCTTCAATTGTTACGTTAAGATTTTTATTTTTTCTTAAGTATGTAGCTTGTTTTCTTAAAGTCGCTCTTGAAGCTGTTGTTAAAGAAGATTTGTTAGTAGCAAAAAATACTCTATCTGGTACTCCGGCAGCTAAATATTCAACTGTTTCTTTTCCAGTATAAACATCGCCATCAATATCTCCCGATTTTTTCGCTGTCGAACATGCGCTTAAAATTAAAGTAGCAAAGATTACTAGTAATATATTTTTTAAATTCTTGTTAAACATCATTTTTATCCCCTGGGTTTGTTAAGTGGTTTATTTCAAATTATTCAATATTATTCAAGTGTATTTTACATAAAATACAACCTTATTTAGACAAAAGAGAGGACCAAGATGGGTCTGAGGCATCAGTTTCAGTTTTAAGCCTTCTTTCATTATACCCTGTGATGTCTATTGACCACAATTTAGCAGAAAAACCCTCCCCTTTTGATCCGGCTTTTGTCTCTCTATAAAAAACTAATACTCTTCCATTCGGTGACCAAGATGGTGCTTCTTGGTAATAATTTTCGGTTAATAATCTTTCTCCCGTTCCATCAATTCTCATAACTCCAATATAAAATCTACCTTTACGCATTTTTGTAAATGCTATTAGGTCTCCCCTTGGCGACCAAACAGGCGTTCCATAAATTCCATTACCAAAAGTTATTCTTTTTACACCGCTTCCATCACTTCTCATTACATAAATTTGTTGCAATCCACTTCTATCAGAATTAAATGCTATAAATTTTCCATCAGGTGAAAAAGATGGTGAAGTATCAATTGAAGAATGATCGGTAATTCTTTCAACGACTCTCGAATCTAAATCCATAGTGTAAATATCTGAATTTCCATCTTTAGCAAAACTCATTACAATTTTTTTCCCGTCAGGAGAAAATCTTGGCGCAAAAGTCATCCCAGGAAAATTTCCAACTACTTCCTGTGTACCAGTCTCTATATCAAGCAAATAAACTCTAGGCATATTTCTAAAGTATGACATATAAGTTACCATTTGGTTTGTTGGATTGAATCTTGGAGTTAAAACTAATTCATTTCCTAAAGTTAAATACTTTGTATTTGCTCCATCTTGATCCATAATTGCTAATTTCTTAATTCTCTGATTTTTTGGTCCACTCTCCGCTACAAATATTATTCTTGTATCGAAGTAACCTTCTTCACCAGTAAGTCTCTCATAAATTTTATCTGAGATAATATGAGCCACCCTTCTCCAGTTAGATGGTGTTGTTGTAAAAGCCAACGCTGTCATTTCTTTAGCAGCGGCTAGATCCCAAAGCCTAAACTCAACTTTTAATTTTCCACCCTTTACTAAAAGTTTTCCAGTTACTAAAGCTTGTGCTTTAATTAGTCTCCAATCTTCAAACCTTGGTTTTAAGTGTGCAATATCTGGTTTTTGAACAAAAGCTTCTTTTTTTAGCGGATTGAACAATCCTGTAGCTCTAAAATTATCTTCGATTATTTTTGAAATATCTTCACCTAATTCTTTGATCTTAATTTCCTCATGTTTTTCCGATTTTATGTCCACATGTAAAGGAGAAATAGCTATGGGTAGAGGATCAAGATTTCCTCTGGTTATATCAACCTCAATTAGAGCAAAAACTTTGGTAATAAAAATAAAGTTAATCAGTAAAATTGTAATTATTTTTTTCATCTTATCCTTTAAGCATTTCTGTTGGATTAAAGTTTAATTGTAAATCTTTCCATTTTTCATAGCCTGTAGGTGGTACCTTCAACGGTTGACATAATCTTACTGCTCTGAGAGCACTTTCAGCCAATACTTTATAAAATTTTTGACCTGGTCTATTCATTCTTTGATGATCTAAAATTTCTGATTTCACTATTGTTCCATCTTTTTTTAATTGCAATTTTATTCTTACTAGCAAATCTTCATCGTAAGGTAGACCTAAAGGAACACTCCAACAACCAAAAATTTGAGCTCTAAGAGCGTCCTCTTGAGAAAGCGTTAGTCCTGAAGCAAAAGAGTTTTTTTGGCTACTTTGAGTTATCTTGTCTTTTTTCTTTTGTTTCACCGCTTCCTCTTCTTTTGCCTTGTCAATTAAAGCTGCAATCTGGTTAGTGTCTATAATTTCTTTTTTTTCAAATTCAGAAGCTTGCCTGATTTGAGGCTTAATTTCTTCTGGATTTTGTTTTTTTTTAACTATTTGTTTTTCCTCTTTTTTTTCATCAGGAAGAGGAATTCTATCAGGTTTTTCTTTTGCTTTTGCAGCTGGTGGAGCTTGTTCTGAAACTAATCTTTCTTCCTCTTTTTTTTTTGTTTCCTCAATTATTTTTCTTGCTTTTGGAGCATAGGGAATACTAGTTTTGTCTGAGATTTGAATTAGCTCAACCGAAACTATTGGGGGTAAATCAATTGGTTCTCTAAGCATGAATGGTAAACTTAATATGGTCAACAAAACTAAAATTGAGTGAAAAGTAATTGAATAAATTAAACTCCTTATCATAAATCATCCTAATTTTTATAAGGCTCCGATATTAAAGCCACTTTTGAAAAGCCAGCTCCAGATAATGTTCCCATTACTTCTAAAACCCTTCCGTAATTGATATTTTTGTCTCCTCTTACATAAATTCTAGTATCAGTTCTATTTTTTGCTATAGCCAATAATTTTGGTATCATTTTTTGATATGTTACTTGATGTTCTTGAATATAAATTTCTCCTTTTGAGTTAATACTTAAGGTTAACGGCTCTTGGTCATCAGGAAGCGAGTCGGCTGCGGATTCCGGTAAGTCAACTTGCACTCCAACGGTTAATAATGGAGCAGTAACCATAAAAATAATTAAAAGAACTAACATCACATCAACGAATGGGGTAACATTAATTTCGCTCATTGGTTCTTTTTTTGAGCGGTTAAATTTGAAGGCCATTATATAATTGATAAAAATCTTTTTGAAAAGTTTTCTATCCTTGAAAAGTACTTTTGAGTATCACTATTGAATTTATTGTAAGCCACAACCGCTGGTATTGCTGCTAAAAGTCCTAGAGCAGTTGCAAATAAAGCTTCAGCAATTCCTGGTGCAACAATTGCTAAGCTAGTATTTCTTGATATGGCAATTGATTGAAACGAATTCATTATTCCCCATACGGTTCCAAACAGACCAATAAATGGAGCTGTAGAACCTACAGTTGCCAGAAAAGTGAAATTTTTTTCAACTTTTCTCATTTCGTTATCTGTCGCAATTTCTAAAACTCGTCCAACTCTTGCTGCTTGTACAGCAGATGATTGTCTCTTTGTCTTCATTAACTCTGCCATAGCTGATTTAAAAATTAATACTGCTGGATCATTTGAATTAGAAGGTAGACTATTATTGAAACTTTCAGCAGATTTTGCTTTCCAAAATTTTTTTTCAAATTCCTCAATTGAATTATTTATATTCTTAAAAAGTTTGAACTTATCAAAAATCAATGCCCATGAAAAAACTGAACAAACTATTAATAAAATAATGACAAATTTTACTACAAAATCAGCTCTTAGAAATAGTTTCCATAAAGAAAAGTCTGATGCCCCTCCCAAACCTACTACTTGAGCTGCTATGTCTTGTTCCATAAAGTTTGAATACTTTTAGATTGTGTCATGAATTTGGCGTTATTATTTAATTTGGGTTTAATTTTCTTCGCTTATTCTTGTTTCGCTGAAAAATCTCGCAATCAATATAGCATCAGACTTATTGACGTCTTTTTTTTTTGCGAGTTCACTCGATAATTTCGGATACATTTCAATTGCTTTTGTTCTGCTTGAGTCTTTTGATGAATTAATGAGTTCAAAATGTTTCTTCCATTTTGACGGTCTTACAAAATAAATTGGTAATTCTAATGTGGCACAAATCCCTTTTATAGCACCAAAAGTTTGACCAAAATTAAACATGCTGGTTACCCCTTGACCGGGCATTGCATTTACTTGCTCAACAACAATCGCCACCTCTTCATCATCGATGATGTTTTGTTTAATTAGGTTAGCTAACAAAGCGCTATTTAATTGTCGTTTATTTTTTTTTCCCTCTGACATAACAGGCATTTCAAATATATTAAGAACTTTATTGTCTTTTAAAATTGCTATTGCGCCACTCAAACCAGGATCAATTCCAAAAATTTTCATTATTTTAAGCTTTCAAAATTTACATTTGTAAAAATATTTTGTACGTCGTCTAGTTCTTCAAGGTTCGTCAGAACTTCAACTATTTGCTTACTTTGGTCTTTTGATAATTCTATGTAATTTAGAGGTCTCCACTCAATAGAAGAGTAATCAAAACTTTTAACTTTTTTTTCAAGTTCAGTTTTAATCCTGTAAAAGTCCTCCTTTTTAGTAATTATCTCAAAAATGTTCTCCAAATTTAAACAATCCTTAGCTCCAGAATTTATTGCGATCTCGAATATTTCCTCTTCATCTACTTTATTTTTGT
This sequence comes from uncultured Pelagibacteraceae bacterium, assembly GCA_902537845.1. GTDB lineage: Bacteria > Pseudomonadota > Alphaproteobacteria > Pelagibacterales > Pelagibacteraceae > Pelagilacustribacter. The sequence goes on from CACBDC010000007.1 coordinate 4,760, forward strand.
TAATATGAATTACCCCACAGTTAGAAAACATATGTGTAGTTGAGCCTGTTTCTCCTAGTCTACCTCCGTTTTTTTGTAAAATTGTTCTAATACTAGATGCAGACCTATTTTTATTATCAGTCAAAGTCTCAATTATAAGAGCTACATTCGAAGGCCCAAATCCCTCATATCTTAAATTTTCATAATTTTTATCAATGCTCATCTCCGACTTGCTAATGGCTCTTGAAATATTATCCTTGGGCATATTGGCTTGCTTAGCAGCTTGAATTGCAGTCCTCAATCTAGGATTCATATCTGGATCCTTATCTCCTAATTTTGCTGCAACAGTAATTTCTCTAGAAAGTTTCGAAAATATTTTTGCTCTTTCTTTATCTGCTCTGCCTTTTTTGTGTTTTATGCCTGCCCAGTGTGAATGCCCTGCCATTACTATTTAGCTAAACTACCTCCCTCAATTATTCTGGTGACTTTTTTTGCTAAACCAGTCTTAGTATTAGTTTCAACAATTATACCTGACAATGTACCGTCTCCCTCTGCCGGAAAATGTGCAGTTGCATCTTTATCTTTTAAAAATCTCTTAATTGAATTTTCTTTGTTCATACCAATTACGGAATTATAATCACCACACATTCCGATATCAGTTTGGTAGGCTGTTCCTTTGTCAAGTATTCTGGTATCAGCAGTAGGAACATGGGTATGAGTACCGACAACGCAAGTAGCTTTTCCATCAAAAAAATGTCCAGTAGCCATTTTTTCACTAGTTATTTCACCATGAAAATCTACAATTAAAAAATCTACATCTCTTTTTAAAACCATTTTTTTACAGATATTATTTGCAACTTTAAAAACATCTTCAGACTTTCTCATAAAAACATTTCCCATCAAATTTATTACTCCAATTTTGTACTTCCTATCTTTTGAGAAATATATTTCAAAACCTTTTCCTGGAGAGCCTTCTGCAAGATTAGCAGGCCTAAGTAGTCTACTTTCTTTATCAATATAATCTGTAGTTTCCTGTTTATCCCATATATGATTACCAGAGGTAATTACGTCTACACCATTCTTAAAAAATTCATTCGCAATTTCCTTTGTAATTCCTCTTCCATCGTCAGCTGCATTTTCACCGTTTACAATAACAAAATCTACATTATTTTTTTGTATCAGTTTAGAAAGTTTATTATTCAAAATATTTCTTCCTGAAGATCCCATCACATCACCTAAAATTAATATCTTCATTTATAAAATCCTTTTTCAGTTAAAATATAATCGAGTTTAACATCATTTTTATCTTTTGGGAGCTTATGATATTTTTGAAATGAAAAAGCAACACCCACGGTTAAAATATTTTTGAATTTTTTAAGGTATTTATTAAGATATCGATCATAAAACCCTTTGCCATAACCTAGTCTAAAGTTCTTTTCATCATAGGCGATTATAGGAACAACAATTAAATCTGGGATCTTTGCAAATGACTTTATAGGCTCTAACATTCCAAATTTGTTTACAAATAAAACTTCGTTTTTTTTCCATGGATAAAAATTCATTGAATTTTTATCTTTAATTTTAGGAATTAAAATATTTTGTTTTTTAATAAAATTATAATCTAGTATTTTAAGAATATTGATTTCAAAACTTGAAGGATAATACAAGGCTAGGTTTATTTTTTTTTTGAAATTTTTTTTTATTAAGTTTAATAAAGGGATAAAAAATTCTTTTTTAATCTCAAAATATTTTTTTTTCCGCAAATTAAAATATTTTTTTCTTAGGTGGTATTTTTGTAACATCTACTGTATTTTGGACAGTGACTCTGTGTTAGAAATTATTTTCTCCAAAGATTGAGTAGTTTTATCCAGCATTGTCTCGTATAAAGTATTATTTTCTTCTATTGTCTTTTTAAAGCCATCTAGTTCATTTTGAAGTTTTTTTATCTCAACATCCTTGTCATCTTTATATTGAATCGCCAATGACTTTATTTCTTTAAATTTGTTAGAAATATCGTCTAATTTTCTTTTCTGATTAGTTACTTTTTGTTTAAGATCAAAATAATCATCGATTAATTGAATAGTTGTGATTAATAAAAGCTTATTTTCTCCAATATTTCCAAGCTTATCTTTTAATTCAGAATATTTTTTATCTAAAAATTTTGTCAGCTTCTTTAAGGATTCCTCCTGTCCATCGTCGCAGGAAAGTAAGTAATCTTTATTATTAAATTTAATGTTTACATTTGCCATTTATCTATCTCGTTTACTAAATTTTCTGTTTCTTGACTTAATTCCTCTATATCTTGATTAAATCTATCTTCAAGTTCAGTCTTTTTACTGACTTCTAGCTGTAATTTTTTAATTTTTTCTTTTAAAAATTTATGTTCTCTCATTAATTCATTATTTTTTTTTTCTATTTCTTGTTTCTGATTTACTAGCTCATTTTTCTCAGTTTTTATTTTTTCAAGCTCGTAATTTGGCTGTGAATAACTTAAAGATAATGAATTTAATTTATCAATAAGTTGGTTTAAATTTTGTTCTTTCTTTTCAAAATTACTCATAAAGTTTTATAGCATATTATTGATATAGTTAGTTTAAGTCTATATAGGTAATTAAAAGTGAGTGTAAAATTTAATCAATTATCAAACGCAATTAGATTTTTATCAATTGACGCTGTTCAAAAAGCTAACTCGGGTCATCCTGGTATGCCTATGGGAATGGCCGATGTTGCAACAGTACTATTTAAATACCACCTGAGGTTTAATCCAAGAAATCCGAATTGGATTAACAGAGATAGATTTATTTTATCTGCAGGACATGGATCAATGTTGCTTTACTCTTTGCTATATTTGACAGGTTATAAAAGCGTTTCAATTGATGATATAAAAAATTTTCGACAACTAAACTCTATTTGTGCTGGCCATCCTGAATATAAAAAAGGAACAGGCATTGAAACAACGACTGGTCCATTAGGTCAAGGTCTCGGTAATTCAGTTGGGATGGCAATTGCTGAAGAAATATTTAGAAAAAAATTTGGTTCCAACGTAATAAATAACAAAACTTATGTAATCGCTAGCGATGGTGATCTTATGGAAGGAATTAGTCATGAGACGATGAGCCTAGCAGGACACTTAAAGCTTAAAAACTTAATAGTTTTTTTTGATAATAATAAAATCTCAATTGATGGCTCAACGTCTTTGAGTGTTTCAGACAATTACAAAAAAAGATTTGAGTCATATGGTTGGAGTTTTTTAGAAATCAATGGTCATAATGAAAAACAAATATCAAAAGCTATATCTAAAGCATCTAAATCAAATAAACCAACTTTAATTTCTTGTAAAACAATTATTGGGTTTGGTTCTCCAAATAAATCAGGTAAAGCTTCTTCGCATGGAGCTCCTTTAGGAGATGATGAAATAGCTTTAGTAAGAAAAAAACTTAAATGGAATAATAATCCTTTTGTAATTCCTCAAGACATTAAAGATGAATGGAGAAAAATTGGAAATAAGGGAGAACTGTTAGAAAAAAAATGGGAAGAAACAATTGATAAAAAAAAACCTGGTTTTAAGAGTCAGCTTGAAAAAATCTACACAAATTCTAACCTTAAAGATTTAGAAATTTTGATAGAAAAAGAAAAAACAAAATATTTTGATGTAAAACCAAGTTTGGCTACAAGACAGTGTTCAATGTCAGCTATTGAGAGTATTTCTAGTTTGCTTCCAAATTTAATCGGAGGCTCAGCAGATTTGAGTGGTTCCAACAATACTAAAACAAATAAATCTAAAGTAATTAATTCAAAAAACTTTAATGGAAACTATCTTCATTATGGTGTTAGAGAACATGGGATGGCTGCTGTGATGAATGGTTTAGCTCTTTACGGCGGGCTTATACCCTATGGAGGGACTTTTTTAATTTTTTCAGATTATTGTAAACCATCGATAAGATTATCAGCCTTAATGGGGCTTAAAGTGATTTATGTCTTTTCACATGACTCTATCGGGCTTGGAGAAGATGGTCCTACTCACCAACCTATTGAACAACTTACTGGACTTCGAGCAATTCCAAACTTAAATGTCTTTAGGCCCGCTGATATTAATGAAACTTTAGAATGTTGGGAAATAGCATTAAAAAATGATAATACGCCCAGCGCAATTGCCCTATCAAGGCAAAAAGTTGCTTATATTAATCCAAGTAATTTAAAAGAGAATAAATGTGAAAAAGGCGCCTACACTGTGAAGATTACTTCTCATGAAAGCAAAGTTATATTAGTTGCATCAGGTACTGAGGTTGAATTGGCATTAAAGGTTCAAGAAAAACTATTAGAAAATAATATTCACTCAAAAGTCGTTTCAATGCCGTGTATGGAAATATTTGATAAACAATCTAAGGATTATAAAAAAGATATATTAGAGGAAGACTCTTTGATTGTTACTTTAGAAGCTGGGAGTATTAGCTCGTGGCAGAAATATATTAAGCATAAAGGGATAAATTTAGGCATTGATCAATTTGGCGAGAGCGCTCCTTATAAAGAAGTCTATAATCATTTCAATTTATCCGAAGAAAATATTACTAACTTAATTCAAAAAAAATTAAGGGAATAGTTAAGATTGATGGATAAGATAAATTATTTTCCTGATAATTTAAATATCCAAAACAAAAGAATTATACTGAGGTTAGATTTAAATGTTCCGATTCAACAAAACAAAATTAGCGATGATACAAGAATAGCATTATGTTTGCCTTTTATTAACAAATTAGTTGAAAAAAAAGCTAAGATAATAATCATTAGTCATTTGGGTAGACCTAAAGGAATTAAAGATCCAAAATTTTCATTGTTACCAATTTATAAATATCTAAAAAAATCTTTACAAACTAATGTCTTTTTTTTTATGGGTAATTTTGATGATGAAATTAATGAAAAATTTTCCCATCTTAAGGAGGGTGAAATAATATTAATTGAGAATATCAGATATTTTAATGAAGAAATTAACAATGATGAAAATTTTTCTAAAAAACTAGGTTCACTTGGAGATATATATATTAATAACGCCTTCTCGTGTTCACATAGAAAACAATCCTCAATTCATAATATTACAAAATTTATAGATAAAAGTTTTGCCGGTCCTTTAATAAAAAAAGAGATCGAAGCAATAAATCTGGTAATAAAAAATAAAAAAAAACCTATAACTTGTATAATTGGAGGTTCTAAAATTTCTACAAAAATAAATGTTATTTTTAGTCTTATCGAAAAAGTTGACAATATCATTATAGTTGGAGCAATGGCAAATAATTTTTTTTCACATGAAAATTTTAAAATCGGAAAATCTTTAATTGAAGGTAATACAAAAGAAATAATTAAAAAAATTTATAAAGAGGCGCGAGAAAATAATTGTGAAATACTTATACCTGATGATTGTATAGTTGGAAAAACATTCAATGGAGATGGAAAGATTAGAGAATTAGATGAAATTCAGAGTGATGAAATTATTTTAGATATTGGTCCAAATACTATAAAAAGAATAAAAAAAAAAATAGATGAGTCAAATACAGTTTTATGGAATGGTCCTGCAGGATATTTTGAAAATAAAAATTTTTCAAAAGGAACTATTTCAATTGCTTTGGCAATTTCAAATAACACTATTAACAAATCGTTAATCTCAATTTTAGGAGGAGGAGACACTTTAGCGGCAATAAACAAATATAATAACGAACTTTCTTTCACGCACTTATCAACAGCAGGTGGTGCATTTTTAGAATACCTTGAAGGAAAAGACTTGCCTGGTCTTAGTGTTTTAAAATAAATAATCTTATGACTTTAAATGAAATCGCAAAAAAAATGTGTGCCAAAGGTAAAGGAATACTTGCCGCTGACGAAAGCACAGGAACTATTGCCAAAAGATTTAAAAGTATAAATGTTGAAAATTTAGAAAAGAATAGATTAACTTTTAGGCAGACTTTATTTAATTCGAGTGCCATGAAAGATTTTATTGGTGGCGTTATTTTATTTGATGAGACAATTAGACAAAAAACCACAATGGGTCCCTCAATACCTGAATTGATTTCAAAACATGGAGCAATTCCAGGTATAAAGGTTGATAAAGGAGCTAAACCTTTAGCAGGATCAAATGATGAGACAATTACAGAAGGTTTAGATGGTTTAAGAGAAAGGCTAAAGGAATATTATGACTTAGGTGCTAGATTTACTAAATGGAGAGCTGTATATAAGATTTCAAATAAATTTCCTTCTTCACAATCAATTAAATCAAATGCTCATGCATTAGCAAGATACGCCTCACTAGTTCAGGAAGCAAACATGGTGCCTATAATAGAACCAGAGGTTTTAATGGATGGATCGCATAATATTGATAAATGTTATGAGGTCACAACCAGCGTCTTAAATGAGTGTTATAATGAACTCGAGATACACAAAGTCGATTTAAAAGGAACTGTTTTAAAACCAAATATGGTAATCCCTGGCTCGGAATGCAAAGACAAATCCAACTCGGAAGAAATTGCAAAAAAGACTTTAGAGTGTCTAAAAAGTAATGTTCCCAGCAGTGTGCCTGGTATTGCTTTTTTATCAGGAGGACAATCAGAATTAGAATCAAGTAAAAACTTAAATGAGATAAATAAAATTAACGATACAAGTTTTTTGATAACTTTTTCTTACGGAAGAGGTCTTCAAGCTAGTGCTTTAAAAGAATTTGGTAAAGATCAGAATAAAATAGAAAATATACAAAAAGCTTTTAATCATAGAGCGAGAATGAATGGCCTTTCATCGAAAGGCGAGTGGTCTGAAGAATTAGAAAAAGAGTCAGCGGCTTAAGCATTGAAGAAACTAGTATATTTAATTTCGCCAAATAAAATAGACAGTAAATTCTATACAACCTTAGATAGGGTATTAGCTTTCAAAAATGTTAAATTTTTTCAATTGAGATTAAAAAACACAAAAGTAAATTCTATTTTAAAAATTGCCAATAAAATCAAGAAAATCACCAAAAAACATAAAGTGAATTTTATTATAAATGATAATTATATCCTGGCTTTAAAAGTTAATGCAGATGGTTGTCATTTGGGACAGCTTGATGGGCCTATAATGATTGCAAGGAAAAAGTTAAAAAACAAAATTCTAGGAGTTACTTGTCATGGTTCAAAATCTCTTGCAAAAAATGCAATCAATAATAAAGCAGACTATATTGCTTTTGGCTCTTTTTTTAAATCGAGGCTCAAGCCAAATACAAAAAAAGCTAATCTTAAAATTTTAAAGTGGGCAAAAAAGGAATTTACAAAGCCAATCGTTGTTATCGGTGGAATTAACAATTTTAACTATAGAAAATTGATAAAAGCTGGAGCAAAATATATTGCAATATCAAGCTATATTTGGGATAACCCGAAATTAAAACCAGAATATGCTATTAGGAAGTTCAAATGAAAATTACTGCTAACGAAATAAAACCTGGAATGATAATCGAACATAAAAATGACTATTGGAATGTTTTGAAAACTCAGCACGTGAAACCTGGAAAAGGAGGCGCGTTCAATCAAGTTGAGTTAAAAAGCGTTGTCAAAGGAACTAAATTAAATGAAAGATTTAGATCAAGCGAGACTGTAGAAAAGGCAGAAGTTGATGAAAAAAAATTTAATTTTTTATATATCGACGGAGAGAATTGTCACTTTATGGATAATACAACATTTGAACAAGTTGAAATTCCTAAATCAGTAACTGGCGAACAATATAAACTTTTAAAAGAAAATCTTGAGGTAACTATTTCATTTATGGAAGAGAAGCCTATTTCTCTTGAGCTTCCTAATAGTATTGAGTGTATAATTGAGTCAACTGATGCAGCTATAAAGAATCAAACTGCATCTTCATCTTATAAACCGGCAATACTTGATTGCGGCATTAAAATAAATGTTCCGCCATTTGTTGAAAGTGGAGAAAAAATTATTATTGATACTCGAACTTTAGAATATGTAAAAAGAGTAAATTAATGAGGTTAAATTCACCCCAAATTAATTTAATTACAAGAGCTTGTATGAAAGCTTCAAGATCTTTAATAAGAGATTTTGGAGAGATAGAAAATTTACAAGTTTCAACTAAAGGTCCAGGGGATTTTGTTTCATCTGCAGATAAAAGAACAGAAAAAATATTAATTGATGAGCTCCAAAAAGCTCATCCTGACTATGGTATTGTTTCTGAAGAGGCTGGGATAATTAATAAATCAAATAAAGTTAACAGATGGATCATAGACCCTATTGATGGGACAATGAATTTTTTAAATGGCATTCCCCAATTTGCAATTTCGATTGGATATGAAGAAAATAATGAAATTAAATGTGGGGTTATATTTAATCCAATAATGAATGAAATGTTTTGTGCAGAAAAAGGCAATGGTGCTTATTTAAATAACTCACGGATAAGAGTTTCAAATAAAAAAAATTTTGGTGATGCTTTAATTGTTACTGGAGGCCCAAAAGGGATTAGCAAAATTAAAGATAAAATTTTTTCTGAGTACGTCAATGTTTCAAAAAACGTTTCAAATGTAAGAAAACTCGGAAGCGCCGCTTTAGATATGGCATATGTAGCTTGTGGTAGGTTTGACGGATATTGGCAAAGAGAACTTAACTATTGGGATGTTGCTGCTGGAATAATTATTATAAAAGAAGCGGGAGGATTTGTTGATTTTTTTGAAGAGGATACAAAGTATCCTTTAAAAAAGAATGTTTTGGCCACTAATTCCAATATCCACAAAGAATTGGGAGATCTTATAAATAAAAAAGATATTGAGTAACAACTATTATTAATATAAAACTTCGCACATGAAAAAAAACATACACCCAAATTACCATAAAATTAAAGTTGTAATGACCGATGGTACAGAGTTTGAAACCCGATCAACTTGGGGGAAAGAAAATGATGTTTTGAAATTGGACATTGATCCAAAATCTCACTTTGCTTGGACTGGTGGAACTCAAAAGATCTTGGATAAAGGTAGAGTTAGTAAATATAACAAAAAATTTAGTAACCTTAGATCAAAAAAATAATTTATGACTGAAACCCCATTTATGCCAAAAGCAACCGCTGTTTGGCTTGTTGAAAACACGACACTTACTTTTAAACAAATTGCAGAATTTTGTAATTTACATGAATTAGAAATAAAAGGTATTGCAGATGGAGACGTTGCTAAAGGTATAAAAGCTTATAATCCAATTTTAGCTGGTCAATTATCTAGAGAGGAAATTGAAATTTGCTCTAAAAATCCAGAAAAAAAATTAAAATTATTAAAGAAAATTGAAGAAGTTGAACTTAAAGAAAGGAAAAAACCTAAATATACCCCTTTATCAAAAAGACAAGACAGACCAGATGCCATTCTATGGTTATGTAAAAATGCTTCAGAGCTAACTGATGGACAAATTTCTAAACTTGTTGGAAGTACAAAAGGAACAGTATCTTTAATAAGAAAAAGAAGTTATTGGAACTTTTCAAATCTAAAACCCAGAGATCCAGTTATATTAGCTTTATGTACTCAAGAAGCTTTTCAAAAAAGCTTGGATAAAGCCAAAAGAAGAGTGGAAAGAGAGAAAAAAGCTAAAATTAGAGAGGAAAAAAAAGCTCAAGCAGCTTCTCTATAGACAAATAGATTTTCAGATGATAACTAGCATGAAAATTAACTGGAGGTTTTTATTAAAATAGACGTAAAAGATAATAATGTAGAACAAGCTATTAGAGTTCTGAAAAGAAAGCTTCAAAAAGAAGGTTTTTTTAAAGTAATGAAAATGAAAAGTACTTACGAAAAACCATCAGAGAGAAAAAAAAGAGTTCAAACAGAAAATCTTAAAAGAATTAAAAAACTCCAAAAATTAAAAAATAGGTACTAAATTTATTAAAATGAGAGGACTTAAAATGCCATCAGGTAAAGTTAAATGGTTTAATGCAAAAAAAGGTTATGGATTTATTACTGATGATGAAACACAAAAGGATATTTTTCTTCATGTTTCAGCATTAGAAAATTCTAAATTAAGAGTTTTAAAAGAAGAGCAAACAATTGTTTACGACATTAAAGAAGAAAAAGATAAACTTCAGGCCATAAATATTAAAAAGAAATAATTTAACGCGGGGTGGAGCAGTCTGGTAGCTCGTCAGGCTCATAACCTGAAGGTCGTAGGTTCAAATCCTACCCCCGCAACCAAAATGACAAATACAATCAGAAATATTACAATTATAGCTCACGTCGATCATGGGAAAACAACTTTGATTGATAATCTTATGAAACAAAGCGGAACTTTCAGAGAGAATGAGAACGTTGAAGAGCGAGTAATGGATTCTGGAGAGCTAGAAAAAGAGAGAGGAATAACTATTCTTGCAAAACCCACTTCGATTAATTGGAAAAAATCAAGAATAAATATTATTGATACACCAGGCCACAGAGATTTTGCAGCTGAAGTTGAGAGAGTTTTACACATGGCTGATGGAGCTTTATTGCTAATTGACTCAGCCGAAGGAGTAATGCCACAAACGAAATTTGTATTATCTAAAGCTCTGAAACAAGGTTTGAAGCCAATTGTAGTAATTAATAAACTTGATAAACAGGATCAAAGAGCTAATGAAGTTTTAGATGAAACTTTTGACTTGTTTGTAAGTCTTGATGCAAATGAGGAGCAATTAGACTTTCCGGTATTATACGCAAGTGGAAGATCTGGCTGGGCATCTAAAGAGATAGATGGTCCAAGAGAAAATTTGCAACCCTTATTAAATTTAATAATTGACCATGTTAAACCATCGACTTTTGATAAAACAAAACCATTCGCTATGCTTTCAACACTCCTTTATGCCGACAGTTTTTTGGGGAGAAGCTTAGTAGGAAGAATTGCTCAAGGAACTGCAAAAGCAAATCAACAAATTAAAGCGATAGATCTAAGTGGAAAAAAAGTCGATGAAGGAAGACTTACAAAAATATTTAGATATGAAGGAACTAAAAAAGTTCCTATCGAACAAGGTGAGGCTGGAGATATAGTAATTATTGCAGGGTTAGAAAAAGCTAACGTTGCTGATACAATTTGTGATTTAGAAATAAACAATCCAATTAATGCAACCCCAATTGACCCTCCTACCATGTCAATAACAATTACCGTAAATAGTTCTCCTTTAGCAGGGACGGAAGGAAAAAAATTAACAAGTACTCAAATAAGGGATCGATTAATTTTGGAAGCTGAAAACAATGTTGGGATCAACTTTGAAGAAAATGAAAACAAAGATGCTTTTGTAATAAGTGGTAGAGGTGAGTTGATGTTAGAGATTCTTTTAACACAAATGCGTAGAGAGGGTTTCGAAATGACCGTAAGCCCGCCAAAAGTTTTAATTAGAAAAGATGATCAAGGTAATAAAATGGAGCCAATCGAAGAAATAACAATGGACTTAGATGAAGAGTTTTCATCTAGAATTATAGACTCCATGAATAGAAGAAAAGGTAAATTAATTGATCTTAAGGATACTGGAAAAAATAAAAAAAGATTAATTTTTCATGCACCAACTAGGGGATTAATGGGTTACACAAGTAGATTTTTAACATTAACAAAAGGTACTGGCGTAATTAATAGAATTTTTCACTCTTATGGAGAATACACGGGAGATATGGAGGGAAGAAGAAACGGTGCTTTAATTTCCATGGAAAATGGTAAAGCAGTTGCCTTTGCTATTTTCAATTTACAAGCTCGAGGTGAAATGTTTGTTACACATAATGATCCGGTATACGAAGGGATGATAGTAGGCCTTTCTTCAAAAAGTGGTGACCTAGAAATTAACGTTTTAAAAGGGAAAAAACTTACAAATATGAGGACTCAAGGAACTGATGAAAATGTAGTTTTAACACCAGTAAGAAAGATGGCTATAGCCGAACAGCTAAGTATGCTTAATACAGATGAGGCTTTAGAGATAACACCCAAATCTTGTAGACTTAGAAAGTTAATATTAGATCCTCATGAAAGAAAAAGGCAATCAAGAGCCAAGGCTTCTTAAAGACTGAATCTTGATTTTTTACTATCTGTTAGAAAACCTTTAACAGTATCTAATGTCATAGATTTGAAACTCTTACCAAATCCTGCAATTTGATTTATTACTTTTGGTGGCATTGTAATTATATTACAATTTAATTGTTTTGCTTGAATGAAGTTGTAAGCTTCTCTCGTACTAGCCCAAAGAATTTCGATATTTTTATTTTTCTTAGTCAAAAAGATGCTTTTTTTAAATATCGGAAGAGGGTCTTTGCCTTTATCAGCCATTCTGCCTGCAAATATTGAAATTATTGATTTTGTTTTTTTATTTAATTTTTTAAAAATCTTTTCAGTTTGTTCAAATGTGTAAACTGCAGTTATATTGAGTTTGATTCCTTTGTCACTTAATTCTTTGATAACCGGTCCTGTAAATACTCCTTTAGAATTTACAACTGGAATTTTTACGTAAACATTTTTACCCCAAGAATTTATTTCATAAGCTTGTTTCAACATGTCTTTAAAATTATCTGCAAATACTTCAAAAGAAATTGGTTTTTTTTTGCAAACCTTTAAAATTTTAAGAGAATAATTTCTGTAATTTTTGGCTCCAGCTAATCGCATTAAACTTGGATTAGTTGTAAAGCCATCTACTAAAGACTTATTATTAAAAGATTTAATTGTGTTATAGTCAGCAATGTCACAAAAGATTTTTGTTTTCATTAGTCTAAATTTTTAACTATGTCTTCTGTCATTTTTTTTGCATCTGCAAACAACATTAAAGTATTATCTTTATAAAAGAGTTCATTATCTATACCGGCATATCCTGGTGATAAACTTCTTTTAACAAATAAAACAGATTTACATTTTTCAACATCAAGCACTGGCATTCCAAATATTGGGCTTTTTGGATCTGTTTTTGCTACAGGATTTGTTACATCATTTGCTCCAATTACAAATGCAACATCAGAATTAGCAAAATCGTTATTTATATCTTCTAATTCAAAAACTTCATCATAAGGAACATTTGCTTCAGCTAATAAAACATTCATGTGTCCAGGCATTCTTCCAGCCACAGGGTGTATTGCGTAAGTAACTTTAATATCATTTTTTTTTAATTTATCTACCATCTCTCGAAGAGCATGCTGAGCTTGAGCTACGGCCATACCGTACCCTGGAACTATAATTACAGATGAGGCATTTTTCATTAAAAAAGCTGCATCCTCAGCATTACCACTTTTAACTGGCTTTTGATCTTTCTTGTCTTTTTTATCTTCAGTAGAATTGTCTGCTCCAAAACCACCTAGAATTACACTTACAAAAGATCTGTTCATGGCTTTACACATTATGTATGAAAGTATGGCTCCTGAGGATCCGACAAGAGCACCTGTTATAATCAAAGCAGTATTTTCTAATGTAAAACCTATTCCAGCTGCGGCCCACCCAGAATAGGAATTAAGCATTGAAATTACTACGGGCATATCTGCTCCTCCTATAGGGATAATTAATAAAATTCCGACAAGAAATGAGATTACAATTACAGTCCAAAAAATATTTGTAGATTGAGTTTTACATAGATAAAAAATTAAAACAAATATACCTATTCCAAGTATCAAATTTAAAATATGCTGACCACTAAATGTAATTGGAGCGCCAGACATTATTCCTCTTAACTTTAAAAAAGCTATTATAGAACCTGAAAAAGTTATCGCTCCTACTGCCGCTCCAATAGACATTTCAATAAGACTCGCTAATTTTATATCACCGACATTTCCTAGATTAAAAGCTGCGGGATTTAAAAAAGCTGCTATCGCGACAAAAACTGCTGCTAAACCTACTAAACTGTGAAAACCAGCCACTAATTCTGGCATTGCAGTCATCGGAATTTTAAAAGCTATAAAAGCGCCGATTGCTCCACCGATTACTAAGAATATAACTACATAAACTAGAGATGTTGAAAAATTACCAATTGATAAGAATGTCACTACGATTGCAATTATCATTCCAGCAATTCCGAAGTAGTTTCCTTGTCTAGATGTATCTGGTGATGATAATCCTCTAAGCGCAAGAATAAATAATATTCCGGACACTAAGTAAAAAATTGCTGCTAGATTAGCTGAGATCATTTCTTTTTATCTTTCTTTTTTTTATACATTTGAAGCATTCTTTGAGTCACCAAGAAGCCCCCAAAAATATTTATTGCTGCCAAAATGATAGCTATAAATCCAAAGATACTCGATGTATTAAAAATACTTTCGGAAGTTCCTGCTAAAGCTGCAATGATAGCACCTACAATAATAACTGATGAAATAGCGTTAGTGACTGACATCAAAGGAGTATGAAGCGATGGAGTAACACTCCATACAACATAATAACCAATAAAAATTGACAAAATAAATATACTTAATCTAAATATAAACGGATCTATTTCCATAATTAAACTCTTTTGATTAATGATTTTTCTATTATTTCGTCCTCTAAATTAATGTTAAAATCTTTCTTCTCTTTACTATACAGGTTACGAATAAAACTAAATAAGTTTTTAGCATATAAGCTTGAAGCAGTAAGTGGTAAGCTATTCATTAAACTTTTAACTCCTATTATCTTTATCCCATCAACTGAATTAATTTTGCCTGCTTCTGAAAATGCAGAGTTTCCACCTTGTTCTGCCGCTAAATCATAAACAATTGACCCAGGCTTCATAAGTTTAACCAAATCCTCCGTTAGTATTCTTGGAGCAGGTTTTCCAGGAATTAATGCTGTACATATTACTATATCATTTTTTTTAAGAGCTTCTTTCATCATTTCTGCTTGTTTTTTTTTGTACTCATCTGATGCTTCTTTTGCATATCCACCAGCAGTTTCCATATCTTCGTTTTGTTCAACTGTTAAAAATTTACCACCTAAACTTTCTACTTGCTCTTTAGATGCTGCTCTTACATCTGTTGCCGAAACAACCGCACCTAATCTTTTAGCGGTAGCAATAGCTTGCAATCCTGCTACACCTGCGCCAATAACTAATACTTTGGCTGCAGGCACAGTGCCGGCAGCTGTCATCATCATTGGTACAGCTTTTTCAAATTCTGCAACACAATCAACCACTGCTCTATATCCAGCCAAATTAGATTGAGAAGACAAGACATCCATTGACTGGGCTCTAGTAATTCTAGGTAATAATTCTAATGAAAAAGGTTTTATTTTTTTATTAATAATTTGATTAATTTGATTTTTATTTATTGATGGATTAAGCATACCAATTAAAATTGTATTTTCTTTAATTATACTTATCTCTTCCTCAGAGGGACAATTAACTTTTGTGATTAAATTAATTGAATTTAACACATCTTTTGGTGTGTCTTTTATTTCAACACCTATATCTTTATAATCATTGTCATGTATTCCTAAATGAAGAGCATAATCTTTTTGGATGCATATTTTTAAGCCAAGACCAATAATATTTTTTGCGGACTCGGGAGTAATTGAAACTCTTTTTTCTAATGCTGTATTCTCTTTAATTGAACCGACTATCATTGTTTTTTAATTACTAGATTTTAAAGTAAAGTTACCGCAAGTATTACTAAAATAGCAATAACTGCAACAGTTCCCCACAGAACAAACTTTGTGAAACCGTTATAAGTTTTTTTGAAATCATTTTCACTCATCTTAACCTTGACGAGCTTTAAACTTTGGATTTTTTTTATTTATCACGTAAAGTTTTCCCCTACGCTTAACCAGCTTAGAGTTAAGATCTCTTTTTTTTAACGATTTTAAAGAACTTGCAATTTTCATAATTTTAAAAGCCTGGCAACGTCCTACTCTTCCATATCTTAAGATAAAGTACCATCGGCGCTGAAGGACTTAACTTCCGAGTTCGGAATGGGTTCGGGTGTGGCCCCTTCGCAAAAATTACCAGGCAAAGTTTTATAGTATTTTTAAAATACTATGTAAATAGTCTAAAACTAGCGTATTTTATGATAAATGGTGGGCGTGATAAGAATTGAACTTATGACCTCTACGATGTCAACGTAGCGTTCTACCACTGAACTACACGCCCAATAAATTATTTTTTAAAATTAATTTAATTTTACCCACGTGAAGAGTAAAGAAAATATTTTAAATATTTGATACTTTCAAATAAAATTTTTGAAAAAACGATAATTTTTAATTTGTAAGACAAATTGAAATTATTATTCGAAAATTTCAGTATTTTTATAAAGTCCAAAGATCTTGTTAAAGCTAAATTCTTTTTTTCTGATAAACTACCAAATCTTAAAGTATTTAGACCTAAAATCTTAGGGATTAGGTAAATTTTGTATTTTTTTTTGACTCTTAAAATAAATTCAAAATCTATAGCATATTTAGTATCTTTGGAAAAATTCCCTATATCTTTAATTATCTTTTTTTTAAATATAACTGTAGAGAAAGGAAAAATATTTTTATGATGAATAACATCATGAAAATTTAATGCTTCCTCTCTAGAGGGATAAACATATATTTTTTTTTTAATATTATTCACAATTTTAGTCATCGATCCAACAAGCATTAAATTCTCATCTTCATTTAAAATTTTTGTTTGTATTGTTAATCTATTCTTATTTGAAAGATCATCAGAGTCTAAAATAGCTACATATTCTCCAGTGCTTTTTTTAAGAGCAAAATTTAGAGCTTCTATTCTGCCTTTTTTTTTTTTCAAAAAAAATTTTTTTATTTTATTATTTTTAATTTTTTCTATAATTTTTTTAGAATTATCAGTAGAACAATCATCTACTATTATTAATTCAAAATTTTTATATGTTTGGTTTATAACGGAATTAATTGCTCTCTTTAAAAATTTTGACGTATTATAAACAGTCATTAAAACAGAAACTTTTTTATTAATCATTTTTGTAATTTAAAAAAATTTTTTATTTGCGACGAAGTAATATTTCTATTGTCCCCTTTATCTAAATACTTTTTATACCACTCAGCAGTCAAATTTATACTTTTTTTAAAATCGATTTTAGTTTTCCATTTTAAATATTTTTTTGATTTTTGACTATTTAAATTTAAAGTATATGTTTCCTTAAATTTATTTTTTTTGCTCTTGCTAATTTTAATCTTAATCTTTTTTTTTAAACTATTGTAAAAAGTATCAACTAAATTTTTAACTGATTTATTTTTTTGTTGAGGGCCAAAATTCCATGCTCCAGAAAATTTTTTTCTATTTTTGTGTAAATTCATACCTAATATCAAGTAGCCGTTGATTACATCTAAAATATGTTGCCAAGGTCTAATTGAAGACGGATTTCTTAATTCTAAAAATTGTTTATTAATAGCTCTATAACAATCTGGAATTATTCTATTTTTTGAAAAATCACCTCCCCCTACAACATTTCCTGCTCTTGCAGTAGCAACACCAATTCCTTTACTTCTTAAAATATGTTCATAGGGAAATGTAATTATTTCTGCCGCGGCTTTAGACGCACTGTAAGGATCATAGCCTCCTAAATGATCATCTTCTTTATAAGATTTAATTTTTTTTTTTTCTATTTTGTAACATTTATCCGAAGTTACTATCACTAAACTTTTAACGAAATTTGATTTATGAACAATATCAAGTAGATTTATTAATCCAGAGCAATTTGACTGAAAGGTTTTATAGGGATTAAGATAACTATCAATTACCAAAGGCTGGGCTGCTAAATGAAAAATTATACTTGGTCTAAAAGACTCAATTTCATATTTTAATTTTTTATAATTTGAAACATCACCGTATGAATTTCTTGCTTTATCAAAATGAACAAATTTTTCGTAAAATTTTTTTTTATCGTCTTTTAGAGAATAACCTTTTACCAATGATCCAAAATTAATAAGAGTTTCTGTTAACCAAGATCCTTTGAAACCAGTATGACCAGTTATGAATATCTTTTTTTTTGAAAAGAATTTTTTTAGTTTTCCCATGGTGCGGTGCCCTTTTTAATTAACGAAGTTAAATATTCTTTTTCTTTAAGAGTATCCATGCACTGCCAGAAACCTTTATGCTTATATCCAACAAGTTGTTTCTGTTTTGAAAGTTTTTCCATTGGTTTTCCTTCTAACATTTCAAAAAAATTTCCTTTTAGAAATTCAAAGATTTTTTCGTTTAGCACCATAAAACCGCCATTTATCCAACCACTCTCAGCTGCTCTTTTTTCCTTGTATGTCGTTATTAATGATTTATTAATTTTAACCTCGCCCCATCTTGCAGGAGGTCTTACTACTGTCATGGTTACAATTTTATTAAATTTATTGTGAAATTTAACTAATTTTTTTATGTTCTGATTTGTTAACCCATCGCCATAAGTTAAATGAAAGTTTTCATTTTTAGCAATATACTTTTTTATTTTTCTGATTCTTCCTGCGGTTCCTGTTTTTAAACCCGTCTCTATAAAGTTAATATTATATCTTTTATTATTTTTTAAATATTTCTTGAGTTTCGCTCCTTTGTAACCCAACAGAAGATAAAAATCGTTAAATCCATTTTGTTTATAAATATTCATTATATGCTCAATTATTGAAAGTTTTCCAATTTTTATTAACGGTTTAGGTTTATTTTTTGTTTCAACCGCTATTCTTTGTCCAACTCCGCCACATAAAATTACAACTTTCATTTTTTAAAATTTTTAAAGTTTTGATCAAATTTTTTTACTATATTTGTAATATATTTAACTTCAGTTTTTTTTAATTCTGGAAATAAAGGTAAAGAAACTAGTTCTTTCCAAGTTTTTAAAGCATTTGGTATTTTAGATTTGTATTTTTTGTAGACTGTCAATAATGGCAATGGTTTTAAGTGTACGCTACTTGCAATACCATGTTTTCTTAAGTACTTAATTAACTGATCTCTTTTTTTACATCTTATAGACAACATCCAATAAGATGCATTTCTTAACTCATACGGAAACGTAAATTTAATGTTTTTGCAATTTCTAAGTTGGGTCATATAAAGTTTAATCAAATTTGATCTGGAGTTGTTTAACCAATTAATTTGTTTAAATTGACTAATCCCAATTGATGCCATCAAATCATTCATATTATATTTGAAACCTAATTCTTTAATATCGTAATCCCAGTGATTTATTTTACCACTTGATTTTGACAAACTTTTTTTGTGTCTAAGAAGAGGGTCTTTATCCCAACCATGAAAACTAAATGATCTTAAATTTTTTATTTTTTTTTCATCATTAGTAACAATCATTCCACCATCTCCGGTTGTCATAATTTTCTTTTCTTCAAAGCTAAAGCAACCATAATCACCCCAAGTACCTAATTTTTTTCCTTTATAAATGCCTCCGCATGTTTCGGCGCAATCCTCAATCACTGTTAACCTTTTTTTTTTAGCCCATGGAATAATTTTTTCCATATGACATGGATGGCCTCCGAAATGAACAGGAATAATTGCAACACAATCTTTTGAGAATTTTCTTTTTAAATCCTCAAAATTCATATTTAAATCATCTTTATTGATGTCTACGAATACTGGTGTCAGGCCACAATAAATTACAACTGCAGCTGAAGCACTAAATGATATTGCGGGAACAAGAACTTTTTTACCCTTCTTAAATTTGTTTACTGCAAGTGCAGTATGTAAAGCAGCAGTACATGAGTTTACGCCCACTGCGTGTTTGACTTTAAAAAATTTACTCCACATTTTTTCAAAGGATTTTACTTTTGGACCATATCCAACCCATGATTTTGAAAAAACTTTTTTTATTTCAAAAATTTCTTTATTGCTTAAAGCTGGTTTAAATAATCTAATTCTATTTTTTTTCATAAAAAATTATTCTAACAAAAATTTTTTTAAATAGGTTCAAATAGATACTTGGATAAACAATATTTGTTAAAATATGTTTATAAAAATTTACATAGTGTAATCCACCTTTTTTTCCATTCTTAAAAATTCTTATAAAACAAGAGAAAAAATCTTTTAAAGCAAAATTTTTCATAATTAGATAATTTATAGTGCCTAAACCTTTTTTTTTATACATTTCTAATAATTCGGGTATCCTAACAATTTTTATAAAGTCCCACAAATTTTCCCAACTTTTGTGGCCATAGGTAGAAACAATTATAGGTTTGCTTTGAATCAAAGATTTTGAATTTTTAAAAGCTATAGCATAAGTCTCACAATAAAAGGTGGTGTTTTCAAATGTAGACCATTCTCCAGTTTTATACATTTCCTTTTTGTCTATAAATTTTAAATTTTTTAAAAACATTTCTCTTTTGTAAATACTTTGGAATATTCCAAGTAAAAAATCCCATGAAACTTTGTGATGTATAAGATCAAAAAACATTACGGTTTTGTTTTTTTTTATTTTTGAAAAAGTTTCCATCTTTTTTGGTAAAAGATAGCTATTAAAAGGTTTTTTGAATTTAGAAAAATACTCACTTTGTAGAAAGTTGCTATTAATATACATAAAATCTATATCTGTATTTTTTTTAAAATTTTCACTAAGAATTTTAAATGTATTTGGCTTTAAGATTTCGTCATCACCAATTACCCACACAAATTCTCCTTTAGCCATTTTGACTACTTTTACATAGTTTTTGATATAACCAATATTTTTTTTATTTTTTTTATAAATTAAACTAATTTTTTTTTTATAAAAATTTATGATACTTTTGCTTTGAAAGTTATTACTGTTGTCAGAAATACAAACTTCAAACCTAAATTTTGTAAAATATTTTTTTGCAATTAAAATCGAATTTAAACAATTGTTTAAAAGATCAGGTCTATTGAATGTGGGGATACATATAGATAATTTCATTTGTAATTTTAAGTTCTAATAATTATAAGAAAAATCAGTAAAATCTTTATTTAAGAATTTTTGATAATTTGTTTTGTCAATGATATGAAGCATAGGTAAGTGAAAAATTAATTTACCTCCACTTTTGATAAATTTAATCTCTTGTTTAATTACCTCAGATCTAAATGACCAAATCAATACAAGTAAATATTTGGGTTTTCTTTTCCTCATCTCCTTTTTTGAAATAATTTTAATATTGGAGCCAGGTGTATACCTCCCAAATTTGTAAGGGTTAGCGTCACATATGTATTTGAGATATTTTTGATTTATGCCACAATGATTTAAAACGATATTACCTTTTGTGGAGGCTCCGTAGCCAATTATTTCTTTATTATGTATGTTTGATAATAAAATATTTAAGAAATTTTTAACATTTGCAATTCTTTTGCTTAAATTTAAATAACTTTGATTATTAATTTTTTTTTCGTCATCTAAAACTTTCTGAATTTTATTTAAATTTGAAAAATGTTTACTTCCTTTTTTTGCACAAACAACTTCTATACTCCCTCCATTTATTTCATTAAATGATACATCTATAATCTTAAAACCATTTTTCTCTGCAATTTTCTTAAAGGTATTTAAAGTATAGTACGTCACATGTTCGTGACAAATCTGATCGTATGTTAAATTTTTTAATAATAACGGAAAGTAAGAAAACTCTGATATCCAAATACCATTTTTGTCCAATAAGTTAAATATATCTTTTGTAAATGAATTTGGGTCCTCTATATCATAAAACATTGCAAAAGAAGTGACCAAATTAAATTTTTTTTTAAAGTTAATTTTATTTAGGTAAATATCTAATTTTTTTTTGGAAAAGTAATCAGGAATCAAATTTATTCTTTTATTATAGTAGACTGCGAATTTATCTGATGATGGATCCATGCCAAACAAAGAAAGATCTTTTCTTTTTCTTGCAAAAAAATTTAAAAAAGTTCCATCATTAGAGCCAATATCCAATAAATTAGAATTTTTTTTCAAATATTTTAAATTATTAAATTTTATAAATTTTTTTTTCATATGATTAATCATATACCTGCTTAACGAAGTCCTGTACCCATAAGTAGATCCGTACATATCATCTAATGGTGCCAATTTTGAAAATTGGATTAAATCACAATAATTACATTTATATAAATCTAATGGATAAGACTTAAGATTATATTTTCTTGATTTGTAAAAAAGACTACTTATTGGTTGAGATCCTAGATCAAGAATTTTTTTGAAGTTTTTTTTTCTACAATTTCTACATTTCATAATTTAAAATAAACTTTGTTCATCATATTTGAGAGATAAGTTATTTACTTCTTTAAACATTTTTTCGTTAATCATTTTTTTTATAATTTCCTTTTTTTTCTCTCTTAATGTAATATCTAATTTTCTTGGTAAACCCTCTTTTTTTAATGATTTATTGGTAAAATTTGAAACTTTTAATGATAAGAATTTTGCTAATTTTTTAATCTCATTTTTTGTATTTTTTGCAAAATTATCGTACGAGAGTAGATAAATGTTCCCCTTTTTTTTTAAATTTTTATACTGTTTAAGTGAATTTTTTAAACTATGAAGATAATAAAAAGTATACTTTTCTGCGTGATTTAATTTCAAAAATATTTTTTCCTTTCCTGATGTATAATAAGGCAGTAAAACGTTATCTTTTTTGAGCATCATTGAATATATTCTTGGATTATTATAATCATATTTCAATTTGTTTTTAGCTTTTACTCTTTGATATCTTTTTATAAGAGAGAATATATTATCTATTGGATGTCTGAACGTATAAATCAATTTGTAATTAAAACTAAATTTCTCAAATGTTTCTATCATCGATAATAAGTCATGAGACATAAATACTGGAAAATGGTTCTTTTTTTTTATTTCTTTAATAACGTAATCACCGTCTGGTTTTTTCAAATTTCTTAAAAAACTTCTATAATCTTTATCTTTTGTAACACTGCTATGATCGTCAGGTCTAAAATTAACTCCTCTGGAAATATTAAGACTATAAATATTTTGATTAAAGTAGAAAGCTAATAAAGATTTAGCGGCATCCAAACGTATTGATTTTTTTTTAACTAATGGCATTAAATTATCTAACATGGCTTGATGTTGAAACACATAAGCGCCTTTTAAAGATGAAATCACTGGACCTACCATTGATTTTCCAGATCTAGTTACACCATCAACAAAAATTAATTTTTTTGGCAATAAATCTGGATGAGACCAATTTATATTCATAAAGAATTGTTCTTTATATCATTAAATTAATAAAGTAAAGCTATATGTTCAAAACTTGAACGATATAAGGATTTTAATATATTTTTACCTTAAATTCTTCAAAATTTCAGAGAAAGCCTTTATTTTATTTGTTGGAGGTAATCTAGAGTAACTTTCCGCAAACAAATTTCTTGCCTTTTGGCTTTCTGATCTGTTCCAGTTTTCTTCAATTTGATTCCAATTATTATTTAAATAATCTTTTAATTTTTTAACAGATGTAAAAACCATTTGATTTTCAATCAATTTAATGAAATCTTTTTTATTTTCATTGTGAATAAATTTAAGCTCTAGTGGTAAAAAAATTACAGAAGGCAAATTCATATTTATACCATAAACAAATCCTGTGCTGAAATCATTGTAAATTGTTATTTTAGAACTTGTTATTAGTTTATTAAAATTTGTTTTTTTATCAATTTTGAGTGAGGGATTATTCTTTAAAAAATTATCAAAATCAAAATAAATTCCTCTTTTATAACTTGAATGTAGACGCAACAATAGATTATTTTTTATTTCATCATTTAAATTTGAAATTAAATATTGGGATTGATCAAATATTATTTTTCCATATTCTAATCTATCGTAAGGGACGATCCTATTTCCTGAAGATTTAAAAACAAATAAAGCTCTTTTTTTGTTTTTAATTTTTTTTTTTCTTATAATTGTGAAATTAAAAGTTGGTTGAATTTTTTTACTAAATTTATGATTTCCCCAAGTTACAAAGCCATCAATAGGTTTTAATTCCGCTCTATATTTTTTATCATAATATTCTAGATAGCCTGCTCCATGCTGTCCTAAATAATATTTACTGCCATGTTCAATTTTTTCAGCAATCCAAAATTGAGTTGGTCCTCCGTCTGCAAAAGAGTTTGAAGAAAAAATAATTTTAGGATTTTCTGGCCATCTTAAGTTTTTTATAAAATCTCTTATTTGAAAATAATTTTCTAAAACAGTTAATGGAAGATAAAAATTTAAAATTTTATTTAATATTATTTCGAATTCATCTTTTGATTCATCTAGAAAAGATAATTTATTTCTTAAGTTAAAATCTATTTCAGATTTTTTATATTCAATATCTGGATAATAAAAAAATTGTAATTTCTTATTTAAATAATAATTTAATTTCAATTCCTCTCTAAGTCTCAAATAAGAACTTATTACAAAAAATTCACTTTTATGATTATTACTAAAACGACTTAATAAATTATAAGTCGAAACTGGTAGAAATGTTTTTTTTTCTTTTTTATATTTAGATTTTTTTTTTTCCTCAGAAAAATCTTTTTTAGAGAACGAGATTTTTAAATCATTTTGAAAATTTATGCTTTTAAAAATATTTGAAATTAATATCGCATCAAAAATTCTGTCATTTGAATAATAGTTTATTGTTGTAGCATCAATTATAGGAAAAAAATTTTCTTCATCTTTTATCAAAATTACCTCATTTACTCTGTTTTCGCGAAGACCTTTTTTAATAGTTTGGTAGCGATTATAGGTAGCATAAGTAAAATCTCTCAACCATTTGCCAAGTATGAGGCTCCAGTATCTTGTAGATCTTTTTAAATTGTGAACTCTATTTAATTCACTCGAAATCTTTATAATATATTTATCATAAATATTGCTCAAATATTCTGCGTCTTTCGATAATAATTCTTCCGATAAACCATAGGGCGATAAAATCTTATAATTGTTTTTGTTATCTTTATCTTTAAAATAATGAGACTTAATTAATTCATTAAAAAAAACTTTCTCACTATTATTTGGTACCTCACATTTATCATAAACAATTAAAAATGATGCCATTAATTTGTTGAAATCAATTTTCTAAGAGTTTTACTTACTAAAGTAAGTGATTTATTTTGAACACCTGGAAATACTGGTATCGACATCACAGATTTATAGTAAGCCTCAGTATTTTTTAATTTAGGGTATTTTTTGATGCTTTGGTAATATGGCTGGCTGTAAATTGGTAGGTAATGTAAATTGACACCAATTCTTTTTTTTCTTAATTTTTCAAATAATTTGTTATATGAAATTCTTATTTTTTTTAAATCAAACTTAACAACACATAAATGATGAGTTGATAAGTTTTGTTTTGATAAAAGTTGAAATTGAATAGGTAAATTTTTAAACGATTTTTTATACCATTTTACAACTCTGCTCCTTTCAGCATTAAATTTTTTTAGATTATTAAGTTGACTAATGCCTAAAGCAGCCTCAATGTCATTCATTCTGTAATTGAAACCTAAAAGTTGTTGCTCATAATACCAGTAATATTTATTTTTATTTTTATAAAGATTGTGATTTCTAGTTATGCCGTGGTTTCTAAGCATCTGTAATTTTATGAATAATTTTTTATCATTAGTTGTTATTATGCCACCCTCAGCAGTTGTAATTGGTTTAACCGGATGAAAGCTAAAGACTGTCAAATCGGAATACTTACAGGATCCAATATAGCTATCATAAATTTTTGCTCCTAGGGCATGTGAAGCGTCTTCAATAATTTTAAATTTATATTTTTTTTTTAATTTAAATATTTTTTTCATTTCAGCCGGTTCACCAGCAAAATGAACAACAACTAAAATTTTCGGAAGCTCTGATTTTTTTGTTTTCTTAAGTTTTTTTTCTAATTCAATAACGTCTATATTAAAAGTCTTAGGGTTTATATCAACAAAGTCAACGTTCGCTCCGCAATATCTTGCACAATTTGCAGATGCAACAAATGAATTTGCTACAGTCCACAAATTTTCCTTTGCTTTTAGACCAAGCGCTAAACAAGATAAGTGTAACGAACTAGTGGCGCTACTACTAGCAACACCAAATTTAGCTTTTACAAATTTGCATATTTTTTTTTCAAAAATTTCAACTGTTTTCCCTTGTGTCAAAAAATTTGATTTTAAAACTTTTTTTACTGCTAGAATATCTTTATTTGTTATTTTTTGTCTACTATAAGGTATCATTAGATTATCAGATTATTTTTTTAATTTCAGGTATGCTTAAAAAAATTTTGTTTTTATCTGACGAATAAACAAAGTTTTTTTCAACTGATTGTCCTTTTTCTTTTAAACCATTAATTTTAAAATTTTTGTTTAATTTTATACTTGGCTGTAAAACTAAGTGGTCTCGAAAATTTAATATTAAATGTGAAGAATTAGCAGCGCATAAAACTTCATGAATTTTTTCGCCGGGTCTTATACCTATGTTTTTAATTTTTATTTTAGGGTTTAAAGCTTTAATAATATCAATAATTCTGATTGATGGTAGTTTTGGAATAAATACTTCTCCGCCTTTCATCCTAAAAAAAGATTTTATTACAAAATCAACACTTTGCTCCAAACTTATAAAAAACCTTGTCATCTCTGGGTGTGTAAGAGGTATGAAATTACTTTTTTTTTTAATAAGAGATTTAAAAAATGGAATTACTGAGCCACGAGAATTTATAACATTTCCGTACCTAACAACTGAAAATATTGTATCTTTATGTACAGATATCAAATTAGATGAAATTGTTAATTTATCAGCAGCAAGTTTTGTTGCTCCATATAAATTTATTGGATCTACTGCCTTGTCAGTTGACAAAGTAATTACTTTTTTAACATTGTTATCAATCGAAGCTTCTATTACATTTTGTGTTCCCAAAATATTTGTTTTAACGCACTCTTGAGAATTGTACTCTGCAGCTTCAATTTGTTTCAATGCCGCACAATGGCAAACATAATCTACATTAGTCAAAGCTGTATTAATTCTACTCTTATCTCTTATGTCGCCTAAAAAAAATCTTAGTGTTTTTGCTCGTTTGTGATTAGAAAGTGCTTCTCTTAGTTCAAATTGTTTTAATTCATCTCTAGAAAAAACTATAATTTTTTTACACTTAAAATTATCTAGGAGTTTTTTAACAAAATTTTTCCCAAAAGAACCTGTTCCGCCTGTTACTAAAACCGTTTTATTATTAAACATTTTTATTTATCAATTTTATTTTATTATTTGACATATCTATTATCTTATTAAAATACTTAATATTAGTTTTCCTATGAGTGACCATAATAAGAGTAATTTCATTATAATACTTATTTAAGTCTTTCAATATTGAGTTTTCTGTGGACATGTCAATTGCATTTGTCGATTCATCTAATATCAAAAAAGACGGATTATCAGCTAGAGATCTAGCGATACAAATCCTTTGTTTTTGACCTCCAGATAAAGTGACACCATTTTCACCAGCTAAAGTATTTTCTTTTTTTTTTAAACTAGAAATTAAAGTCTTGAGTTTGCATATATCTATTATTTTCCAAAATTTATTTTTATTTAATTTATTATTTAGTAGAATATTGTCCTTTATAGAGCCATCAATCATAAAACTAGTTTGCGGAAGATAATTAAATTTTAACTTTTCATATAGTTTATAATTATTAATTTTTTTATCATTAAGATAAAAGCTGCCCGTATTAAATCTTCTTAGACCAAGGATAAGTTCAATTAATGTGCTTTTTCCGACCCCAGATTGACCTTTAACTATAATTTTATCTCCAGATTTTATCTCTAAATTAATTTTTTTGAGAACAGAATTATTTTTGTCATAGCTAAAAGAAACATTTTTTAATTTTAAATTCTTGAATTTAAAAAAGTTTTTTCTTGTTTTAAAATTAATTGACTTTTTATTAATCTCTTTTGAGATAGAATTAATTGCTGGGACGCCAGCTATAAAAGTTTGTATCGATGCTAAAATTTTGTTTATAGAAGGAACCATTCTTGATGCAGCTAGCATAAAAATTGCAATAATTGGTAAGTATTCTTTAGACGATTTATTTTCGTTAAGATAAAATAATATTATTAAAGATATTAAAACAATTGTAAGTAACTCAAGGTAGTGTCTAGGAACTTGAACAAAGAAGGCGATTAATTTTTTATAATATGCAGTTAAGAAATTATTACTTACATATTTATCAAAAAAAAATTTTTCATTATTATGAATCTTAATGTATTTGAACATTGAAAAACTCTCATTTATATTTTTAATTTGGTTATGTTCATGCATTAATTGCTTAGAAGCCCAACTTTTAATTTTTACTTTTGAAAAAAATAAAAAAGGAATTAGAAATAATAAAATAAATACTGAAACTGAAAAAAAGGTAATTCTGTAATCCAGAATAATAAGCAAGGTAAAGATTGATAGAAACACTATTACTTCATTAATAAGGAAAATAAGTGAGTTTATGCTCTCAACTGCTTGATTAGACTGAAGTAGAGTTTGACTCGTATATTCTGAAGAATTTTTTTTGAAAAAAAAGGAAGTATTCTTTGATATATGACTGCCTAATATTTTTTTTGATAATTGATGAAATAGCGACCATCGAAAGTTTTCTCTGTAGAAAGCAATAAATATTACAAAGAATATTTTTATGATAAATACTGTCAAAAATATTATAAGAGATAATATTATTAATTCCAACTCATTAAATTCAGAAGAAAATGATTTTATTAACTTATTATTTTCAAAAAGATTAAAGAATTCAATATTTGTTTTTCCTCCAAGAATTAAAGTAACGAACGGAAGAAAAACTCCAATAGTAAATGTTTCTAAAAAAGATGTGATTAAAATTAATAAAAGAAGAATTAAAAATTCACTTTTTTTTTTAACGCTTATAACTTTTAAAATATTATTCATTTAAAAAGATTTATTTTTTTTTCTTTAAATTATTCAATTTTTTATACTCTGCTTTTAATTCATCATATTCTTGCATTTTTCTGTTCATATAGTTAATTGTAAGTTTAATTTTTTGTGTCAATCCTCTGGGAGTGAGTATGTAACTATATGCAAGTTTGTTTTTACTTTTTCTGAAATTCTTTAACTTTATAAGTCCCTTTTCCTTTAAACTATTAATACAATAATTGAGTTTGCCAAGGCTAAAACCTAAATTTTTTGCCATTGCTCTTTGAGAATTTTTACTTTTTAAATCAATCTGTCTTAAAGTTTCAAATTCATCTTTTTTTAATTTCATACGATAATCTACAATAAATAAATATCAAAGTAAACGATATGTTCAATTATTGAACATTTTGCATAAATTCTATAGTTTTAAGACGATCTAAAGCTTAAGTAAAGATTTTTTTTTAAAAATGTTTTTAACAATTTTTAAATCTTTAGGATAATTAATATCTATGAATCGATTTTTTAATAGATAATAAATAGATTTTGTGGGAATTGGGCTTTTTTTATTCAAACTTAAAATTCCCTTTCTTGTGTAAATATAAAAGGACCCAGAATCTAAATATACATTTGGAAGATCTTGAGTTCGATATAATTTATACTTTGGCAGAAGATAACTTATATATTTTCCTTTCTTAATAAATGATCTTAAAAAAAAATTATTGGTTTTTGTAACTGGACAAAGGAAATCTGCTTTTCTTCTTTTAAATAATTTAAAAGCACTTTTTAAATCAATAATTTTGGTCATAATAGATGTTGGGTATATGCAAAATATATACTGATCTTTAATTTTTATTTTTTTAATTACGTCAATTAGAACTGCATATGTAGGTGTGTAATTATCTGAAAGTTTTTTACTCCTTAAAAAGGGTACTTCAGCCCCATTATTTTTAGCTATCTTAGCAATTTTTTTGCAGTCTGTTGTAACAACAACTTTGGTAAATAATTTTGATTTAATGGCTAATTTGATTACCGAAGATATGAGATACGTATTATTTATCTTTTTTATGCTTTTATTTTTAATTCTTGTGCTGCCTTTTCTAGCCGGAATAATACAGATAGACATTTATAGAATTATATAGTTAAAAAATTTAGTGAAAACGGGATATCTGGTAAAAATTTATTAGGTTTCCTTTTAAAGAGAACGAAGGAACCAGAAAGCGCAGTGTTCCAAGAACATTTTTTTAACATTAAATTATTGAAAAGCTTTAAATCTAAAAAAACATCAAGAAAAAAAGTTTTGCCTTTATTGGGAAAATCGATTTCGTATTTTTTTAAAAGTTTAGATTTTTTATAATTTATTTTCGCCAAATTGTTTAACTCAATTTTATCAAATACTAAAAAGTTAATTTTCCATTTTTGTTTTATTTTATATCTTTTGATTCTTGAGTAGTAATTACCTAAAGATTTATGAAATATTGCGTTTATCTTTTTTAGATCAGGCTTCTTATCTTTTTCATAGGAGTATTTGATTTTTTTAAGGTGGTTTTGTTTTAAAGAAAGATTTAACTTTTTTTTGTCAACGGAAAATTTATCTTGTTGAATTTTAAGAGTTTGCCCGCCAAGTAAATTAAAAAATCTGAACCCCTTATTATGAAGTTTTTTAAGTGTTACATCTTTTGGTAACGCAACAAACTTATTTAAATTTGAAAATTTTCCTGAAACTTTGTATGAACCTCCGCTCGGGAAAAAGGCACTAGCACCTAATATTTTTATTTTCTTAATTGTTTTGTTCATGCTTTTATTTATAATTTTATTTTTTTCTATATTTCTATTAATATTTAAAAAACATTGAGGATATTCACTTGCAGCTCCAATATTAAATGTACAAACATCAATATTTGATTTCATCTTTTCTTTAACGAATTTCTTAATTTTTTTTATGTGTTTAAGATCTATTGGATTATCTACGTTATTATAAAATAATTTATTCGTTTTATGACATTTAATTAATATTGATGTATCTAAATCGTATTCAATACTGCTATCTATGCCTTCATTGTTATTTGTCATTTGAGGAACAATAGCTACTGTTATGTCTTTACTTAATCTTTTTGCTGTCCACTCATTTAGTTCTAAAATATTTTTAAAACCAATTTTTTTTATCCTATTTTTAATAGTTGGAATTTTAAATTTTTTTATAATTATTACGGTATTTTTTTTGTTTATTTTTCTTAATAAAATTGGGTCAAAGTGATCACAGTGAAGGTGGCTAATATAAATATATTTTGGATTAATATTATTTATAATTTTCTTTCCACCAAAGTGTAATGGATCTGAAATCCAGGCATTCTCAGAAGTAGTACCCACCCATGGATCACAAATCAATTTCGTTTTTCCAGATTTAACCGACAAAAAAGAGTTTGAATAATGTTGTATTTCCATAATTAATTTAAATTTTTAGAAACTAACCTTATATTTTTTTAATATTTCTTTACCTTTTTCAAAGGAGCTAAAATCAATAATATCATCAGTCTCGATTGATATATTAAACTCTTCTTCCAATCCAGAAATTAAAGTCATATGGCCTATTGAGTCCCACTCAGGAATATCATTATATTTTAGTTCACTAGAAACCTTTGATGATTCTATTGAAAGAGATTTTGAAAAAACGTTTTTGTATTTTTCAGCGTTATTCATTGGTTTAATCTCTCAAGTTTTTAATGACGCTTTCTACAATGTTACTTGCAGAGAGTCCATGTTTTTTTTGTAAGTAATCATAACCACCACTCACCGAATAGGTATCTTGAACTCCTAATCTTATGTGTTTGACAGAATTTCTGATTGTAGAATTGTGTTCTGCTATAGCACTACCTAATCCTCCTATTACATTGTGCTCTTCAACCGAGAAAATTGCTTTAGTTTCGTTTGCCTCCTCTATTAATTTTTTATCAATCGGTTTAATCGTATGAATATTGATAACTGATGCACTTATGTTTTGCTCCTTTAATAACTTTGCTGCTTCAAGACTATTATGAACCATTCTCCCGGTACAAAAAATAGATATATCTTTTCCGCTCATTAGTTTTATTCCTTTACCAATTTTAAATTCATAATCTTCTTTATAAACCATTGGGTTATTTGCTGTTCCTGTTAATCTGATATAGACAGCTTGATCATTTTTAAATGAAGCCTCTAAGCTTTTGACAACTTCAAAAGAGTCGGCTGGAGAAATTATTGTAATATTTGGTATAGACCTTAAAATACCAATATCTTCAATACAACAATGAGTATAACCCAAATTTCCTAAAGCTAATCCACTCGCTAATCCTACAAAAATAATCTTATGTTTCATATAACCAAGGTTAATTTTAATTTGCTCACAACATCGAATAGTTTGAAATGGAGCAAATGTAGTTGTAACAACATCAAAGTTTTCTGCAGCTAGTCCTGTAGCCATACCAATCATATTTTGTTCAGAAATTCCAACTTCAACGTATTGATTAGGACTCAGTTTTCTAAATCGATCTAGTCCAGCTGACGTAGATACATCACTACTTAACACCATCAAATTTTCCATTTTTTTTGACATTTCTAGCAAAGCCATGCCAAAAGTGGCTCTCGAACCAATTGTAGACCACATTTTTATTTTCTTTTGATCAATAATCATTAGTTTCATTTAGTTCTTGTATTGCTTTTTCGTAGTTTGCTTTTGTCATGACGGCGTGGTGCCATTCATTATTGTTTTCTGAAAAAGAGAAACCTTTTCCTTTAATTGTGTTAGCAATCAGAAGATGAGGTACATTTGATTTAAAATTTAAAGATGAAAAGTATTTAATCAACTCAAATATATTGTGGCCATCAACTTCCTTTACACTCCAACCAAAACTTATCCACTTATCTTTTAATTTATTAGTATCCATTATATTTTTTGTGGATCCTGTTTGTTGAAAATTATTTTTGTCAATTATAACTATAAGGTTATCTAACTTTAAATTTGGTGCAGCCAATGCACTCTCCCAAATTGATCCTTCATTACATTCACCATCGCCAATAACTACGTATGTTTTGTTTGTTTTTTTTTTTCTTTTTGCCCCTAATGCTAATCCTAAACCTATTGATAAACCAATACCAAGTGATCCAGTAGAGAACTCAATACCATGTTTTGTGCTTTTGACAGGATGACCAGCTAGTTTGCTTCCATCTTGTTCAAAGGTTTTTAGATCTTCATCTTTTAAATACCCAATTTCTGATAAAGCAGCGTAGTAAGCCAAACAAGCATGTCCCTTGCTTAATATAAATCTATCTCTATCAATCCACTCTGGATCATCTCTTTTTATTTTTAATTGGTGAGAAAATAATGTTGAGATTATTTCAACTATTGATAGAGCTCCACCAAAGTGGGAGCTGCTGGATCCAGCAATAAAAGCCATATCCAAAATTTTTCTTTTTATATTTTTTGAAAATAAATTTATTTTTTGAATATCTGTAGTATTTTTATCCATTACATACCGCCATCTGCTCTAATCACTTGGCCAGTAATATATGAAGATAAATCTGATGCAAGAAACATAATTAGATTTGCAATCTCATTTGGTTCAGCAATTCTGCGCAGAGAAATTTGATTTTCAAAGTCTTTAATAACTTTTTCGGGAGTATTTTTTTTTAACATCTCAGTATTTGTTAATCCGGGCGCAACTGCGTTAACTCTAACATTAAAATTTCCAATTTCTCTAGATAGAACTTGCATCTGGCTAATTATTGCAGCTTTGCTGGAAGAATAAACATTTCTACCTACATTTCCGTCAAGTGCAGAAGTTGAGGATAAAAAAACTATACTACCCCCTGATTTATCCTTTGTCATAGATTTTAAAATGTATCTTGTAAAAAGAATATTTGAGAAAACATTTTCTTGAAATGTATCTTTCAAATCTTTTTGTGTTGTCATTTGAAACAATGATGTTTGAATTGTCCCAGCGTTATTTATCAATATATCAATTTTTTTTGCTTTTTTATTAATTTGTAAAGAAGCTTCTTTAACTTGATCCTCATCTTTTAAATCAAAAAATATTGGAAAAATTTTACATTTATTTTCTTTTTCTAGTTTAGCACAAAATTCAGTGAATTGCGTATCCGCCTTTCTTACACAAGCAAATACGTTTGCTCCGTTTTGAGAAAAAACTTCTAATGTTTTTTTTCCTATACCTTTATTGCAGCCAGTAATAACCGCAACTTTATTTTTTAGTAACATTTTTGTTTACTTTATAAAGTCCTCACTGCTAAAAATGTCTTTAGCTAAAGCTGGTTTAAAAATTGTTTGTCCGCTTTTTGTCATAAATTTACTAATAAACTCTTTGTCTTCACCTGCTAGACATAGATCGCTGTGGTTTCTAAAATATTTAATACTAAACCCATGGTCTACTATTTCTTTTAAAGACTGCTCAAATATATTACCAATTTTTATATGTACGTAAGGACAAACTAGTACATCGCCAATTGGGGTGATATAAAGCCTATTAACAGTAGTACAGCCTAAAATTTTTTCATGATTTTTATCAAAAGGGTTCCAAATATTTCTTACTAAATTTTTATATTCTTTTCTTATTTTTCTGAGATATTCTCTATCTTTATCATCACAAATTATATCCGTCATTTTTTGCCACATGCCTGATGGCACAGCTACGTTAAGAAGAGTCTTATATTTTTTATTTTTTGAATAATCCAATAATTGTTTGAAGTGATCAGTATTAGCGTTGTAATGACCTACTGTAATGTTTAAGTAAGGGTCCATTCCAGCTTTTCGAGCATGTTCTAATCCCTCTATTGCTCGTCTCCATGAGTCTTTCCTTCCTCTGATTTCATCATGTATTTTTTCATCCATACTATCTATGCTTACAGATACTCTGCTTACTTTGTAAGCTGCGAGCTTTTCAGCCATCTTTTTATCTAAATAATATCCGTTAGTTGTAAGATAAAGATAAAATCTCTCGGGTTTAATCGCTTCTAATACTGAAAAGAGTTTGTCAGGCTGAAGTAAAAGTTCTCCTCCTTGTAAGTCAAATTCAAAATAACCGAGTTCATCAGCATCGTCTGCTAATTTTTTTATTGCTTTTAAGTCAAGATATTCTTTTACGTGATCTCCTTTTGGAGAATTAGTGAAACAATATTTACATCTAAGATTACATGCATTGTTAAAATTTAAATCAATACCTCTAGTTTTTGTTCCAACTTTACCATCGTTTTTTTGAACATAATCATAAAAATCTTTTAATTTTTTTACTAATCTCGGTTTGTTAAGTAATGATGAAGCTATTGGCATAATTTATTTTTTTAAAGTGTATTTCTCTATTTCCTCTGGTTGTATTAGGTTAAATTCTGCTTTGCAAACTATTGTTTCATTCACCATACCAGTACCTTCACACGATGCAATACCTCTTTTGAAGCTTTTTATTCTGGTATCCAAATAAAGTCTTGTTTTGGGAATAATCTTTTTAATAAATTTTAAGTTATTAGCTGAAGTCAGGTAAACTACTTTTCCTTTGTTTCCTGGTAGAGTTAAAATTGCAAGAGCACACATTTGAACAAGAGATTCGATTTGTAACATTCCTGGCATATTTGGGTCATTAGGCCAGTGTACTTTAAAAAACCATTCGTCTTCCTTAAGATCTTTATAGCCTTTCGCGCTCACCCCTGGAATGACCTCTGTTGCATGGTCTATCAGCAGATAAGGTGCTCTATTTTGTTGATACTCTTTTATTCCCTTTAAATCTAAAATTATTTTTTTCATTTAACCTCTATTATTCTCGATAAAGCACTGTTTAAATCATATCCATCCCAGTAAAAACCTATTTCTAAAGCTTGGCCAATAGGAACAACTCTATCAATGCCTAAAATGTTGTTTCGGATTATAAATTCTTTTAAATTTTCTTTTTTTTCTCCATAATAAGAAAGTGTTTGATACTTCTTATTTATGAATTTTGAAATATAATCTAATTTATTTACATGAAATTCATAGAAAAAACCCCATTTACCTTTGATATTGTCAGAGTTATCTTCTAAATCTTTGAGTTGAATAGTATAAATGTAGCTACTAAAAGTCTTAAATTTTTTAAAATTTTTATTTTTTATTACATCTTTGCAAAGATGACTAAATTTATCTATAGCAGCAACCTCCGGCAAGTCATACTTTTTTGATACTACTTCGTTTAATCTTTTCCAAAATTTTAGCTTTGCTTGATTTATTTTTTTTCCTGTCCAAACAATTAATCTAGGAGATGAGCATGCATTTTGGTCAACTAAAAAGGTGTCGTTGTAAAATCTATTAAGTAACAAATTAAATTCAAAATTATTTATTTTTAATATATTTTCTGAGTTTATTATTGAAAATGAATATCTATCTGAAAATGTGATATCTTTTGATCTTTCTGGAGTTCTAAATTCTTTAAATTTATTTATTGTTTCATCTCCACCCCAAATTAATCTTGCGTCGGATATTGAGGAAATTTTTTTTGAAAATTCATCATTCTTACTATATCTAATTATGGTAATCATTTTTTTTATTATCGAATATTTTTTAAATTTAAGGACCTTTTTCAAAACAGCACATATAATATCTATTTGAGGAAAGTTTTTTGAAGGCACTTTCACAATATTTGAATTTCCTGTTAATAAACCAAAGATTAGTGAATATGCAAAATTAGTTGGTACGTTTGAAGGAGTTACATGAAAAATAAGTCCAAGACCTAGTCTTAATTCATTTGATGAAAATTTCTTTTTTAAATTTAAGATATTTTTTTTTCTGCACCAAAAACCTAGAGTTTTGACGTCAGGAAATTTTTTTGTTCTTCGGTCATTTAAAATTTCTTCTGAAAATTTACTCAAAAAATCACAAATTATTTCATGGAACGGTTTTAAAAATTTTGTAGAGATGCTTGCATCGCCTACTAAATACTTTATCTCTTTTTTCTGTTTTTTAAACATCGCTACAACCTCTTATTTCGGCTTCTTTGACTCTACCATGAATAAGAAACCTTTTTCCCTTTAATGAGCAATTACAATTAGGTTTATTAATAATTTCACCTAAATCCTCTGTAAGTATGTTATGTCCAGGGTAACTCGTTGGAAGCAAAGAAATTAATTGAACAAACCCTTTCACATTATTTTTGACAATTTTAAAGTTTTTGTCTCTTATTAAAATATCTGAAAAATTTGAGGTGACAAAATAACCGCAGGGGCATTCAATGAAAATTGACCCAGTTTGTTCAACTAGTCCATAATAATTTCTAATATTTTTAATTCCTAATTTTGAACTTAACAAACTTTTGAATTTTTTGTTTGAGATTTTTTCCTTTTCCATTTTCTTCCATCCACCTCCATGTAAAAGTATTGCATTTGTCATATCAAAATTAAGATTATTAGAAACTAATTTTTGAATTAAATTCTCATAAATTAAGCTTGTGAATCCAAAAATAAATATTTTTTGGTCTTTATTTTTTGACAAAAATAAATTTAAGCCATCGTAATTAATACTATCATCGTTGTTTAATAAGAAAAAATGATCTCTGCCGAATATTGAGAAACCATTTATAGCAGCAGTTCTTGCATTAATTTGTCTTCTATCTGAAAATTTAGAATTTTTATCGACAATCAACATTGGGACTCTTTTTTTTCCAAGTATTGATTGCATGATGAGGCTTAAAGATTTTGATTGAGAATTTGAATTCTGGTTATCTAGAAAAATTTTAGATAAACTACTATTAGATGTTCCTGATGAATTAAGAACTTTAATGATTGCACTCTCTTTAATGCTTTTAAGTTCTACTTCTTTAAATAATCTTACCGGGAGAAAAGGTGCATCTTTTATATCGTAAACTTTTTTTTTATTAAAATTTAGAAATTTCAGTAATTTCTTATAATCATTTGAATTTTTATAGTGATGCAAGTTAAGTTCATTAATATATTTTTTAAAAATTTTTTCTTTTTTTTCTAATTCGATAGAAAATGGGTCAAGGTTAAATAATTCTTTATTTAAGATCATATTATTTTAAAATCTTATCATTATAAGATAACTTATAATTTTTGTTTAATGGAAGTTCATTTACTAATTTAATTTTAAAGATCGATAAATGTAGGTTTGAAAGGTTTTTAATATTTGCTTTTAAAATTTCTTCCTCCTTAGTTGATTTAATAAATATTTTTATAAATCCATTTATAAACTTACATATAGATACTACACCTAATTTTGAAATATTTTTTTCTAACTCTGCAAGATTGACTCTATTTCCAAAAATTTTTACATATCTATCTTTTCTACCTGTGATATAATAAAAACTGTTTTTGTCTCTAAAAGCTATATCACCTGTTTTTAAAATACCTTTATTTTCATCACCTTTTGACAGGTCTTTAAAATTTTTTGCATAACCTAAAGCAACATTTTTTCCAGAGTACATTAATTCTCCACTTTCATTTGTTTTTGTTATTCTTTCTCCTTTGTGATTTGTAAGCCAAAATTTTCCACCTGGAATTGGAACTCCAATACTTCCTATTTTATTTTTTAAATTTAATGTTGGAAGATATGACATCCGAGCTGTAGCCTCAGCTGCACCATACATTACATAAAACTTTTTCGATTTTGTTGTAAATTTTTCAATTATATTTTTTTTAACTTCGTCGTTTAGATTCCCTCCCGCTTGAGTTATAAATTTGATGTATTTTAAATTTTTATTGTAGAAATTAATCTTATTCAAAATTTCGTATGTATAAGGAACCCCAGCAAAATTTGTAACTTTATGTCTTACAATTAAATCCCAGAAATTCTTTTCAATTACACTTGATCTATTCAAAATTATTTTTGCTCCGATATATAAATGTGTATTTATAACAGATAGCCCATAAACATAATTCATTGGTAACGTTGTGATACAAGTATCATTTTTGTTTAATTTTAAATATTTTACAATTGATTTAGTATTATAAATTAAATTTTCTCTAGACAATCTAACATATTTAGCTGATCCAGTGCTTCCTGAAGTTGGAACTAGTAATAATAGCTGTTTGTTTATTCTTAGGCTTAACTTTATCTTTCTTTTATACACTGAAAAATTTCTAAAACTAAAAATTTCTTTATAATCTTTAAAACTTTTAATATTTTTATTGATAAATATTTTGTTAGGTTTGTATTTTTTAATTAAGCTTTTCATATGCTCATAATTAGTTTTTTCATCAATTAATAAAGTTGGTGAATTCGAAGATATTAAGGCTACATAAAAAATAACGCTTTCAAGATTATTGTCACAAATCAAAAAATTTAAAGAATTTGAATTAGTTTTCTCAGATAAATTTTTTGTTAAATCGAATAAATCGTTATAACTTATCAATTCATCTTTTTCATTAATGAGGGCAATTTTATTTTTATATTTTTTAAAGAAATTTAAATCAAACATCTTTTTATTTTAAATAATTTAGTTTTAATCTCGATCCAGCTTCTAAAGATCTTTTTAATACTTTGCCCAAAATTTTTTTTTTATACTTTGGATGTAGACCAAAGGCTGGCCGAACTACTTTAATATTTTTTAGAGAAATTTTTTCACCTTTCTTAATATTTTTTGACACGTAAATAGATCTTCTACCTACTAGATGTTTTTTTGATGATTTACTTATCTGGTAAGAAATCTTGCCAATGGTTTTCTCTGTTTGTCTAATGTTTCTTACCAAATTTTTAAATTTTTCATAATCTGCTGAAAAGAATGAGTCTACTGTATTAGTGTTATCTGAAATATTGAAATGTTTTTCCACTATGGACCCCCCCAAAGCAACAGATGTTATTGCAGAAATATTACTTTCTGTATGATCTGATAATCCAGACATCACTTTAAATTTTTTCTTAAGATCTTTTATAGTTTTTAAATTTTGATCTTCTAAAGGTGCTGGATAACTTGATACGCATTGCAGTATAGCAATTTTTTTACACCCATTATTTCTTAAAACTTTTACTGCCAAAATAATATCAGCTAATTTTGCTAAACCTTTTGATAAAATAACTGGTTTTTTTGTTTTAGCTACTTTCTCTAAAAGTGGTACATGATTTATTTCCGGCGAGGCTATTTTATAAGCTGGACAATTCAAATCTTCTAAAAAATCCACAGCACTTTCATCAAAAGGACTTGTAAATATCTCAATTTTTGTTTTCTTAGCAAATTTAAATAACTCTTTGTGCCAATTCCATGGGGTAGATGCTTTTTTATATAGGTTCCAAAAATTTTTATATTTTTTCCATGGTGAATTACCTTTAATTTTAAAATCTCTTTTATTTGATTTAATTGTGATTGTGTCAGCTGTGTAAGTTTGTAATTTTACTGCGTCTGCCCCAGCCATTTTCGCTAATTTTATAAGTTTTTTTGCTCTACGAATTGAACCGTTATGATTGCCTGAAAGCTCAGCAACAATAAATGTTTTACAATTTTTTCCTAATTTTTTTTTACCAATTTTAAAATTCATCTTATCTCTTATAAAATACAAATTTTCTTGAATTAATTTTTTTGGCTAATTCTTTAAATAATATCTCTGAGGAACTCAATTTTATCCAATTTAATTTTGGGGCAAATTTTATCATAGATTTATTATTTTTATTAATTACACCTAACTGTGTTATTTTTTCTTTGTCTTTTGCAGTTTGAAGAATGTTATACTGTTTTTTCAATCCCATTATTATATCTAAAAAAGATGCATCCCTTTTTATTATATACCATCCAGGAACAATAAATTTTGCATTATTTAATCGTATATATTCATGAAAGAAAAAAATTATTTCTTCATCGTTTTTTGTAAAAATAAATGATTTTCTATTATTTTTGAACCACCAAATATAATGATCGATCTTATTAATTTTTTTTCTTGTTAAGGAATTTTTTCTATTTATTGAATTATTGCTAACGTATAAATATTTATTGATATATTTGTCATCAATTTTCTTAATTTTAAGCTTAAATTTTTTTTTTGTTTGTTCCTTTTTTTTCTTAAAAATTATTGATCTTGTAAGTTTTTTTCTTTTAAAAACTTCATCTATTATTCTATCAGATCCTTTATCGTCCACTTTGTATTGCCTTGAGTTAATGATACTTTTTATTCTTTTTTTATTTTCAAAAAAAATATTTATTATTTTACAAATTTTTTTGGTCCTTCTTAAATCGTTTTTTTCCATTAAAAAATAATGACCTATCTTTTCTAGACAAGAAATATCTACCTCTTGATCAAAAGAAGTTTTAAAAAGAATTGAAGGGATTTTATATAAAGAAGTTTCAAACATAGAAACACCAGCGCTTCCAATATAAAGATCAAAATTTTTTAACAGTTTTGAGAAATTATTGGGAGAATATATTAAATTTAATTTTGATTTAATTTTTTTTTGTAAAGTTATAAGACTTTTATAATTCTTAGAGTTGGGTCCTATGATTACAAAAATTTTGTAATTAAAAAAAATTTTTGAGAAGACAAACTCCTTAATTATTTTTGAAGCATACGTTAAATCTCCACTGCCCCCAAAATAAAATACAATTTTGAAAATATTATTTTTTTTTACGTTATTTTTAATTTTTTTTTCTAATATTGCATAACGAGGTCCAAGTAACAGTTTTTTTTCTTTATTTTTAATTTTTTCTTTTTCAATAATTGAAGGATTTAAGTAATCTGGTTTTGTATTTATCAAAATATCTGCTACATTTTTTTTTGTTACATCAGTAATTACTATTAATTTTTTATGAAAGTTTTTAATTTTTTTTTGCCATGGTATTCCTATTCTCGTATCATCAACAAAAACAAATCCTGGAATATCGGAATTTTTTAAAAAATTTTTAGCATCCTTAAGTTCAGAAAATTTTATATTTTTTTTATAATAATTTCGTTTGTGTTTTATTTGTTTGTAGTTAAATAAATTTTTTTTTAATTTGTTGTCAGTAAAGATGGTGCAATCATGACCTTTTCTTTGAAGTTTCTCAGCTAATCTTAAGCAACGCTTATAATTTCCTAAACCTGAGGTCTTAGTTACATTTGTCCTAAAATAGCAATACATTTTAATCGTTCAAATTTTGAACATTATACGTATTATAACTAAATTGTCATCTTATTTTTTACTTAAAGTCTTCTTTAGTTAAAGCAATTAATGTATTAGCTCTTGAATTTTTTCTAGGAAAAGTCACATTAATTAAAAATGCGGATTTATTGTTTTTGAAAATGATATTTTTTTTCATTTTAATATTTTTATATAAAAATTTATCTAAACCAGATTTTGGAAATTTAGTATAAAAAGAACTTATATTTTCTTTAAGATTAGCTGCCTTAGCCAAATATTTGTTTTCTGTAAATAATATTAGCTTTGAGAATTTTTCTCCTCTAAAATTTTCCAGAAAAAAACCTTTTTTAGAAAAAATAACCAATACTTGATCTTTAAGCGTTTTTATCAATTCATTTATATTTGTTGCTTTTGATAAATTTTTTTTCTCTTTTTTTGAATTTAAATACCTATAAAGCCAACTAATTGTATTTTTCCAGTTTTGTGAAGTTGCCGTTTCATCGCTAAGCATAATAAAATCTACTTTTTTGGAAATATAATAATCCAGGTTTAATATATCGCTCTTTGACGGTCTTAAACTTTCAATTAAAGAGTTAAGATTTTCAGTTGCAATTATTATTGGTTTACCAAAAAGTTTACAATCTTTTATAATATTTTCTACATATTCAGTAAGTTTTTCATTGCCTACTTCGGCCGCTAAATCACCTCTATCGATCATTACGGCATCGCTTTGATTTATAATTTCTTTTCGATTTTTATAACCCAGAAAGTTTTCTATTTTTGATATTATTAATTTATTTTTATTGTGCTTTTTAATAACTTTTATTATTTTACTACTCTGTACAAAGCTAAGGCCTAAGCAATCATAATTTATTTTTGAGATTCTTTTTATAAAACTCGTGTAAACTTTAGATTGTCTTTTATTATCGTAAATTGAAAATGGGATATTTAAACCTTTTTTTGGAAGTAAATGAAATGTCTGACTGCTGATACCAATTAGTTTTTTATTTTTTAAACTTAAAAATTTAAATATAAAATTTCCATCAGATACTGTAAAATATTTGATCTTTTTTTTATAAAGACTTGGAAGTGGGTTTGAAATTTGAACCACATTTTTTTCTTTTTTTAATTTGTATCCAAAAGTAATTTTTTGACCTTTAAAAATCTTAATTGCACTGTCATTAAGTGTCCTTGGTTTAGCGCCAGGTATGTCAACTAAAACATATTTATTTGGATCAATTTTTTTTACCAAATCAATATTTCTTTTATGCCAATTTATTAAATTATGAGACATGTTGAATCTAATCATCTTTGATTTAGAGATCGCGAAGTTTAATCTTTTCCCTGAAGATATTGGCCCAATAGTTGATAATATTTTTGTCATAAACTATTTTTAATCAAGATTTTTTGCATTTGATTATCTGCATGCTTGTAAATTTTTTTCTTAAAAATAAATTTTCTAAATTCAGTTCCAGAAATATTTTTTAAATTTTTGTGTTCACATTCTCCTTTAATCATATATTTTTTACATTTTAAACAATAGAAACCGCCTTTTGAAATAAAAGATTTAATCTTAAATTTACTAGAATTTTTTTTAACTAGCTTTATTGCTGCTTCATCTGAATATAAATTTTCTGCACCCGCATGATCTCTGCCAACATAAAAGAATTTAAAACCTAATTGCTGACGCATCAACAAATGGTGAATTGCTTCACGTGGACCTGCATAATGAAAATTTGTCCATATTGGATCAAATTCAATATTATTAAATTTCTTTTTCACAAAATTTAGAGCTTTTGATATGAATTTATTTGAGAAATCATTTTTTTTTTTTATCCCATAAATTGGATTTAAATATAAACAATCAAATTGTGACAAAATATGTTTAAAAACTGCTTCATGACCAAAATGTGGGACATTTCTTATTTGCATAGCACAGATTTTTTTGTTTTTAATGAGTTTTCCAATTTTTTTTCTTAAGTAAAATACGTTACTTTGATATTTTCTAAATTTATTTAGGTATCTTCTTTTAAGATTTACATTAAAAGCAAATCTATCTCCATATCTAAAAAATTTTTTAATTCCAATATAATCAGTATTATTTGTTTGGAAGATTTTTTTTCCAAATATTTTTTTATCTATCCTGAAATATCTTGCAGATGTATAATCAAAATACTTTATTTTATCGGGCAAACAAATAGGAAATCCACGATTGATGTTGTAAAAGAATTTTTTAAGCTGAAAGGGATTTAAAAAATTTTTTTGATTCACAATTAAATTACTTTTTAAATTTGCATAAGCAATTAAATATTCTTCTTGGTCATCCATGTATTATTTTTCTTAATTTTAAATTTAACTTTTTTATTGTCTCGTTGTTTTCTAAATAAAATTTTCCTGAAATTCTTGGAGTCTTAATATCAACTCCAACAACATTTTTCATTTTTGAATTGTAAATTCTTTCTCTATTTTTAATTCTTTTTAAATCTCTCAAGACACAAATTAAAAGTATTTTTTCTTTTTTAAGTTTGATTTTTAGATTTGTATTCATGTAAACTGTACTTAATATTGGAAAAATTTTTGATTTTATGCATATTTTTCCTAATCCCAACATTCTTTTAATCTGTACTTTTCTATCTTTTACAGTGTACCCCAAATCGAAACTTATAAATTTTCGTACATGATCTCCATCAAGTATTATAGAGTTTTTAATTTTTTTTTTTAAATACTTGCTTGCTTGAGTTTTTCCTGAACCTGAAATTCCGTAAAACCACACACCTTTGTATTTTTTATTTATCATTTGACTCAACTAATTATACTTAAAACAAAATTTAAAATATGCAAAAGGAATAATTCGGTGTATTGATTGGAACTTAAGATATTA
Source organism: uncultured Pelagibacteraceae bacterium (assembly GCA_902537845.1). Taxonomy (GTDB): domain Bacteria; phylum Pseudomonadota; class Alphaproteobacteria; order Pelagibacterales; family Pelagibacteraceae; genus Pelagilacustribacter. The sequence continues at coordinate 49,410 of CACBDC010000007.1, forward strand.
GATAATATGAATTTATTAAGCTTAATTTTAATCATAATATTAATTTTATCAATTTTTCAGACAATTGCAGGAGTTGGCATATTAGTCTTAGGAACTCCTATTTTACTATTGATGGGTTTTCAGATGGTGGAAATCATGACATTGTTATTACCAATTTCAATGTGCAATAGTTTAATTAATTTGATTTTACTTAATATTGATAAAAAAAATATAAAAATTGATTGGCAAATAAGAAATTATTTTTTTTTAATATGCTTACCCGGCATCGCATTTGGTTTATTTTTTTTAAAAAACTACAGTAGTTTTATTAATTTTAATTTAATTGTGTGTTTTATTATTTGGTTAATTATTTTTTTAACTTATATTAACAAAAAGAAAAATTTAAATTTTGTAAAAAATTTTAAAAAATCGATAATCCTTTTAACTGGCTTTGTTCATGGAGTAACAAATTCCGGTGGTTCAATTTTGTCGATGCTTATAACTGAGTCTTTTTCAAATAAAAAAGTTAATTATATGAGATATCAAATAACATTTTTCTATTTTTTTTTAGCATTGTTTCAATATCTCGTTATTGTTTTTCTTTTTTACTCTCAGGACGTTTTTAATTTTAAGATAAGTTATTTTTTTGCGTTATTATTAGGAGTTATGTTAGGCAATATATTGTCTAAAAAAATTAATGAAAATCAATTTAAAAATATAATACTTTTTTTAGCTTTTTTGAGTTCTATATTTCTCCTAATTAAATCCTGATGGTTTATCGAACTAAAATTTTTTTCAATGCATTCGTCAAATCAATCTTATATAAATAAATTTAACAAGTGTTAAAAATGAAAGGTTTGTTCAAAAATTACAAAAGATTAAACTTAAAAAATAGATTTGTAATGGCGCCAATGACAAGATGCTTGTGCGACCGAAAAGGTATGCCTAGTAGAAAATTGGAAAATTATTATCTACGAAGAGCAAGGTTAGGATTTGGTCTTATTGTAGTTGAGTCTGCGGCTGTAAATCCATATGATGCGATGGGTTATATGAATGGACTTCAATTTCACTCTAAAAAACATCTTAAATATTGGAAAGGTTTGATAAAAAAAATTAAAAAAAATAGAACTAAAGTAATCATTCAATTATTTCATGCTGGTAGATTAACCGTAAAAAAAATTTCAAAAACCACTTTAGCTCCATCATCTTTAAAACCTTTCAATCAATCATCTTTTTGGAGGCCAAATTACAAAAATAGTATCGTTCATTTTCAAACAAAAACAAAATTTGGAAAACCGAAAAAAATTAGTATAAACCAAGCAGATACTATTTTAAATCAATTTGAAAAATCCTGCGAGTATGCGATGCAGGCAGGTTTTGATGGAGTTGAAATTCATGGTGCTCATGGTTATTTGATACATAGTTTTAATTCTAAAGAGACCAATAAACGTTTAGATAAATTAAAGGCTCACAATTTTCAGTTTTCTATTGATTTAGTAAAAAGATGTAAAAAAATTATAAAAGATAAAATTTTAAGTTATAGATTATCAATACATATGGTCGATAATTCTTATATTAAATATTCATCTAGAAATTACGATATTCCTAAATTAGTAAGAAAGCTTGATCAGTACGGAGTAAACGTTTTTCATTGTTCTGAATTAAAAGCAGGAACAGAATTATTTGATAGCAAAAAAACTTTGACTCAAATTGTGCGAGCTGTAACAAAAAAAACTATAATAAGTTGTGGTAATGTTTTAGAAGGCAAACAAATAAAAAAAATCTTTAAATTAGGAAGTAATTTGATTGCATTTGGAAGAATGTCAATGGTTTATCCTGATTTAGTTTTAAGATTTAAAAATAAAAAAAAAATTAATAAGAGATTTACTTATGACAAGTGGCAAAAATATAACTAAATTGATAAAAAAAAACAAAATTAAATTAAAAAAAAAAATTAGCTTAAATGATATTATAAAGTTTAGCAAATTAGTGAATGATAAACATAGATTGCATTTTGACAAAAAATTTTCTAAAAAAAAAGGTTTTAGCAATATAGTTGTTCAAGGTCTCTATTTATCTTCTCTTTGCTCTGCTTTTATTTTCAAAATTTTTGGTAACAATATGATTATTATTGATCAAAAATTCACTTATAGTAAACCAGTTTACGTAGAAGAAACCGTAAACATAACTAATAATTTACGGTTATTAGATAAGAGATTTAAAATTTATGAAATTAATTTTCTTATAAAAGTGAAAAAAATCTTAACATCACAAGGGAAAATTATTGTTAAATTTATTTAAAAAAAAAGGCTCGTAATAAATTACGAGCCTTCTAATTGCTTTTTTTGTAAACTTTATATCAAATATTTTTTTAGTAAAAAAAATTATTATCAGTGCATAAATCAAGCCAATTGAGCTATTAGTACCGGTCAGCTGCACGCGTTACCGCGCTTCCACATCCGGCCTATCAACGTAGTGGTCTACTACGGCTCTATGGGAAGAACTAGTTTTAAGGTGGGTTTCCCACTTAGATGCTTTCAGCGGTTATCCCTTCCATACTTAGCTACCCGGCACTGCAGCTGGCGCTACAACCGGTCCACCAGTGGTATGTTCATCCCGGTCCTCTCGTACTAGGGACAAATCCTTTCAATTCTTCTACACCCATGGCAGATAGGGACCGAACTGTCTCACGACGTTCTGAACCCAGCTCACGTACCACTTTAATTGGCGAACAGCCAAACCCTTGGGACCTGCTCCAGCCCCAGGATGTGATGAGCCGACATCGAGGTGCCAAACACCCTCGTCGATATGGACTCTTGGAGGGTATCAGCCTGTTATCCCCGGCGTACCTTTTATCCGTTGAGCGATGGCCCTTCCACTCAGAACCACCGGATCACTATGACCGTCTTTCGACTCTGCTCGACTTGTCAGTCTCGCAGTCAGGCAGGCTTATGCCATTGCACTCTACGAACGATTTCTGACCGTTCTGAGCCTACCTTCGCACGCCTCCGTTACTGTTTGGGAGGCGACCGCCCCAGTCAAACTACCCACCATACAATGTCTTGCAGCCGGATTACGGCATGCAGTTAGATGTCAAGAATAATAAGAGAGG
>CACBDC010000008.1 GCA_902537845.1 uncultured Pelagibacteraceae bacterium
GCACTAATTTTAAATAAAAAGACTAAATCACGAAATTATACTTTAGAGACCGTAAATAAAAATATTTATATATTTGGTATAGCCATGGATGAAGAAGAAAAAAAAGAGGTTATTAACGAAGCGAATAAAATTTATGACGTAGTAAAAGTAATTCCCTCTATTTACTTAGCATCGGAGTTAAGTAGAACTAAACTTAATTAGAATAATCAATCACGTCAGAAGAGTATGCAGCGATAGATGCTAAATTTAAAATCTCTGATGTGCTCGCTCTTAATGGAGCTACTTCAATTGGCAACCCCAATCCAATTAATAGAGGTCCAATCAATTTACCGCCTCCAAATACTTTCATTAATTTCGTTGATATAGCAGCACTGTGTAATGCAGGCATAATTAAAATATTTGCATTTCCCACAATTTTTGAAAAGGGATAAATTTCTTGATAAATAGGGTTTAAAGCTACATCTGGCTGCATTTCTCCGTCAAAATCAAAGTCAACTTTTTCATTCTTCAGCAATTCGATTGCGTCTCTAACGTGCTTAGTATTTTTTGAAATAGGTTTACCAAAAGTTGAATGCGATAAAAAAGCTACTTTAGGATCAAAACCAAATAATCTAGCTACTCTTACACAAGATTTAGAAACGTTAACTAATCTTTCAGCAGAGGGAAAGTCTTGCACGTTAGTATCAGCTACTAATATAGTTTTTCCTTTAGAAACTATCATAGTCATACCAAAAATCTCTTCACCTGGCCGAGCTTCAACAACTTTTTTTAATTTTTCAACTGACGCAGCGTAGTGTCTAATATTACCTGTAACCATTGCATCTGCATCTTTACAAGCAATCATAGAGGAACCCCAAGCTATTCGATCATTTCTCACGATACGATCTACATCTCTTTCAAGTTGACCTTCTCTTTGAAGTTTTTTGTAAAGATGTTTTACGTACTTCTCTCTTTTATTTTTATCTGTTGAATTTACAATTTCAATTTTAAAATTTTCATCCAAACCAATTTTTTTCAACTGATCTTTAATTCTTTTCTCAACTCCAATTAGTATAGGAATACCCAATTTATTTCTGCCAAACTCAATTGCAGCCTTAAGCATATTTTCATCTTCACCCTCAGCAAAAATTACTCTTTTTGGATTTTTTCTAATTTTAGCATTTATACCTTGCATTATTGACATCGATGGATCCAAACGGTTGGATAATTGATCTTTGTAAATTTCAATATCGTCGATTTTTTTTCTAGCCGCCCCGCTTTTTATCGCAGCCTCGGCGACTGCTGAAGGGATTACACTGATTAATCTTGGATCAAAAGTTGATGGGATAATATAATTCTTTCCATATCTTGGACGATCTCCACCATAAGCCGCAACAACTTCATCTGGAACATTCTCTCTTGCTAAAAGAGCTATAGCATTAGCAGCGGCCACTTTCATTTCTTCGTTTATGGCTTTAGCCCTTACGTCTAGCGCGCCTCTAAAAATATATGGAAAACCTATGAGGTTATTTACTTGATTAGGATAATCTGAACGACCTGTAGCAATAATAGCGTCATCTCTTACTTCTTTTATAAGCTCAGGTTTTATTTCAGGGTCAGGATTCGCGCATGCAAAAATTATAGGATTTTTATTCATTGATTTAACCATATCTTTAGTAACAACATCTTTTGCTGATAAACCCAAAAAAACATCAGAATTTTTCATTGCTTCTTCTAACGTTCTTAGTTTTGTATTAATGGCAAAAGCAGACTTAAACTGATCAATATTTTTTCTTCCTTCGTAGATAACACCTTTGCTATCACACATAATTATATTTTCACTTTTTACTCCAGAACTTTTAAATAAATTTGCACATGCTTGCGCAGATGCTCCTGCACCATTTACTACAATTTTTACCTCCGAAATTTTTTTCTTTGAGATATCCAAGGCATTAATTAAAGCTGCTGTTGTTATAATAGCTGTACCATGTTGATCGTCATGAAAAACTGGTATGTCTAAAACTTCTCTTAATTTTTGTTCAATTATAAAACAGTCTGGCGCAGCAATATCCTCTAAGTTAATTCCACCAAAAGTGCCGCTTATGTTTTTTATAGTTTCAATAATTGATTTAGTATCTTTGCTATCAATTTCAATGTCTATAGAGTCGATGTCAGCAAAACGTTTAAATAAAACAGATTTACCTTCCATAACCGGTTTAGATGCTAAAGAACCAAGATTACCTAATCCTAATATGGCAGATCCATTGCTTATAACTGCAACTAAGTTTCCTTTACTAGTGTAATCGTAGGCTAGATCAGGATTTTTTGATATTTCTTTCACAGGGGCCGCAACACCCGGTGAATATGCTAGAGATAAATCTCTTTTAGTTGTAAGTGGTTTAGAAGAACCTATCTCAATTTTGCCTGACTTACCTTTTATATGGAAATCAAGAGCCTCTTTATCTGTATAATGATCAATTTCTGTTTTTTTTGGCATTTAGTATTATGAGTATGTAATATAAAAAATGATAATTCACTAAAAATTTATGGCGTAATTAAGAATATCTATGAACCTATTATCCTCAGCATCTGTATTTAGTTTTTTTACTTTGATAAGCAGAATTTTAGGTTATGCCAGAGACATCTTGATAGCAATTTTTTTAGGCACTTCGATCTTTGCAGACGCTTTTTTTGTAGCTTTTAGATTGCCTAATACGTTTAGAAGATTGTTTTCCGAAGGAACTTTTAATGCGGCGTTCATACCAAGCTATACCTCAGCTAAAATAGAGGATAAAAAAAAAGGAAAGAAGTTCGCAGACAATGTTTTAAGTTCTTTATTACTTATCTTATTATTTATTGTCACTTTGGTTGAAATTTTTACACCTTACTTGATTTATATTATTGCTCCAGGGTTTATTGAAAATCAAATCAAATTTGATTTAGCAGTAGAATTAACGAGAATTACTTTTCCATTTTTATTATTTGTAAGTCTATCATCTTTTTTTGCAGGGATCCTTAATTCAAATAATAAATTTGCAGCTGCAGCTGCAGCACCAATAATTTTAAATGTAGTTTTAATTATAAGTTTAATTGTATCCTATTATTTTAGGTTAAATTTTGCAAAACAGCTTTCATATGGCGTAAGTATAGCAGGAATAATTCAATTAATTTTTTTAATCTACGTGACATTAAAATTTTATAAACCAGATTTAGTATTTAGTTTTAAAATTAGCAACAAAGTAAAATTTTTTTTTAAAAAACTATTACCTAGTATTTTGTCATCTGGGGTAACTCAAATTAATATTTTAATTGGAACTATTATTGCTTCTTTTCAAACAGGAGCTGTATCTTATCTTTATTATGCCGATAGAATATATCAAATAAATCTAGCCATTGCTGGCATAGCAGTAGGAACCGTATCTTTACCCGTTCTCTCTGCAGCGTTTAAGACAAAAAATATAAAAAAAATTTCTAGCATTCAAAATAAATCTTTTGAACTTTCACTACTATTGTCTGTACCTGCAAGCTTTGGATTAGTTTTAGCTTCTGAGGAAATAGTAAACGCATTATTTGGTTATGGATCATTTTCAGTCGACGATGTAGAAAAGACAGCCGATGCTCTTAAATATTTTGGTTATGGCGTACCTGCGTTTGCTTTGGTAAAAGTTTTATCCAATTTCTTTTTTGCTAGAGATAATACTAAGATACCTTTCTATATTTCGATTGCCATGGTGTTCATAAACACTTTACTAAGTGTCAGTTTGTTTAGTAGATTTGGATTTATAATTATTCCTATTGCCACTTCTTTTTCAACATGGGTTGGTGTTTTAATTTATTTATATTTATTACATTTAAAAAAATCTCTATTATTAAAGAACCTAATGATTATGAATTTTGTAAAAATATTTTTTTCAACGATTATAATGTCTGCAGTTTTATTATTTTTCTTAGAAGAATTCGTAAGTTATCTAGATTATTCATATAAATATAAAGCTGTTTATCTTTTACCAATTGTTAGTTTTGTAGGTATGGTTTACTTATTATCATGTTATTTATTAGGAATATTAAAAATTAAAAATTATAAAACAAATTAAATGAGTAGCAAAAAAATAGTATTTTCAGGCGTACAACCAACAGGCAATTTACATTTAGGAAATTACTTGGGAGCGTTGAAAAATTTTGTTTCGCTGCAAAAAGAGATGAATTGTATTTATTGTGTTGTTGATTTACATGCTATTACAATTTTTCAAAAGCCTAGACAATTAGAGGATAACGTTTTGGAGACAACTGCTACTTTTTTAGCGTCAGGGCTAAATCCTGAGAAAAGTATTATTTTTAATCAATCATCAGTTTCTGGACACGCCGAACTTGCCTGGATATTAAATTGTGTATCTAGAATTGGATGGCTCAATAGAATGACTCAATTTAAAGATAAAGCTGGATCTGATAAGGAAAAAGCAAGTGTTGGTCTTTATATATATCCAAATTTAATGGCAGCAGACATATTACTCTATAAAGCAACGCATGTACCCGTTGGAGCGGATCAAAAACAACATTTGGAATTGTCAAGGGATATAGCTCAAAAATTTAATAAAGATTTTAATTGTGAAAACTTTTTTCCTTTGCCAGAGCCACTAATTCACAAAAATATTTCAAGAGTAATGAGTCTTAGAGATGGAACAAAAAAAATGAGTAAATCCGAGGATTCAGATTATTCAAGAATAAATCTTAAAGATTCAGCTGACGAAATAAAGAAAAAAATAAAAAAAGCAAAATCAGATTCTGAACCAATACCTTCTGACATTAAATCACTTCAAAATAAACCTGAAGCACTTAATCTTTTAAATATTTATTCTGAATTGACAAAAAATAGCATAGAAAAAATTATTTCAGAAATGGCTGGCAAGGAATACTCTAATTTGAAGACTAAGTTAACTGAAGTTTTAATAAACGAAATAACACCAGTTGGTAAAGAAATACAAAAATTGCTTAAAGAAAAGTCATACTTAAAAAATATTTTAAAAAAAGGCACTGAAAAAGCCAATATAATAGCTGAGGAAAACCTTAAAAATATACGTGAAAAAATAGGTTTGATATAATATAAAATCATAATGATACAAACTGAAACTACACCCAATCCGGACTCACTAAAATTCTTATCTGAAAGAGTAATTTCAACAGCAGGAACTGAGGAGTTTCAAAAAGATAAAGAAAATGATTTAAAAAATTCATTTGTGAGAGAATTGTTAAATTTTAAGGGTGTGGAACTGATTTTATTATCCAAAAATTTTATTTCAGTTAAAAAAAATAAGGATGTTTCTTGGAACGAATTAAAACCAATGGTCATTTCTCACTTAAATGATTATTTTCAAAAGAGTGATGAACCAATCTTGAAAGAAAAAAAACTAATAAATGACGACCACACTAATGATGAAACTGTGAATAAAATTATTGAAGTCTTAGATACTAAAATCCGACCAGCTGTGGCAAGAGATGGAGGAGATATAAAATTTAAATCCTTTAAGAATGGCGTGGTTCATGTCGAGTTACAAGGCAGTTGCTCTGGCTGTCCAAGTTCTTTGATGACACTGAAGCAGGGAGTTCAAAATTTGTTAAAACACTATGTAAAAGAGGTAAATTCTGTTGAGGCGGTACAATGAAGAAAAAATTAAGTTATAGAGATAAACTTGTAGAACTAGCTTACATTTATGATGTTAAAGAAATTAAGGAGTACGAAAAAAGAAGAAAAAATTTAACTTCCGGTCAATTAGAACTAATTTTAAAAAAAAATAAAATAATAATTCCAAAAGATTATAAGTCTAATTTTTTACGGGATAACTTCGTAAAACCTATTACAAAAATAAAATCAAATTTCGAAGAATATAAGGATGAAAAGATTAAAGAGAAAAATAGACTTTTTAGAAAAGCAGAAAATTTTAAGCATGACTCAAAAAGAAAATTCAATAACGTTCTTAAAGTTATTTGGAATAATCTTGGTAAAGCAGGTTTAAATTTTCTAAATATAATTCCTAAACTAGGAACTGCGATTTTTGTTTTTTTTGCACGTGTTTTTACAGATTTATTTAATGGAATTTACAATCAACAAATAGACCCATCAAAAGCTAGAAATGTAATAATAAGCATTTTTGCTGTTATAGTCTTTTCTGTTGTTGCGTTTGGAAGTCTAAACTATTTTAAAGATAAAGATTTTAAAGAAATTGTAGAGATTAAAGAGCCTAAAGTTGAAAAAAAACTAGAACCACAAGTAAAGATAAAGAAACCAGAAGTTAAAAAAGAAGTTAAGAAACCTGACGTAAAAAAAGAAGTAAAACCTAAGTTAGAGGTTAAAAGAAATAATGTTGATGAGGTAATACTTCCAAACTTAAATCTAAAAACTGAAACTGTTTTAAATTTATTTAAAGACGTTGAATATGATTTAGGACAAGTTCGATCTCAAAAATTGGTAAAACCAATTTATTTTACTCAATTTCCAAGAGATCTTGACGAGTTACAAAGTACTAAACTAAAAAAAGAAACCTTTATAAAAATTGTTTTGCCACTGATTGTAGCTGAGAATGAAAGAATACTAGCAGATAGAGAGAAATTAACAACTTTAGCCAATAAGAAATTTACTACTGATTTAGAGAAACAATGGATTAGGCAAAAACTTTTAGAATACAAAGTTAAAAAAGGAAACTTAAAAGAATTATTGGTGAGAATGGATATTATCCCTACCTCTATTGCATTAGCGCAAGCTGCTAAGGAAAGCGGCTGGGGAACATCTAGATTTGCGCTTGAAGGTAATGCTATTTTTGGACAATGGACATGGAGTGGCCAAGGTATAGCACCACTTGATCGGGAAAGTAATAAGAGTCACAAAATCTTAAAATTTCCAATACTTAGAGCATCAGTTAAAGCCTACCAAAATAATTTAAATACTCATAAAAGTTATATTAAATTCAGAGAAAAAAGAAAAAAGCTTAGAGAGAAAAATAATAATATTAAAGGTCTAGAATTAACCGAAACATTAAATAATTACGCACAAACAGGTCTTGAATATACAAAAATTTTAAATCAGATTATTAGACAAAATAGACTTACAGATTTTGAGCCAGTAAGATTAGTAAATTCAGTGAAAAAAGTTGAACTTAGCTCATAATCCCATTATTCACTTGTCACTTATTACGAACTGAACACCCAGCCAACGCCAAAACCCTCCAGAAGCTCTCAGCGAACAATTTATTCTACCGCGTTCACCAACAAACTTCTCATTTATTTTTACGTTAAGCGTATTTGCGTCTTTAAAAGAAATAAGAGATTGTCGCCATTTATTTCCCTCATTTGAATAGCAAGTTAGAGACTTCAAATTCTTTATATTTTCATAAAATTTAATTTCTACTTGTGGAGGATTTTTACTTTTTAAAAGATATTTTTCTTCAGGTACAATTTTTTTATATTTGAAGGGCAAAGTTTTGGTTATAGATTTGAAGCGCTTAATCTCTCCATACTTTTCATTAATCGGAAATCTAGGTAGTTCAAAAAAGTCTTTAGTTTCGTCCATTACACCTGAATGTTGGCCAAGTGCATATTTAAATCCTAAAGATTTTATAATATTTTTAAATTCTAAGCTATATTCGCCAAAAGGATAAGAAAAGAAAATAGAGTTTTTTCCCAGTTCTTTTTTAAAAATTGAAATTGATTTTTTTATATCTTTTTCTATCACATCTGAATTTTCATCAACTAAATATTCGTGAGTGTGGCTATGATTTCCTATTTCAACAAAACTTTGTTGACTTATTTCTCTGATTTGGTCCCACGTCATATAATTAAATGCACCTACCTCTCGCGTGCTTATAAATAGAATAAAGGGTATTTTTTTTTCTTTTAGAATAGGCCAAGCGTTCTTATAAAATGAGGAAAAACCATCATCAATAGTTAAAAGAACTTTTCTTTGTGTTTTATTTTTTTTAATTTCATTTTCGAAATTTCTTGGATCAATGAATTTTAATCCGTTTTCTTCAATAATTTTTAAATGTTCTTTAAAATCATTAATTTTTATATTGGTAGAAGGATACTTATTTTCTTCAAACCTGTGATACATAAGTGCAATAAGACCAAAATCATCAATATTTTGACTTGAAGTGTCCGAATACGAATTGTTATGAAAAGATAAAAAAGTTATAAACAAGTAGATGATAAAAGATTTTTTGATTTTAAGTTTCATAGGCAAAGATAACAAAATAGGTTTAAAAATAACTAACAAATTTTTTGCTCTCGATTTTGATCTTAATGTTAATAATAACGACAAGATAGTATTAACCATATTAAATCTTCTTAAAAAACACAAAGTAAATGTTGATAATAATTTCTCAATTCTCGTAAATAATGGCCCTGGAAGTTTTTCATCATTAAGAATTTCTTTAGCTGTGGCAAAAGGAATAAAAATATCAAAAAAGATTAATCTTTTTGGATTTAAAAATTCAGATCTAGGTCAATTTAACCTTGCTAATATTGAACTTTTAATTAAAAAAAAATTAATACAAAAAAATTTGATTAAACCTATATATTTAAGTTAAATTAATTATATGAACTCAATCGAAGAAAAATGTAAAAGCAAAGGCGTCAGGCTTACTGATCAGAGAAAGACCATAGCTAAAGTCTTATCTGAGTCTAAAGAAGTCTACGGCTCAAAGGATCATCCCGATGTAGATGAATTGCATAAAAGAGTGTCACAGATAGATAAAAAAATTAGTATTGCTACAGTTTATAGAACAGTAAAACTTTTAGAGGAGTCTGGGATTTTAGAAAAGCATGATTTTAAGGGTGGCAAAGCAAGATACGAACCATCTCTTGAAGATCATCATGATCACTTAATCGATATTAATAGTGGAGAAATTATAGAATTTGTTGATGAAAATATTGAAAAACTTCAAAATGAAGTTGCAAAAAAACTAGGCTATAAGTTAGTTGATCACAAACTTGAACTTTATGGTTCAAAAATAAAAAAATAATTTGCAAAAAAAAATTTTCATTAAAACTTTTGGATGTCAAATGAACGAGTACGATAGTGATCGTATTTTAGATATAACGAAAAAAATTAATTACATTTCTACTAAAGATATTACTCTAGCAAATTGTTATATTTTAAATACTTGCCACATAAGAGAGAAAGCAACAGAAAAAGTTTATCATGATATAGGAAGATTAAAAAAAGAATTTAGAAATAAATTGAAACCGATAGTTTTGGTTGTTGGTTGTGTAGCTCAGGCAGAAGGTGATGTTTTATTAAAAAAAGAAAAATATATTGATGCAGTGATTGGACCTCAATCTTATCATAAAATTAATGAAATAATTAGCAAATTGGAAAAAAAATCAAATCAAATTAATTTTACAGAGTTTGAAGTCATAGAGAAATTTGATAGCTTAAATTTAATAAAAAATACAGATTCCAAAGTTTCAGCTCATTTAACTATTCAGGAAGGTTGCGATAAATTTTGTAAATTCTGTGTTGTTCCTTACACAAGGGGAGCTGAATTTTCAAGATCAATAAAAGAACTAGTCTTTGAAGCAAACCAACTGGCTAATAATGGAGCAAAAGAAATAAATTTACTTGGACAAAACGTAAATGCCTATAATTTTGAAAAGAAAAAATTATCAGATTTAATTTTTGAAATTTCAAAAATTGAAGATTTAAAAAGAATAAGATATACAACTTCACATCCAAAAGACTTTACCGATGATTTAATCCAAGCTCATAAAAACTTCGAAAAATTGATGCCATTAGTTCATCTGCCGGTTCAAAGTGGTTCTAATAAAATTTTAAAGTTAATGAATAGGAAACATACGATTGAAGAGTATCTTGAAGTAATAAAAAAATTAAAAGCCATTAAACCAAATATTAAATTTTCAAGTGATTTTATAATTGGATATCCTGGTGAAACTGACGAAGATTTCCAAAAGACCGTCCAGCTTATGGAAGAAATAGGGTTTATAAATTCATATTCTTTTATATTTAGTGCTAGACCAGGAACTCCAGCATTTGATCTATCAAAACTTGATCCAAAAAAAACGAAAGAAAGATTAATTCATTTTCAAACTGTTGCAGAAAGAATAAAAACTAAATATAGAGAGTCATTAACTAATAAAGTTTCTAATGTGTTATTTGAAAATAAGATGAGAAGTGTAAATAAATATTTTGGAAGGGATGAGTTTTTTAATTCAGTGATTGTAGACAGTTGTGAAGATTTGACTGGAAAAACTATGAACGTAAAAATCATCAAATCAAATCAAAATACTTTATTTGGTGAAATAACTTCAAAACCCAAACAAAAAAATTACGCAGCTTAAAATGTCTGAAATATCAAAATTAAATCAAAATTTTATTATAAAAAAAATTGATAATAAAACTGTAAACATTTCAGTAGATGATAATGAAATGTTGATGGCGATAGTAGGTCAATTTGATCAAAATTTAAAAAATTTGTCTAAATTAACTAAAACAGATGTTTATTTCAGAGGAAACTCAATTACATGTAAAGGGGATATAGAAAAATTATCATTATTTAGTGATGCTATTAAATTTTTAATTAATAAATATTTATTAACGAATATTATTGAAAAAGAAGATATAATTATGTCGGTGAAAAAAAATTTAGAAATAGAAAAGTCTAACGTTGAGTCTTTTAAGCAACTAATTAAAACACCAAAAAAATCAGTTATAGCAAGATCAGAAAAACAATCAGAATATATTAAAGCTTTAAAAGAAAATGATATTGTGATGTCTCTAGGCCCTGCAGGAACAGGAAAAAGTTTTCTTGCCGTTTCTGTAGCAATTACTTTATTAATGGAAAAAAAAATAGATAGAGTAATTTTATCAAGACCGGCTGTAGAAGCTGGAGAAAAATTAGGTTTTTTACCTGGAGACATGAAAGAGAAAGTCGACCCTTATTTAAGACCACTTTATGATGCGCTTTATGAACTTTTTGGAGCAGATAAAATAGATAAAAAAATTGAAACTGGAGAGATTGAAATAGCACCTTTAGCTTTCATGAGAGGAAGAACTCTCAAAAACTGTTTTGCAATTTTAGATGAAGCACAAAATGCTACAGAAACTCAAATAAAGATGTTTTTAACAAGAATAGGTGAAAATTCAAAATTAGTTGTAAACGGAGATCCAAGTCAAGTAGATTTAATTAACAAAACACACTCGGGTTTAATAAAATCAAAGCATATTCTTAAAGATCTCAAAGAAATAAAGATAATAGAATTTGATCATAATGATGTAGTTAGACACCCTCTTGTATCCAAAATCATTAGAGCTTACCAAAATAAAAGCACTGATGATAAAAATTAATGTAATTACAAATAATATTAACTGGCTTAGTTATATTAAAAATCCAAATAGTTACATTGATCAGAAAATAAATAAAATAAACCTAAAAGTTAAAAAGTTCAAAAAAAGAAAAATTTTTTTAACAATATTACTTTCAGGAAGTAAGGAAATTAGATATCTCAATAAAAAATTTAGAAAAAAAAATAAATCAACAGATGTACTTTCATTTCCATTTCAAACTAAGAAGGAGTTTATTAATATAATTAAAAAAGAAAAAGAAATTTATCTTGGTGATATTATTATAAACTTAGAAAAGATAAATAAAAAAGATAAATCAAAAAAATTTAAAGATCATTTTGATAAACTATGGATTCATGGATTAGTTCACTTACTTGGATATGATCATAAAAAAAATAAAGATTTTGTAAAGATGGACATAATTGAAAAAAAATATTTTAAGATTATAAATGAGTGAAAAATTTTTAAACAATCGGTTTTTAACATTGTACTTAATTCCGTTTGTTCTTGGTTTATTTACAACATTATCATTTCCACCTTTCAATCTAACATTCATAAATTTAATTATTCTGCCTCTCATATTTTATCTAATAGTTTTTATTAATAAAAAATCTAAATCAATTTACCGAAAAAAACCTTATAAAAAAAATTTATTTATATTTGGTTTATTATTTGGATTTGGTTTTTATTTAAGTGGTATTTCTTGGATAATAAATTCATTGACGTTTGATGAGAATTTCAAAATTTTAATACCTTTCGCATTAATACTCATACCTTTGTTTTTGAGTTTATTTATGGCTTTTACAGTTTTATCCGTCGGACCGTTTTTAAAATTTGATTTTTTATCACTGCTTATTTTTTCAGCAAGTTTAGCATTTTCAGATTATTTAAGAGCAAGTTTGCTAACAGGTTTTCCATGGAATTTATGGGCTTATAGCACGATTTGGGCAAATGAGGTCTTACAAATTCTAAACTTAATAGGTTTATATTCTTATAACCTTCTTGCGATCACGTTTTTTACAATTCCAGTGATATTTTTTTTTAAAATTGGTTCAGTGAAAAAATTTATTGTTTGTTCTGTCACCACACTGATTATTCTGGGGTTATTTATCTATGGTAATTATGAAATAAATAAAAACAAACAATTGTTGGATAAAACTGAAAAAACAATATTTGTTAAAATTATTTCACCTAATTTTGATTTAAAATATGGCCTTAACAAAAAAGAGATTGAGGAAAGAATGAAAAATTTAATTAGATATAGTGATCCAGAAAAAGATAGACAAACATTATTTGTTTGGCCAGAAGGTGTTTTTAGTGGATATAGTTTTGATGAAATTTTAACTTTTAAAAATCTTATATCAAACAACTTTTCCGAAAAACACTTCATAATATTTGGTGCTAATAACTTGGAGTCCGAGTCAAAAAATTTTTACAACAGTATGTTTATTATAAATAATAAGTTTGAAATAGTCGCAAGTTATAATAAAAGAAAACTTGTTCCTTTTGGGGAATTTTTACCATTTGAAAACTTTTTAAATAAATTTGGATTAAAAAAAATTACAGAAGGTCATGGGTCTTTTTTAAAAGGTGATAAAGATAACAATCTTGTATTTAGTCAATTAAATATTTTACCTTTGATTTGTTATGAGGTAATTTTTCCGAAACTAGTACAAAAGTCTGACGCAGAGACAAATCTTATCATAAATATTTCAGAGGATGGATGGTTTGGAAAATCTATTGGTCCAGAGCAACACTTTGCTAAAGCAATTTTTAGAGCAATAGAAAACGATACCTTTTTCTTAAGATCTGCAAACAGAGGCATAAGTGCAATAATAGATAATAAAGGTGAAGTAATTAAACAATTAAATCGATATGAAGCCGGAAATATAGAATTTAATGTACCTTTAATTAAGTCAAATAAAATTAAAAATGATTTGATCTTTTTTATACTTTTAATTACATATCTTTTCATCTTTTTAATTTACAAAAGAAAAAATGCTTAATAACAAATATTTATTTACCAGCGAGTCAGTATCTGAAGGACATCCAGATAAAGTCTGTGACAGGATCTCAGATATGGTTGTAGACTCATACCTAACACAAGATCCAGTTTCTAGAGTTGCTTGCGAAACATTAACAACAACTAATAAAGTTGTTTTAGCTGGAGAGACGAGAGGTCCTAAAATTGAAAAGGATGAATTAATTTCAAAAGTGAGGAATTGTATTAAGGATATTGGTTATGACCAAGAAGGTTTCAGTTGGAAAACTGCAAATATTGAGACATTCCTACATGAGCAGTCTACGGACATTGCAATGGGAGTAGACTCAAAAGACAATAAAGATGAGGGTGCGGGTGACCAAGGTATAATGTTCGGGTATGCATGTAATGAAACACAAGAATTAATGCCAGCTCCAATTCATTACTCACATAAAATTTTAAGATTAATGGCCGAAGATAGAAAGAGCGGCAAGTTAAAAGGAATTGAGCCAGACTCTAAAAGCCAAGTTACAATGTTATATGAAAATGAAAAACCTGTAAAAGTTACTTCTATTGTAGTTTCGACACAACATTCAAAAGATCTCAATCAAGATAAAGTGAGAGAGGCAGTTATTCCTTACATTAAAAAATCTATTCCAGAAAATTTTCTAACAGATCTAAATCCTAAAGAAATTTATATTAATCCTACCGGACAATTTATTATTGGTGGACCAGATGGAGACACAGGATTAACTGGAAGAAAAATTATAGTTGATACTTACGGAGGTGCTGCACCTCACGGTGGAGGTGCATTTTCAGGAAAAGATCCAACAAAAGTTGATAGATCTGCAGCTTATGCATCAAGGTACTTAGCAAAAAATATTGTTGCTGCGGGAGTTTCAGAAAAATGTTTAATTCAGCTTGCTTATGCCATTGGTGTTTCAAAACCATTATCGATATTTATTAAGCTTAGCAATGGAGACGAAGGAAAAGTAGATAAGATTAAAAAAATAATACAAGATAATTTTGATTTATCTCCTAGAGGTATTAGAGAAATGTTAAAATTAAATAACCCTATTTACGAAATTACTTCTGCCTACGGCCACTTTGGAAGAAAGCCCTCAAATAAAGGTGAATTTACCTGGGAAAAAACAGATAAAATTGATTTATTTAAGCTGTGATCTTGAAAAAACCATAATTTTCTTTTAAATAACATATAAATAATTGAACTTTCAAAATGGGCACTAGCCCATTTTTTTTTAGGGATGTATAAATGTTAAATAGAGGGTTAGATAAATTAGAACTTTTAAGAATAGTTGAAGCTGTCGCTAACGAAAAATCAATTGATAAAGAGTTAGTAATTGGTTCAATGGAAAGCGCTATTCAAAAAGCTGCGCTTACTAAGTTTGGAAGTGATAATAATATTGAGGTTATAATTGATAGAGAGTCTGGAGATATAAAAATACAAAAAGTTCTAGATATTGTAGAAAAAGTAGAAGACTCAGCGAGAGAAATAACGTTAGAAGAAGCTCAGAAAAACGATCCTAGTAATAAGAATTTGAAAATTGGAGAAAAAGTTTTTGAGGAACTACCCCAAATAGATTTCGGTCGTATAGCTGCCCAAAGTGCAAAACAGGTAATAAGTAGCAGAGTAAGAGAAGCTGAAAAAAATAGGCAATATGAAGATTTTATTGATAAACAAGGTCAGATCTTAAGTGGAATAATCAAAAGATTAGAATACGGTAATGTTATAGTTGATTTAGGTAAAGCTGAGGGTGTAATCAAAAAGGACGAACTAATCCCTAGAGAAATCCTAAAAACAGGAGATCGGGTTAAAGCTTTTTGCTATGAAGTAAGAAAAGAATTAAAAGGACATCAAATATTTCTTTCTAGAGCTCATCCTCAATTTCTTGCAAGATTATTTTTTCAAGAGGTGCCTGAAATATATGAGGGGACCATTGAGATAAAGTCTGTAGCAAGAGATCCTGGAAGTAGAGCCAAAATTTGTGTTTACTCTCAAGATTCATCCATTGATCCTGTTGGCGCTTGTGTCGGAATGAGGGGGAGCAGAGTCCAAACTATAGTAAATGAATTACACGGTGAAAAAATTGATATTATAAAATGGACTGAGGATCTGCCTACATTAATTTCAGAGTCTCTATCCCCTGCAGAAATACAAAAAGTCCTTATTGATCAAGATAATAAAAGAATAGATATAATTTTAACTGAAGAAAATTTAAGTAAGGCAATTGGAAGAAGAGGGCAGAATGTTAGACTAGCATCTAAGTTAACCAACTATGAAATCGATATACTTACAGACAAAGAAGACTCTGAAAGAAGACAGGCAGAATTCAAAGATAGAACTGAAACATTAATTAAAAATTTAGAGGTTGATGAAACACTTGGACAGCTTTTGGTTTCTGAAGGATTTATTTCAATAGATGAAATAGCTCAATCAAATCCTGAAGACATTTCAAAAATTGATGCAATAGATGAAGAAACAGCTAAAGAATTAATTTCCAGATCCAAAGAAACTTTAGTAAAAGAAAAAGAGGCTGTAGCTTTAAAGCTTAAAGAATTAGGAGTAGATGATCAATTGATAAATCTTAAAGGTATGACGCAGGGCATGCTTGTAATATTAGGTCAAAAAAATATTAAAAAATTAAGTGATTTTGCCGATCTTTCATCTGATGAATTGATAGGGGGATATGATGAGATTAAAGGAAAAAAGATAAGGGTAGATGGATATCTTGAAGAATTTTCTTTATCAAGAAAAGAGGCAGACGAACTGATAATGGCAGCTAGAGAGATAGCGTATAAGTAATGTTATGGACAAAAATAAAAAAAAAACACTTACAATTTCATCCAATTTAAAAAAGAAAATTGACACTTCCGCTATCACAACATCTGGAAAAAAATCGTTCTCAGTAGAAAAAAAAAAAAGTTTTAAGCCAAACAAATCATTTAATAAATCCTCACAAACACCAAATGTAAATTTTAATTCTGAAAATAAGAAAAAAAATTTTGCAAGGAAATTTATAGAGCAACAAGCAACAAAAGATTTTATCAAAAAAGATAATAAACCAGCAGGCAAAAGTAAACTGAAGCTCAAAGGCCCTGTAGATAAACGTGATTTTAAACTAACTGTCTCTAGAGCCTTAAACGTGGAAGAAATTGAGATAAAACAAAGAAGTTTAGCTTCAGTTAAACGTGCAAGACTCAAAGAAAAAAAGAAACCAGATGGGGAGGAAAAAAAAGAATTCAAAAAAGTAATAAGAGAAGTAAAAATTCCAGAACAGATTACTATTCAAGAGCTCTCAAATCGAATGGCCGAAAAATCAAGCGATATTATTAAATTTCTATTTAATATGAAGGTAGTAGCTACAATTAATCACAATATAGATAAAGATACAGCTGAATATATAGTTAAAGAGTTTGGTCATATACCTAAATTGGAGGAAAAACCATCATTAGAAACTTCTAAGTCTAAAGGTAAGTTTAAAGGAGAGGTTAAAAATAGACCGCCAGTAGTCACAATCATGGGTCATGTAGATCACGGAAAAACATCCTTGCTAGACTCTTTAAGACATTCAAATGTGGTGTCAGGTGAACATGGAGGAATAACTCAACATATTGGAGCGTATCAGGTTAAAACCGAAGATAATAAATTAATTACATTTATTGATACACCTGGACATGCTGCTTTTACAGAGATGAGAGCTAGGGGCTCCAAAATTACAGATATAGTAGTTTTAGTTGTTGCAGCAGACGACGGGATCAAACCTCAGACTATTGAAGCCATTAAACACGCTAAGGCGGCTGCAGTTCCAATAATTGTGGCAATCAATAAATGTGATTTACCAGAAAAAAATATTAGTAAAATTAAAAACGAAATGATGCAATATGAATTAATAGCTGAAGATTTAAGTGGTGACACTTTATTTGTAGAAGTTTCAGCATTAAAAAAACTTAATTTAGATAAGTTAAAGGAAAGTATTCTTCTTCAATCTGAAATTCTAGATCTTAAAGCTTCCTACACTGATAAAGCAAGGGGTGTTGTAATTGAGTCAAAAATTGATAAGGGCAAAGGTCCAGTTTCTACTATTTTGATAAATAATGGAAAACTTAATCGTGGTGACTATTTTGTTTGTGGCGATACTTGGGGAAAAATAAGAGCGATGATAAATTATGAGGGAAAAATGGTTAATGAAGCCTTACCTTCTATGCCAGTAGAAATTTTAGGAATGAACAGCTCAGCTTACGCCGGAGCTGAATTTATGGTTACAAAGGATGAGGAGGAGGCTAAAAAATTAACCGAGTTTAGAAAAAATGATATTTCAAAAAGCAAATCAATAGCAAAAGATAAAACAACATTGTTTGAAAACACCTCAAACAAGGACGAACTTAACATAATAATTAAATCTGATGTACAAGGTTCTAACGAGGCTATAAAGATGGCTATAACTAAAATAGAACATAAAGAAGTTGAAGCAAAAATAATTTTGTCTGATATAGGCATGATAAATGAGACTGACGTTTCTTTGGCAAAAGCATCAAACGCTATACTTATTGGTTTTAACGTTAAACCTAACAGGGAGGCAAAGAAATTAGCTGAAGAGCAAAAAATTGATATAAAATATTTTAATATTATTTATGAAGCAATTGATTATGTTGAAAAATCATTATCTGGACTATTAGAGCCTGACATAAAAGAAACAGTTCTTGGTAGTGCAGAAATTCAAAAGATTTTTAAAGTGTCCTCTGCTGGCAAGATTGCTGGGTCTAAAGTTATAAGCGGTGAAATAAAAAGTAAGTCAAAAGCGAGAATTATCAGAGATGGAGCAGTAGTTTATACCGGAGAAATTTCATCAATATTTAGAGAAAAAAATCAGGTTAAAGAAGTAGGCTCCGGACTTGAGTGCGGTATTAGTATTAAAGATTATATTGATTTCAAAGAAAAAGATATAATAGAGTCTTACTTGTCAGAGGAAATTCAAAGGTCAATTTAAAATTAAAATGATGAGCAATCAATCTTCTAACAGGACCTATAGTCAGAGACAATTGAGAGTTGGGGAGTTAGTGAAACAAAGTCTTGGAGAATTATTCATAAGAAACGAAGCTAAAATCCACACAATTAACTTGAAACTTATTACTGTTACCGAAGTAAGAATGACGCCAGATTTAAAAACAGCTAGAGTTTACGTTATTCCTTTAGGAGGAATAGACACCAAAGAAACAGTTAGGATCTTGACGGAGAACTCGCATCTTGTTAGAAAAGCTTTATCTAAAAAGCTAGATATTAAGTTTCTTCCTAAACTCACTTTTGTTGAAGATAACTCATTTGAATATGCTGAAAAGATTGAGAAAATAATTAAAAGAAACAAAAAAAATGACAAAGAAAAAAAAAGATATAATTAAAACCCTTGCAACTCATGAAAAAGATGTTGGCTCAACAGAGGTACAAATAGGTTTACTTACTGACAAAATTACAAAATTATCAGAACATTTTAAAAATTTTAAAAAGGATAAACACTCAACTTTAGGTTTGACTAAATCGGTAAATAAAAGAAAAAAATTACTTACATACCTTAAAAAGAAAAATGTTGAGTCCTATCAGAAGGTCATCAAACAATTAAATTTAAGGAAATAATGTTTAAAATACATAAAGAAGAATTAGAAATTAATGGTAAGAAATTAACTTTAGAAACCGGTAAAATAGCTAGACAGGCAGATGGAGCAATAATAGCTTCCCTAGGGGAGACAGTGGTTATTGCAACAGCTGTTGGTGCAAAAAAATTAAACGAGGGACAGGATTACTTTCCGTTATCTGTAAATTACCAAGAGAAATATTATGCAGCTGGTAAAATCCCGGGTGGATACTTTAAAAGAGAAGCAAGACCTACCGAAGCTGAAACTTTAATTTCAAGACTGATTGATAGACCAATAAGACCTTTATTCCCCTCAAGCTTTATGAATGAAGTTCAATTATTACCAACTGTTTTGTCTTACGACGGTGAAAATCAACCTGATATATTATCTATTATTGCATCTTCAGCAGCGTTAGCAATATCAGGATTACCTTTTCAGGGTCCAATAGGGGCTAGCAGAGTAGGATTTAAAGATGGAAATTATTTATTAAATCCCTCAATAGAGGAGTTAAAAGAATCAGAATTAGATTTAGTTGTAGCTGGTACAAAGGATGCGGTTTTAATGGTTGAGTCTGAAACTTCAGGATTATCAGAAAAAATTATGCTAGATGCTGTTAAATTTGGTCATGAGAAATTCATACCAGTAATCGAAGCTATTGAAAAATTAGCAAAAAAGGTAGGTAAACCTAAATGGGAAGTTGAAGAGATCGATCATTCTGAAGTTAAACAGAAAATATCGGATAAATTTGAAAAAGATTTAAGAAGCGCTTTTAAAGAAATAGACAAGAAAAAAAGATCTTCAGCTATTTCTGAGATAGAAACTAAATGTAAAGAAATGTTTGCAGAAGATGAAAATGTAACTGAAAATCAAGCAATGGCTCAATTAAAATCTCTTGAAAAAGATATAGTTAGGACAGCTATATTGAAAGATAAAAAAAGAATAGACGGAAGAGGTTTAGCAGATGTTAGACAAATCAAATGTGAGGTAGGTGTCCTTCCAAGAACTCACGGATCAGCTCTTTTCACAAGGGGCGAAACACAAGCTTTAGTAGTGACAACTCTTGGAATGTCAGATGATGAACAAAGATTGGAAAGCCTTGACGGAATGCAAAGATCAAACTTTATGTTGCATTATAATTTTCCACCTTTCTCAGTGGGAGAGTGTGGAAGAATAGGAACTGGAAGAAGGGAGATTGGACACGGAAAATTAGCATGGAGAGCAATTAATTCATCGCTACCAACAAAAGAAAACTTTCCCTACACGTTAAGAGTAGTTTCTGAAATAACAGAGTCCAATGGCTCTTCATCTATGGCTACAGTTTGTGGAACTTCTCTTTCACTAATGGATGCTGGGGTTCCAATAAAGGAACCTGTTGCTGGGATAGCAATGGGATTAATAAAAGAGGGCAAAGATTTCTCTGTTCTATCAGATATTTTAGGTGACGAAGACCACCTAGGAGATATGGATTTTAAAGTTGCAGGAACAAAAGATGGCATTACATCTCTTCAAATGGATATAAAAATTACAGGTATAACATTTGAAATCATGGAGAAGGCACTAGATCAGGCCAAGGGCGGAAGAGAACATATTCTTGCTGAGATGAATAAAGCTATTAAGACTTCAAGAAAAGAATTTTCGAAACACACACCTAAAATGGAAACAATTAAAGTAGACAAAAAAGATATCGCTACTGTGATCGGTAAAGGTGGAGCAACGATTAGAGAAATTGTTGAAACTTCAGGAGCAAAAGTTGATGTCAAAGACACGGGTGAAGTAACAGTTGCAGCACCCGATGAAGCATCACGAAATAAAGCAATAGAATTTATTAAAAATTTGATAGCTAAACCTGAAATGGGAAAAATTTACAAAGGTAAAGTTGTAAAAATTATGGAGTTTGGAGCATTTGTTAATTTCTTAGGTAAACAAGATGGACTTGTACATATTTCTGAATTAGCTGATAAACGCGTTGCAAAAGTTGGCGACGTAGTGAAAGAAGGTGATGAGGTTTCTGTTAAAGTCGTTGGATTTGACAGAGGAAAAGTAAAATTATCAATGAAGCAAGCCTCAGCTTAAGTAATGTTTTTAGGATCGGGCATTCCAACTTTATTGTATCCAGCATCAACGTAGTGAATTTCACCAGTAACACCAGATGCAAGATTACTTAGTAAGTATAAAGCAGAATTTCCAACATCATGAATATCTACGTTTCTTTTTAAAAAGGAATGATCCTCGTTCCATTTGTATAAAAATTTCGCATCACCTATTGCTGATGCTGCTAAAGTTTTAATTGGACCAGCACTTATAGCATTTACTCTTATTTTCTTTCGACCAAGATCTCTTGCTAAATATTTTACACTGGCCTCTAATGCAGATTTGCAAACTCCCATTACATTATAGTTAGGAATAGCTTTAGTAGACTCATAAGTAAGAGTTAACAAACTTCCTCCCTCTTTCATTACTTGAGATGCTTCTTTAGAAACTTCTGTAAACGAAAAACATGATATCAGCATACTTCTAAGAAAATTTTCCCTTGTAGTATTTAAATATTCTCCTGATAATTCTGATTTGTCAGAGAAAGCTACTGCGTGGACCACAAAATCTATTTCACCCCATTTTGTTTTAATATCCTGAAAAAGTTTTATAATTTCTTCTTTCTTTTCTACATCACAACTAAAAGTAACCTTTGAATTTAACTTTTCTGCTAAAGGTATTACTCTTTTTTTTAAAGCATCACCGAGATACGTAAAAGCTAACTCCGCGCCAGCCTCTGCAAGTTTTTGTGAAATTCCCCAAGCAATAGATCTTTCATTGGCTACTCCCATAATTAATCCTTTTTTGCCCTTCATCAAACTCATAATTAAACCTTTTCAAAAATTAAAGCAGCGTTAGTTCCACCAAAACCAAAACTATTTGACATAACTGTATCAAGCGAAACTCCTTTTTCAGTTTTAGTAACTATAGGAAATTTTTTAGCTTCATCGTCCATCTCATTAATGTTTGCTGAACCAGCAATAAAATTATTTTTCATCATGATTAAACAATAAATAGCCTCATGCACTGATGCAGCTCCTAATGGATGTCCTGATAATGATTTAGTTGAACTAATCTTAGGAATATTATCTCCAAATGTATCTTTTACTGCTTTTAATTCAGTAATATCTCCTACAGGTGTAGAGGTACCATGAGTGTTTATATAATTAATTTTATTTTTAGATGTGGCCATAGCCATTTTCATACATCTAACGGCTCCCTCTCCAGAAGGCGCTACCATATCATAACCGTCCGAAGTTGCTCCATATCCAGTAAGCTCAGCGTAAATTTTGGCTCCTCGTGCTTTCGCGTGTTCATATTCCTCTAGAACTAAAACACCAGCCCCACCAGCAATTACAAAACCATCTCTAGTTTTATCGTAAGCTCTAGAGGCAGTCTCTGGCTTATCGTTGTATTTAGAAGATAATGCCGTCATCGCATCAAACATGGCAGTCATTGCCCAATGTATCTCCTCACTCCCTCCTGCAAATACAACATCTTGTTTTCCAATCTGTATTAGCTCCATAGAATTTCCAATACAGTGTCCACTTGTTGCGCAAGCAGAACTCATAGTGTAATTAGTCCCCTTTATTTTGAATGGAACAGCTAGTGTTGCGGAAGCTGTACTACCCATTGTTCTTGGAACAATAAATGGTCCCATTAATTTGGGAGTTTTTGCCCTAGTTTTGTCAGCAGCAAGAATTACATTCTCAATTGAAGGACCACCTGAACCCATTATAATACCAGTTTTGAAGTTACTTACTTCTTTTTCCTCCAAACCTGAGTCCTTGATAGCCTCTTTCATTGCAATATAATTGTAAGCGGAACCAGATCCCATAAATCTAATAGTTTTTCTATCCACAAAATCTGAAAGTTTTATATTAGGTTTGCCGTGAACATGACTTTTTAGATTATGCTCTTTGTACTCCTCTGCGTATGATATTCCAGATTTTGAATTTAATAATGATTGGTGAACTTCCTCTTGATTGTTGCCGAGACATGAAACTATCCCAAGGCCTGTGATTACAACTCGTCTCATGATTTAAATAAACCTACTTTCAAATTTTCAGCACGATAAATAATTTTACCATCAGCACTAAGTATTCCATTTGCTAAGCCAACAGTGGTGCCCTCTTTTTTAAGAACTCTTTTCATATTAATTTCATATGTTGCCATTTTAACATTTTTAAGTACTTCACCAGTAAATTTCACTGAGTTTACACCCAATGCCCTTCCTTTACCAGGTTCACCTGTCCATCCTAAAAAGAAACCAACAAGTTGCCACATTGCATCTAATCCGAGGCAACCAGGCATTACAGGATCACCTTGAAAATGACAGTCAAAAAACCATAAATTATCCTTTATATCAAGCTCAGCCTTTATAAAACCTTTTTTAAATTCACCGCTATTATTATCTATTTTTGTAATTCGATCGAACATTAACATTGGCGGAAGAGGTAATTTAGCGTTTCCTTCCCCAAACAGATTGCCTTTGCCACAAGCAATCAACTCTTCGTATGAGAAACTATTTTTTTGCATAATTTGAAATTTGTTTTACTTGATTTAAATAAGTAATGATATATATTTTCTCTTTAGAATAATTATAAACTGCAGAAAATATGGTAAAAAAATTAAGTATTTTAAATAAATTAAGATCATCCAATCTAAGACCTACGAAACAAAGGGTAGAAATTGCAAAATTTTTGTTTGAAAGAGAAAAAACATTTCACTTTACAATAGAAAGTCTAGCTAAATCTATGGCAAAAAAAACGTCCAAAGAATTTGCGCTTGCAACAATTTATAATACTGTTGAAGCTTTTAAGAAAGCTGGTCATTTAAGCGAGGTACATTTAAAAGGTAAAAACAATAGAACTTACTTTGATACAAATATTTCTAATCATCATCACTTTTATGATAATGAAACTTCCGAGTTAATTGACATCAGTGAAAATCAGATAAAATTTGAAAAAATTCCTAATGCACCAAATGGAAAAAAAATTGCAAACGTAGAGGTAATAATAAATTTAAAAGATTGACATTTTGTCACTTGGATTTAATTTAGAATTATTATAAACTAGAATTATGAGTGTAGAGCATAAAAAAGATAGTAATGGTAAATGCCCGGTAATGCATGGTGGTATTACTAAATCAGGCGAGTCAAATACATCTCGACTTTGGCCAAATAGTATAAATTTAGATATTTTGCATCAACACGACACAAAGACTAATCCACTTCCAGGATTTAATTACAAAAAAGAAGTCAAAAAACTAAATTTTAAGGCTCTAAAAAAAGATTTGTTAAAATTAATGAATGATAGCCAAGAATGGTGGCCCGCAGATTTAGGAAGTTATACAGGGCTTATGGTTAGATTGACTTGGCACCAAGTTGGAACTTACAGAGAATTTGACGGTAGACCAAACGTAGGATCACATAGGTTTTCTCCTCAAGACTCATGGCCAGATAACACAAACCTAGATAAAGCTAGACGTCTTCTTTGGCCGATAAAAAAAAAATATGGAAATAGATTAAGTTGGTCAGATTTAATGGTTTTAGCTGGTACGATGGCTTATGAAAAAGCTGGTTTTAAAACTTTTGGATTTTCATTTGGTAGAGAAGATATATGGGGACCTGAAAAAGATGTTTACTGGGGAAAAGAGACTGTTCCACTAGCTGTAAATAGATATGGAGATCCGCAAGATCGTTCTTCTTTAGAGGCACCTTTAGCAGCGTCTCATTTTCAATTAGTTTATGTAAATCCAGAAGGTGTAGAGGGAAAGCCAGATCCAGTAAGAACTGCTATGGACGTTCGAGAGACATTTGGACGAATGGGAATGAACGACGTGGAAACAGCCGCGCTAACAGTAGGCGGTCACTCAATTGGAAGAGCACATGGTAATGGTGATCCTGCAAATTTAGGACCCGAGCCAGCGGGAGCAGATATTCATGAACAAGGTTTTGGATGGGTTCAAAAAAATGGTGGTACGGGTGTAAATCAAATTACATCAGGTCTTGAAGGTGCATGGACAACTAATCCAGATAAATGGGATCATCAATATTTAGATCTATTACTTAATTATGAGTGGGAGAGTAAAAAAAGTCCAGCTGGAGCTTGGCAGTGGGAACCGATTAATCTAGAGGAAGAGAAGAAGCCTGTAGATTTAGGCGATCCTACAAAGAAAGCCAGACTTATGTTCACTGATGCAGATATGGCTATGGCAATGGATCCAGAATATAGAAAAATTTCAGAGAGATTTTATAAAGATCCAAAGTTTTTTGAAGACTCATTCGCTCGAGCTTGGTTTAAGTTAACGCACAGAACGATGGGAAACAAAGACAACTATATTGGTCCTTGGGCACCTAAAGAAGATCTACTTTGGCAGGGTAATGTTAAGTCTTCTAAAAAGAAATATAGCGTAGAAAAAGTTAAAAAAATGATTGCTGCAAGTAAACTAAGTAATAGTGATTTAATAGTTATGGCTTGGGATAGTGCTAGAACTTATAGAAGAACAGATAAAAGAGGTGGAGCAAACGGAGCAAGAATAAGATTAGAGCCAATGAAAAATTGGGAAGCAAACGAACCTAAAAGACTATCAAAAGTACTAAAAATTTTAGAAAAAATTGCAAAAAAAACAGGTGCATCTATCGCCGATACGATTGTTCTTGCAGGAAATGTTGGTTTAGAAAAAGCAATCAAAAAAGGTGGCTCAAAAGTCAAAGTCCCATTTAATCCAGGCAGAGGTGACTCAACTCAAGAACAAACAGAAAATAGAAATTTCAAATGGTTAGAACCTTTACATGATGGATTTAGAAATTTTGTTAAATCAGATTACTCTGTGATGCCTGAGGAACTTATACTAGAGCGAGCTTCTTTGATGGGATTAACCGCGCAGGAGATGACGTGTTTAGTCGGAGGTATGAGAGTTTTAGGAACAAACCATGAGTCAGCAAAAGATAAAGGTGTGTTTACAGAAAAAGTTGGTGCTTTAACAAATGATTTCTTCACAAATTTAGTTGATATGAAATATATATGGAAACCTACAGGTAAGAATTCTTACGATATTATTGATCGTAAAACTAAAAAAGTAAAGTATACAGCCTCCCGAGCAGACCTAGTATTTGGATCTAATTCAATTTTACGATCATATGCTGAGGTGTATGCTCAAGATGATAATAAGGAAAAATTTATAAAAGATTTTATAGCAGTTTGGTCTAAGATAATGGATGCGGATAGACCAAATTTAAAAAAATTAAACTAATGAATGAGCAAATTGGTTCAGACTTTTATAAAGTTCCAAACATTACTTTTGATATCAAAAAATTAAGAGCAGACCTTGATATAGTTCTTAAAAATAAAAAATTTGATACATTAGGAATTACAAATTTTGCTGCCATTCCAATCAATAGAGTTCCAGGAGATGCAGACTCGATCAAAGGGCACAATGTGAGAGGTGAGTATTGGACATTTCCTGATGAGTCTGGAAAAGAGGTCAAAAGAGATAAGTCAATAGATGAGTCAAAATATACAGAGATTGTACCTGAATTTAAAAACACATATTTTGAGGAAGTCTATAACTTATTAAGAGAAAGATTTAAACTTGGTAGAGTAAGAATTTTATTAAAAGAGCCTAGATCGACACTAAGTTGGCACAGAGACCCAGAACCAAGACTTCATATTCCGATAATAACAAATCCTGGGTGCAAAATGGTCATAGAAGATGTTGCAAAACATATGCCGGCAGATGGATCTGCAACTATTACAAACAACACGAAATACCATAATTTTTTTAATGGAGGTGAGCAAGATAGAATTCATTTAGTGGCTTGCGTTTTAGAAAATCCCTTTAATAAAACTAATTAGAACAAGAAAAACATGACAGAGTTTAGTAGAGGAATTTTTAAAGTTATAGCTAGCACTAGTGCAGGAAGAGCATTAGTCTATACAATTGGGCACGTCTGTATAGCAATGACAGTTGTTTCAGTTCTAACAGGCGCAAGTTTGTGGGAAGCAGGACTAGTAGCTCTAGTAGAACCTACAATTAATGGAGTATGGTATTATTTATTGGATAAAATATGGTCCAGGTATATAAAATAAAATTTTTATAATAATCCCCACAGACTTTCTTTTTTAACCCAACCTTTAAATTTATCTACAGTTATACTACACCAATCATTTTTACATTTTTTAATTTTACACAAACGGCCTTTTTTCAGAATTACTTTTGGAGATGAATAAATAGAAGGCTTATTAAAGACTAAGACATTATCATCAATTGTTATAGCTGCCTTTTTTTTTGATAACTGCGAAATATGAATCCAACCAGTATTATTTTCATGATCTCTTATCTTTCTAAAATTATCCGAACTATCTTGAATTAGAACAGGAAGAAACTTTTTTTTGTAGAAAATTTTAACAGGATAATCAAACGATGGTCCTTGACGCAAATTTACTTTTTCATTTCTTAGAGTGAGAAAGTATTCTTCTTTTGCATGTAAATCATTAAATAAAAAAAAAATTATAAATAAAAAACTTAATTTTTGCATTTATTAATACAATCCTTATCTATACTAATTTTTACTTTTCTTAAGCTCATTCTCAGTGAATTAAAAATCAACATATTGGAACTTAAATCGTTTTTTAAATTTAAAATTGTTTTTAAAACTTCATTTGCTTGAATAGACCCCATAATACCAGCAACTGGTGAAAAAATACCATCAGTTTCACAATTATTTTCCTCAATTGGCTGTTCAGGCATAAAGCACCTATAACATGGTCCTTTCTTTTTAAAATTGAATTTAAAAAGATGTCCATCAAAACGACTAATCGCAGCGGATACTAAGATTTTTTTATTTTGCTTACAAAAATCATTTATTAAATATCTTGTCTCATAGTTATCTGTGCCATCACAGATGATTTCAAAATCTTTGAATATAGACTTAATATTTCTGGAGTTAACTTTTGATTTGAGAGTTTTAATTTTTATATTTTTATAAATTTGAGCCACTTTTTTTTTAGCTTGTAAAACTTTGTATTTATTTAAATCACCATTATTAAATAGTATTTGTCTATTTAAATTACCTAACTCAACTTTATCATGGTCTACTATACATATGTTCCCAATGCCTGATGCTGCTAGATAAGAAACTAATGGGCAACCCAAGCCACCTAATCCTACAATTAGAATTTTTGCTTTTTTTATTTTTTTTTGACCAGAGAATCCAATTTTTTTTAAAATAATTTGTTTCTCAAATCTCTTGAATTCTTTAAAATCTAAATTCATCTATTATTTAGTTCCAGTTGAACCGAATCCACCAGAACCACGTTTTGTGCCTTCAAGTATTTTTACTTCTTTTAACTTCGCTTTAACAATAGGACATAAAACCATTTGAGCTATTCGCGCCCCGTTCTCAATTAAAAAACTTTTACTTCCTAAATTTATCAATATTACTTTCAATTCTCCCCTAAAGTCTGAGTCTATTGTTCCAGGAGTGTTTAAAACACTAATGTTGCTCTTTGCAGCCAAACCAGATCTAGGCCTGATTTGAATTTCAAAATTTTTAGGAATAGATACTGATATTCCTGTTGGTACTATAACTGAAGCACCTGGTTTTAATTCAATCTTTTCATTAATATTTGCAGCAAGGTCCATACCCGATGATCCATCTGTTTCATACTTAGGTAACGAGACATTATCAGATAATCGCTTAATTAAAATTTCTGTCATCAAGTAACTTATCTAATAAAATTTGAGCAATTTTATTAGCAATAAAACTTTTTTTATTTTTAGGAATTATTTTGATGTTTCCTTTTTGATCTATTACTGAAACTTTATTGAAGTCAGAATTAAAACCTATTCCTTTTTTGGAAACATTATTAGCAAAAATTAAGTCACAATTTTTACTTTTCATTTTTTGCGTAGAATTTTTTATAACATTTTTAGTTTCCGCAGAAAAACCTGCAACAATATGGGGCCTATTCTTATTATTTTTTGATAAAAAATCCAAAATATCATTATTTTTTATAAAATTTATTGATTTAAAATTGAATTCATCTTTTTTTATTTTATTTTTACTTTTTTCAGCTGGCTTAAAATCAGTCACAGCTGCTGTACACACGGCTAAATCTACTGGCAAAGTTTTCTTTACTTCATTGAACATTTCATCTGCTGATATTATTTTTCTTACTTTAACACCCTTCGGGGAGGTCAGTTTAGACGGTCCAGTTATTAATGTTGTTTGTATACCAAGTTTATCGAGCGCAATAGCAATTTCATAACCTTGCTTACCACTTGACTCATTGGAAATATAACGTATCGGATCGATATATTCTCGTGTTGGTCCTGCAGTTACTAAAGCTTTAAGGTTTCTACTAGCAACAAGATTCCTTTTATCAAAGTAATTTTTTAAATACGCAAAAATTTGTCTTGGACTTGACATTTTTCCTTCACCAAACTCTCCACATGCCATTTCACCTTTTTCAGGTCCTATAAATAGATAACCAAAGTCTTGTAAAATTTTAAGATTAAACTGAGTGGCTTTATGCAACCACATTCTGACATTCATAGCTGGCACTAAAAGAATATCTTTGTCTGCAGCTAATAAAACAGTGGTAGCTAAATCTTCCGCTTTTCCAATAGAAAGTTTGCTCATAAAATTTGCAGTGGTTGGCATTACTAAAATAATATCAGCCCATCTAGAAAGAGCTATGTGATCTATCTCTGCTTCTGAATCACTATCAAATATATTTTCAAATGTTTTTGTCTTAGTTAATGTAGATAAAGATAAAGGTGTAACAAATTCTCTTCCACTTTTCGTAAGAATTGTTTTTACATCCACATCATTTTTTTTTAATAATCTGATTAAATCAAGTGATTTATAGGCAGCTATACCACCGCCTATAACAATTAAAATTTTTTTATTTTTTAACGTCATTATCATAGATTAAAATACTAACAAGAAGACAATTACAATACCAAAAAAACTTATTACGACATTATTTCTAAAATTTTTTATTCTCATTTGTTCCATTTCTAGGTTTTTATTGTTTATACCTAAATTTAATTTCCCCTCAGCTGCAAGTTTTAATGCATATTCTGCCTTGTCCATTAAATCAGGAAAATGAGGTATTCGTTTTATTATTTCAGCAGATGTATTTAAAGCTGTATCAATTGTTGATTTAGGGCTTTTTAAGTTTTTCAGCCATTCTTCTAAAACAGGTTTGGATACTTCCCAAATGTTTGTCTCTGGGTATAATTTTCTTGCAACTCCCTCCACTACGACCATAGTTTTTTGAAGCAATAACAATGGAGGTTGCGTAGCCATATTGAATTTTTCTGTAATTTCGAACAATTGAGCAAGCAAATTTCCACCTGAGATATCTTTTATAGACTGGCCAAAAATTGGTTCACCCACAGAGCGTAGTGCTTGAGCAAATTCATCCTTAGATGCATTTTGTGGAACTAATCCAGCTTGAAAATGAACTTCAGCAACTTTAACATAATCTCGTTTTATGAAACCATATAATATTTCAGCTAAAAACTTTCTATTATTTTTATCTAGTCTACCCATAATTCCAAAATCAACAGGTACAATATTACCTTTTGGGTCTATAAATAGATTACCTTGGTGCATGTCGCCATGAAAAAAACCATCTCTAACAGCTTGTTTTAAAAAATGTTGAATTAGATTTTCTGCTAAATATTTTAAATTTATACCCTGCTCCTCTAATTTTCCTTGTTCTCTAATTGAAACTCCATTGACTTTATCTAAAGTAAGAATTTTTTTTGTTGTATAATTCCAATAAATTTTTGGAACGTTAAAACCTTTATCTAATTTAGTATTTTCATATAATTCGTTAGCAGCAGCAGCTTCAAATCTTAGATCCATTTCGATATTAGTAATTTCTCTTAAAAGATGAACTACTTCTACTAGCTTCAATCTCTTCGCTTTTGAAATTGTATTTTCAACAATATACGCAAACAACATTAGAGCATCCAACTCCTCATTAAATAATTGTTCTATATCTGGTCGTAAAATTTTTATTGCTACTTGCTTTTCCATATTTTCATTCTTAATTTTAGCAAAATGAACTTGGGCAATCGATGCTGCCGCTATCGGTTCTCCTATTTCAATTATATTTTGATATTGTTTCTCACCAATTTCTTTTTTTATAACTTTCTTTGCTTCAAAAAGTTCAAAAGCAGGGACTTTATCTTGAAGTTTTTCTAAATCTTTTGCTATTTCATCGCCAATTATATCTGGCCGAGTGGCTAAAAATTGCCCGAGTTTTATAAACGTAGTGCCCATACCTTGGAGTGCATCACACAGGTTTTGACCCGGGTTTTTATTTTGCAAATGAGTGTTTTTTGAACCTATAGAAATCAAACTAAAAAATAAATTTATTGATACTGGTATTTGATAAACTTGGTTTATCGAGTCAATTGCGCCTGAAGTGGACAATTTCCTAGCGATTTGGAATAACTTGAAAACTCTTTTTAGCATTTATATTTTCCACCCAGAATGTATAGCTGAAATACCGTTAGAAAGATTTCTATATTCTACATTGGTAAACCCATTTTTGTTTATTAGCTCTAAAAGCTGCTTTTGATTGTAAAAAGTATCAATACTGTTAATTAAGTATTTGTAAGGTCTTGATGATCCAACAATATACTTTCCTAAAGCAGGTATGGCTCTTGAATAATTTTTATATAAAAAATTTAAAAATTCATTATCTATTTTTGAAAACTCTAAACACATAAAACGACCACCTGGTTTTAAAACTCTGTAAGCTTCCCTAAGAGTTTTATTAATATCAGAAACATTTCTTATACCATAGCTAATTGAATAAAAGTCGTACATATTATCTTTAACTGGCAAAAATTCAGCTCTAGACTTAATCCATCTAATATTCTTAAAATTTTTAAGATTGATCTTTCCTTTTTTAAGCATATCTTCATTTGGTTCTATGCAAGTGACCGTTGAGAAATTTTTGTTTCGTAAAGAAAATAGTTTTGCTATATCCCCAGTTCCAGATGCAACATCAATTAATGAGGAGTCTCGAGAGGGATTCATCCAGTCTATAAATTTATCCTTCCAAATACGATGTATTCCAAAAGACATAATATCATTCATCAAATCATATTTATCGTAAACTTCCGAAAATACAGAATTGACTAATTTTGCTTTATCTTGAATAGTGTTTTTCATAAATTTATTATATGCCAGAATTACCAGAAGTTGAAGTTGTTAAAAGGTCCTTAATTAACAAAACACAAAATCTAATTATAAAAACAATTAAAATAAATGATGGAAGATTAAGATACAAAATTGATAAAAACAAAATTAAAAATATTATTGGGCTTAAGTTTAAAAAAATTTCTAGAAGATCTAAATATCTATTGTTTTTCTTCAATAAAGATATTGTAATGTTAGTCCATTTAGGCATGACAGGAAAATTTTTTTTTGTTAATCGTAATAAAAGAAAATACAAAACAAGTTTTTACTATGACATAAATGACGATAAAGATAAAAAACATGATCGTATAATCTTCAATTTGTCAAATAATCAAAAATTAATTTATAACGATATAAGAAAATTTGGTTTCATAAAGATTATAAAACGTATCAATCTATACCAAAATATCCATCTTAAACATTTAGGACCAGAACCATTAAGTGCTAAATTTAATATAGAATACTTTAAAAATTATATAATAGGTAAAAAAAGAACTATTAAAGATCTATTAATGGATCAAAAATTTATATCCGGTCTCGGCAACATTTATGTGAATGAAATTCTTTTTTTTAGCGGAGTAAGACCTTCTAAAAAAATCAAAAAACTTAAGAATTTTGAGATTCAAAAAATTATAAAATTTTCTAAAAAGATAATTTCTAGAGCAATTATACTTGGAGGTTCATCTATAAAAGATTTTTCTAGTAGTAGTGGAAAAAAAGGTTCATTTCAGCAATATTTTAGTGTTTATGGAAAAAAGGGCGAATATTGCCCAAGGGTTAAGTGCATCGGTAAGATTAAAAAAATTGTAATAGCTAATCGAGCGACATTTTTTTGTAATAAATGTCAAAAATAATAAAGTTGACCGTATTTAAATGCGCATATATACAATCCTAAAAAATGCCAAATACTAAATCAGCTATCAGAAGAGTGAGAAGGGTTAAAAAACAAACCCAAGTAAATAGAATAAGAAAAAGCAAGTACAAGAATGCTGTTAAGCAAATGGAATTTCATCTAAAAGCAAAGGATAGAGAAAAAGCAAAAAAATATTTTTCAAAATTTCAATCAATTCTAATGCAGGTTGCTAAATCTGGCATAATAAACAAAAACACTGCTGCAAGAAAAATTTCTAGGATTTCTAAAAAAATTTCATCCAAATAATCAATTCAAAGTTGATCGTTGAAAAAAATTCAATCTATATTTAGACTTATCTAACCAAATATAGAAACTTAATTCAGTAAGTTGAATTATTTTTTTTATTCTATCTGAACGTTTATTCTACAACCAATTTGTAATTTTATTTTTGATTTCAACCTCTACTTGGTTGCAAACAATTTGTAAAAATCGTTTAAAGGAATCTCTTTAAGAAAATTCTACATGGATAATAATATTAAAAAACAAAATGCTTTTGTCTCCGAGGAGGAAAAGACATTAAATTGGGAAGATATACAAAATTCTTTTAAAAATACTTTTGGAAGTGAAATTTATAATAGTTGGCTACAAAAGATAACATTAGTGAAAGAATATAATGATTACTTAATACTTGGTGTCCCTACAAGATTTTTCAGAGATTGGATTGTTTCAAGATATTTAGATAAGATTCTTGAGCAGGTAAAAAACTTTAAATTAAGTTTAACTAGAATAGAATTCAAAATCATTGAAGAAAAGAGACAAAGTCAGGAATTTATAAAAATAGAGGAGCTTAATAAAGTCACTGAAATTAAGGACTCTATTTTAAATTATAACCGATTAAATCCTAATTTAAGCTTTGATAATTTTATAAAAGGGAACAGTAATGATATTGCTTTGTCCTATTCAAAGAAGGTTTGTGAACATATCTCTCGATATAATCCATTATATGTGTGCGGAGGTGTAGGTCTTGGAAAAACACATCTTCTAAATGCTATTGGACTAGAGCTTCAAAACAAGAACAATGTCATGTTTGTTTCAGCCGAAAGGTTTATGTATCACTTTATTAAATCCATCAAAAAAAATGATATGGTGAATTTCAAAGATTTTTTTAGAAAATCATCAGTATTTATAATTGACGATATTCAATTTATAAGCGGTAAAGAAAGTCTTCAAGAAGAGTTTTTTCACACATTTAATAGCTTGATGGATAAGGGCTCTCAAATAATAATCTCAGCAGACCGTCCACCAATGAAATTAGACAGAATTCAAGATAGAATAAAATCAAGATTAGCAGGGGGATTAGTGGTTGATATTGAAGCGCCTGATCTTGAGTTAAAAACTAAGATTATTAGAAAAAAAATAAAAGAAATAGAAAGTCAGTTCAAAGAGAATGTTAATTTAAGTGACGAAGTTATTACTTTTATAGCTAGTGAAAGTAAAACTAACATTAGAGAGCTTATCGGAGTGCTTAATAGAGTTTTAGCTTTTAGCAGAGTGCATAATAAAGAGTTAAATATTACAGACTGCAAAAGTATTTTAAAAGATGTTTTTAATCAAATAAGAGTTGTAACAGTTGATAAAATTCAAAATGTAGTTTCAAATTATTTTAATATTGCATTAACTGAAATGCTTTCACAGAGAAGGTCAAGGCCATTGGCTAGACCAAGACAGATCGCTATGTATTTAGCAAAAAAGATGACAACGAGATCATTACCAGAGATAGGTAGAAGATTTGCTAACAGGGATCATACTACAGTAATTCATGCAGTTAAGACAATAACAAGACTCTCTGAGCAGGACGATGAAATGAAAAAAAATATTAATCAGATAAAAAGTTTATTACTTGAACAATAACTAGATGCAATTTGTTATTAAAAGGGACATCTTACTAAAATCATTAAATTTTGTTCAGGGCGTTGTAGAAAAAAAAAATACTTTACCAATTCTGTCTAACGTTTTGTTACAACTAAAAGATAAAAAATTATCAATTATTGCCACCGATCTTGACATTATTTTTTACGATGAGATCACAAATGTCAAAATCCTTAAAGAAGGAAGTACCACTACTTCTGCATCAATTCTTTACGATATTTTAAGAAAAATTTCATCAAACTCGGAATTAAATTTTGATTTAAAATCAGAGAATAAATTAAGTTTAAGAAGTGAAAATGCAGACTTCAACCTTTTGTGTTTACCAATAGATAACTTTCCAACCTTTGCCGATGAATTTGAAGGAAGTGAAATTTCATTAAATAATAACAGATTACTTAAACTTTTAAACAAAACTCGAATTTCAATTTCTAATGATGACACTAGACATTACTTGAATGGAATATTTCTTCACCTTACAGAAGCCCACGGAAGAAATTTTTTGACCGGTGTTGCTACAGATAGCCATAGATTATCATCAAGTAGCTTGGAAATAGAAAATATATCTGATTTTAATTCATTGATATTGCCAAAAAAAACAGTATTTCAATTATGTTCTCTTTTATCTGAAGCAACAGAGCAAATTACAATGCAAACTAGTGATAACAAAATAAAGTTTAATATTGGTAACATGAAATTGATTTCTAAAGTAATAGATGGAAAGTTTCCTGATTATAAAAAAGTTGTACCAACAAATAATGATAAAACTTTAGTTGTTTCATCTAAAGACTTTATTAATTCTATCGAGAGAGTAGCCAGTGTTTCGATGGATAGAAAAGAAGGTGTAAAATTAGTCATTAATAAGGATAATGTTCA
Organism: uncultured Pelagibacteraceae bacterium; assembly: GCA_902537845.1. Lineage (GTDB taxonomy): Bacteria > Pseudomonadota > Alphaproteobacteria > Pelagibacterales > Pelagibacteraceae > Pelagilacustribacter. The sequence continues at coordinate 35,876 of CACBDC010000008.1, forward strand.
ATTATCTGTTAATAGCGCCAACTCTGGAGATGGCAATGAGAAAATTAAAGCAAACTTTAGTTCAGAAAATTTAAATATAAGCTTTAACTCAAAATATCTGATTGATATTGCATCTGAGTTAGAGGACAAGAATTTAAAAATGAATTTAAAAGACTCTACATCTCCCGTATTAATCGAAGATGCGTCTGACAAGAATAGTTATTATGTGATTATGCCAATGAAAATCTAATTTTTCACGTTTTTAAAATTTTTTTTATTTTTAGCTCTATAATTGTTGGTACTTAATAGTTTTAAGTCACTTTGATCATGGATCATTTTATATTCGATAAAAAGAGTGGTATAGTTACAAAAATTCAAAAAAATGTCTAAAAATTTAGAACTTAAAAAAGCATCATCATATGGTGCAGACTCTATAAAAGTCCTTAAAGGTCTTGACGCAGTTAGAAAAAGACCTGGAATGTATATTGGAGATACAGACGATGGATCTGGACTTCATCATATGGTTTTTGAAGTAATTGATAATTCTATCGATGAGGCTTTGGCCGGACATTGCAAAAATATAATTGTGACGATTAATTCGGACAATACAGTGACAGTTGAAGATGATGGTCGAGGAATACCGGTAGATATGCATAAAAGTGAAAAAATGTCTGCTGCTGAGGTGATTATGACACAATTGCATGCAGGCGGAAAATTTGATCATGACTCTTACAAGGTTTCTGGTGGTCTCCATGGCGTAGGAGTATCAGTAGTAAATGCGCTTTCTGAGAAATTAGAATTAAATATTTATAGAGATGGAAACGAATATGAAATTATATTTAAAGATGGACACTCAGTTAAACCACTTAAAAAAAAAGGAAAGACGAAAAAAAAGGGAACTAGAATTACTTTCTTACCTTCAAAGCAAATCTTCTCAACTATCAAATTTAGCGCATCTACACTTGAAAAAAGGATTAGAGAATTAGCTTTTTTAAACAAAGGCATAGCTATAAAGTTAATTGATAGTACTTTCAAAAAGCCAAAAGAATTTTTTCATAAATATGATGGTGGAATTTTAGAATTTGTAAAACATATTAATAATAAAAAACCAATTTTGATAAATAAAAATGAAAAAGAAGTTTTTAAAAAGCCTGTATATGTAAACTCAACTAAAAATAATGTTGTTGTCGAGTGTTCTTTTGAATGGAATGCAGGTTATTCAGAAGAAGTTTTGCCATTTACAAATAATATACCTCAAAAAGATGGTGGAACTCATTTGCTCGGTTTTAGAACCGCTCTTACTAGAGTTATAAACAAATATAGCGCTGACAGAAATAATAAAAAAAATAAAATTTCGTTATCTGGAGAAGATATAAAAGAAGGTTTGACTGCTGTTCTCTCTATTAAAATGCCAGATCCTAAATTCTCTTCTCAAACCAAAGATAAATTAGTTTCTTCGGAAATTAGAAATATTGTTGAACATATCATAAGTGAAAAAGTATCAACATGGTTTGATCAAAACCCTTCTATAGCTAGGGTGGTCTTAGAAAAAATTACTCAGGCAGCAATGGCAAGAGATGTAGCAAGAAAAGCGAGGGATAGTGTCAGACGTAAGGGAACTTTTGAACTATCAGGGTTACCTGGAAAACTTGCAGATTGTCAAATACAAAAACGCGAAGGTACAGAGCTTTTTATAGTAGAGGGAGACTCAGCTGGCGGATCTGCTAAACAAGGAAGAGTGCGAGAGTATCAAGCTGTTCTTCCCCTTAGAGGAAAAATTTTAAACACTTATGTAAATGGTAAATCAAATGGCGAAGATCACTCTACAAAAGCATTATCTAAAATGATGTCTTCAAATGAAATTGTAACTCTAATTAATGCATTGGGTACTGGGTCAAAAGATTTTAACATTGAAAATCTAAGGTATGATAAAATTGTAATCATGACAGACGCCGATGTAGATGGTTCTCATATAAGAACACTATTGTTAACTTTTTTTAACAATTATCCATTCAACCAATTAATTGAAAAAGGACACATTTATCTTGCTCAACCACCATTATTCAAAGTTACAAAAGCAAATAAAAGCATTTATATAAAAGATGAAAAAGCATTAGAGGAATATATTTTAGAAGTTGGAAACATAAGTAAGAAAATTAAAAAGAGCTCTGCTGAGTACAGAAAACTAATTCAAGAACAAAGAGAAAAATTATTTATTCAACGTTTCAAAGGACTTGGAGAGATGAACCCCGAAGAACTATGGGAAACTACCCTTAACCCAGATAATAGAAGAATGCTCCAAGTGCAATATTCAAAAGGAACTAAAGATAAGTCTAATGAAGATCAAAAAATGATCAAAATTTTAATGGGTGATGAAGTTGCTCCTCGAAAAGATTTTATTACAAACAACGCTTTAGATGTAGCTAATTTAGATATCTAATACGATGGACTTTTCAACTCTTTTTAGGACAAAAGAGAACTTAAACTTAGATAAAAGCACTCTTACAATTTTAAGGTACATAGCGATAATAGGCCAATTAATCGCTATAAATATAGTCTTTTTTTATCTAAAATTAGAATTTCCTATTAAAGCTACTTTATCAGTGGTTTTTGTTGGTTTATTAACCAATTTATTCCTTCAATTTAAAGTTAAAGCCAATCAATTGAAAGATACATACGCATCTTTGTTTTTACTATACGATCTTTTTCAGTTAGCAGCTCTTTTGTATCTTACTGGTGGAATTTTTAATCCATTTTCAATTTTATTAATAATCCCTGCAATTGTTTCTTCCACTTTTTTAAGTATGGGCACTACAATCATATTGGGATTTATAACCTCAGTAATTCTTTTTATCTTAACACATTATTATTTGCCGTTGCCGGGGCTCTTATCTGAAAATTTTGACGTGCCGAGTTTTTATAAATTTGGAATATTAATTTCTATTTTAATTGGAATGATATTTTTAAGTTATTTTGGAATCAGATTTGCTGGCGAAACCAAAAAAAGATCAGAAGCTTTAAATAAACTTCAAGAAGTTATAGCTAAAGAGTACGAGCTTGAGTCTTTAGGAGGTCAAGCAGCTGCAGCAGCTCATTCTTTGGGCACTCCTTTGGCAACTATTGCCGTTGTTGCAAAAGAATTAAAAAAAGAACTTGGAGATAATAAAGATATCTCTAAAGATATAGAACTATTAATAAGTCAAACTAAGAGGTGTAGTGAAATATTAAAAAAAATATCAAAGAAGCAAATTAAAGAAGATATATTTATAAGTTCTATTAAATTAGAAGACTTAATAGAAGAAATAATAGTCTCATTTAAAGAGACATCTTCAAAAAAAATAGAATTAGTATCTGATGAAGACAACAATAAGATAAATATTGAGAGAACTCCTGAAATTATTTATGGATTAAGAAATTTCATTGGAAATGCTGTAAAATTTTCTAAAAGTAAAGTTAAAATTAATTTAAAGAGCGATTTACGTAAAATAGAAATTAAAATAAATGATGATGGACCTGGCATACCAGACGATATCATTAAAAAAATTGGCGAGCCTTACATAAAATCTAAATCAGTAGAGTTAAATTCTAATTCAGGATTAGGTCTTGGAACATTTTTAGGTAAAACATTGCTAGAAAGACAAGGTGCGAATTTATCATTCAGAAGAAATAATGATCTAGGTGGTGCTCTAGTAATTATAAGTTGGGATCCCAAAAAATTAATTAGCTCTTATATTCAAAAGAGTAAGAAATAATCTTATAAGCTAATTTAGCAACAAGAAAATTATACGAGTTAAAATTTTTAATTGGTGCTAATTCATTTATATCAGCGCCAACTATATTAGATACTCGGCAAACTTTTTTTATTATGGGCAAAACATCTTCCCAAAACATACCACCTGGCTCAGGCGTCCCAGTTGCAGGCATAATGCTAGAGTCAAGGCCATCTACGTCAAAAGTAATATAAACATTTTTGTTTTTAAAAAATTTATCTAGTGAAGATAAATCCCAGTTATGCTTATCTTTTCCCCAAAATATTTCAATTCTGTCTCTGTTTTTTTTATAAAAATCCATCTCTTCTTTTGATAGATTTCTTATGCCGAATGAAACTACTTTTAAATTTTTATGATCTAAACACCTCTTAATAGCTGATGCATGAGAAAACTTTTCACCTTGATAGCTTTCTCTGAGGTCAGCATGAGCATCAAAATGTAAGAGAGTTATTTCATCGTACTTTTTAGTAAAAGGCTTGACCGAACCAGGTGTAATAGAATGCTCTCCTCCAAAGACAAAAGGAAATTTGCCGTCAGAAATAATATCCTCATTTATCTTTGATAGCTGGTTTAGAGCACTTTTTATTTTACTCTTTATAGAAAAAGGTTTTAATGTTTTGATCCCTATTTCTTTATAAGGCTCTTTGTTAAGTTCTTCATCGAAAAGCTCTACTTGATGAGATGCTTTAATAATTTCTTTAGGACCATTTTTTGTGCCACCTCCGTAGCTGACTGTTTTTTCTAAGCCAAACGGAACTACTATTACTTGAGAAGTTGTGTTTTGCTCAGCATCTATTCCTAAGAAACCTTTTTTTGGACTAAGGTATTTCATTTATTATTTAAAAATTTTAGAGAAATTTTTTCTATCTCTTTTTTTCCAATTTTCACGATGATAGGCATCACTTGCAATTAAAGGCAATACACTAGTTGCCTCTGCAAAAACCATTTGTTCCTTTGTAATATCAACTTTACCCCATGAGCTTGCTTCCTTAAGAGTAGAGCTACTGCACGCCCCATCACGCGTATCTGCCACAGTAATTTGAATAGCATATTTATGCATATCAACCTTTTTTCCTAACAGTTCCGCACAGACCACGGTATCTTGAATGAAGTTTTTTGGCACCCCTCCACCTATCATTAATAATCCTGATTGTTTAGATTGTAATTTAATTTCTGTTAATTCTCTAAATTCTCTTATGGAGTCAATTGTAATATGATTATCTGGATTTTGCTCTTGATGCATAACTAAGCCAAAGCCTGCAGAGCTATCAGTAAAAGCAGGGCAAAAAATTGGTACATTATTATCATATGCCGTTTCAATTAATGAGCCCTTTTTTTTGGAACTATTTTTTAAAAATTTTCCTAATTCTTTGATAAATTCTCTTGAAGTAAAGGCTTTTGGTTTTAATGAATTAGCTATGTCACATATTGTTTGGTCGCAAGCTTGCAATTCTTCCTCATCAATATAAGTGTCATAAATTCTATCAATATAGTTTTTACGAAGTTTTGTATCATCTTCAAATTGGGAACCTTGGTAATGTTTAAATCCTAGTGCCTCAAAAAAATCCATATCAATTATTGATGCACCAGTAGCCACTATTGCATCCACCATATTGTGTTTAACTAAATCTGTATAAAGGTTCATACATCCACCTGCCGATGTAGAGCCAGCCAAAGTTAAAAAGATAGAACAATCTTTATCAGCTAGCATTTCATTATAAATTACTGCTGCCCTGGCAGTATCCCTTGAGGTAAAAGACATTTTACCCATGCCTTCAATAATTTTGCGTGCATCAAATGATTTAATATCGATGTGCTCTACCGGAGAGTTAAGGAGAGAATTTTTATTATGTCCAATTTTAGAACTATTTTTTTTTTCCATTAAGCTACTAATGATCCAACTTTTTTATCAAGATCATCGTACATAGACATAATTGGTTTGTCACCTAATTCATGAATTTCATTAGAATAAAATCCATTGAAATTAGTTCTAAACGTTAAGCTGTAAGCTCCTAATTGGCCGAGCTCTATATAATCACCTTCTTTAATATTATTTGGCAACAAAAAAGGTCCTTTCATAAAATCCAAACCATCACATGTTGGTCCAAAAAAACTAAAAGCAGTTAGTTTTTTCGACTGGACTCTTCCCTCTGTAATCATTTTTGATGGAAGAACAAAATTTGGGGCACCCGCATCAAAAAGCGATCCATAAGTTCCATCATTAATGTAAAGATTATTTTTTTTTCTTAAAATTACTTTAACAATAGTAGAACCACTTTCAGCAACAATTGCTCTTCCTGGTTCACATATAATTTCAGGTAATTTGTCTAATTTTAAACGATAAAGTTCTTTTTTTATTTCTAACATATAATTAGACAACGGCTCTGGATTTAAATCTGGGTAAATTGAAGGAAAACCTCCACCAACATTTATTGTATCTGGAATTATTTTTGTTTTTTTAATTATGTTGCCTATTTCCTTTATTCCTTTTGAGTAAGAAATTTTGTGCATACATTGAGACCCAACATGAAAACTTATTCCTAACTTTTTAGCATATTGTTTACAAAGTCTCACAAGCCCAAGAGCCTCAGAGGGAAGTGCTCCAAATTTTCTAGATAAATCAATTTCAGCATGTTCATTAGAAATTGCAATTCTTACAAAAAGCTCTAAATCTTTTCCTTGATTAGTTGCATCTAAGATTTTTCTTAATTCATCTTTACTATCCAAAGAAAAACTTTTTACATTGAAATCATTATATGCAGACGCAATACTTTCTTTACTTTTTATTGTGTGCATAAAATGTAATTTTGCTTCTGGATAAATTTTATTTATTAGTCTTATTTCATTTAATGAAGCGACATCGAATTCATTAATGCCATTAGAAATAATTTGTTTAATAATTTTTTCGTTAGGATTAGTTTTTACAGCGTAGAGTACTTTTCCAGGAAAGTTTTCTTTAAAAAAATTTACGGACTTTCTTATCTCGTTAGGCCGTATGCAATATACGGGGTGATCTGGCTTTAATAGGTTAACTAATTCGTTAACTGTTTTAAATTTTCCCATTTCATGTGTCCCTCGTTAGTTAGTTCACAAAGGTTTTTTAAAAAATTTAATAAAAAAAACCTTAATTAAATTGCGTTTAAGGTTTTTTTTACACTATGTAAAGAAAAAAAAGCCATTTAGAGCCGTTGTAATTCTGTGAACAATGCCCATATAATGGTCATATGAGAGCGCAAAAAAATATTCCTGAACAATTGAAATTGTCTGATTTTGCAGACAAATCCTTGCTTATATTGGATGATGATGATCCATTAAGAGGAAGGCTGGCAAGAGCCATGGAAAAGAAAGGTTTCAATGTAAAAGAGGCCAAAACTGTAGCTGAGGGGTTAAATATAGTGAAAACTTCACCCCCAGGTTTTGCTTGCGTTGATCTTAGACTGGATGACGGCAACGGTTTAGACGTTGTTAAAGAACTAGCTAAGATCAAGAGGGATTGCAGGATTGTAATGTTAACGGGATACGGGAATCTACCTACGGCTGTAGCTGCTGTTAAAGCAGGAGCAATAGATTATATTGCCAAGCCTGTAGATGCTGACGATGTCGAATCAGCTCTTTTAGCTTCACCAGAATCAAAAGCAAAGCCGCCAGAAAATCCTATGTCAGCAGACAGAGTTAAATGGGAACATATTCACCGAGTATTTGAATTATGTAATAGAAATGTTTCAGAGACAGCAAGAAGATTAAAAATGCACAGAAGAACTCTCCAAAGAATTCTCTCAAAAAGGTCACCAAGATAATACTAAAAAAACTTTCTTACTTTTTTAATTTGATTTAACGAAAAAGTAACAATTAAAATTTTAAACAATTCAGCTAATAGAAAAGGTTGGGCGCCTAATTGAAAAATCGGCTTATCCCAGCCAATTAAATTTCCTAACCATATTAGACCCAGAAAATAGATAAAACTCGTCGCAAACAATAATTTTAAAAAATTTTTAAATATATTTTCATCGTAATCAAATCTTCCTGAAACATAAACAGTAATAAGGAAACCGATTAGGTAGCCCATAGTTGGTCCAGTGAAATAAACTAATCCTATACCTTTCTCCGGAGTACCCGAGAAGACTGGTAATCCAACTATACCTTCAAAGAGATATAAACAAACAGTTGCCAAACCAAGTTTCCATCCAAAAATTATTCCGATTAACAAAACTACCATTGTTTGCATTGTCATTGGAACAGGGTAGAAAGGTATTTTAATTTTTGAAGATATC
>CACBDC010000009.1 GCA_902537845.1 uncultured Pelagibacteraceae bacterium
ACTCTACAAAGATCAACTTTAATTGAATTTCTTAAAGAAGACATTTACACACAACATTTAAGATTTGGAAAAAAAATAAAAGAAGTATCAGAACTTAAAGATAAAGTTCTCATAAAATTCAAAGATAATACAAATGATCTAGTAGATTTTGTTATTGCTGCTGATGGCATATTTTCAAATACGAAGTCTTTTTTTGAGAAGAAAAAAATAGAGCCCAAGTTTAAGAAAGCAATAGCTGCAAGAGTAATTTTAAAATCAAAGTTCGATCTATACATCAGCGAGGAAAACATAAGCCTCATGCTTGGTAGTAATTGTCATATTGTAATTTATCCAATTAATAAAAAAAAAGAATTAAATGTGGTGTGTATAATGAGATGTAAAAAATATGAGCCAGAAAATACAAAACAATTAATTCAAAATCTAATTTTAAAACAAAATCCTAAATTAAAAAATATATTTGAACATGAGATAAAAACATGGCCTCTTTATCACACTCCAAAAATTCTGCCATCTTCTAATAAAAAAGTATTTTATATTGGCGATGCTTTTAACGGATTTTTACCAACTCTTGCACAAGGCGCTGGCCAATCCATAGAAAGTGCTTATGAAATATTTAATTTATTAGAGAAGGAAAAGCTTGATAAAGAAAATAATTATTTTAAATTTAGATCCACCAGAGCAAAAATAATTAGACGAAGATCAAATTTCAATTTTTTTGTGTTTCACTTGTCAAATTTAATTATGCAAAAAGTTAGAAATATACTTTTACGATTTTTGGTGAAACGTAAATTTTTTGTAAATAGCTACTTAGGAAAAGTTTATAAAAATTAAACTTTAGTTTTAGAAATAAATTTTTGCCTTAAACTGTCAATAACAACAGTTGATCCATTAATATCGCAATGCCAGTAAGTCCAACCATTATAGCTTTCAGCACCCATAATCGTTGCAGCCACTTTGTGGATAGAACCTTCCGTCTCCTTATGTTTAATGCTTCCATCAGCCATGATTTTAGCATTAATCTTCTTTTTAGGATCAAATAGAGTAGTTCCAGGTTTCAGTATGCCGAGCTCTACGAGTGAACCAAAAGGTATACGTGGTTTAGATTTATAATTTTCAATTGTATCTAAATAGGTTTCTTCTAAAACCTTAGTTTTATTTAGCCGGTTTACAGCAGCCTTAAAATATTTTTTGTCTTTTTCAATACCAAAATATTTTCTACCTAATTTTTTAGCCACGATTGCTGTGGTTCCAGTCCCTAAAAAAGGGTCGCAGACAGTATCACCTTTATTTGTTGTTGCTAAAATAACTCTATGTAAAAGAGCTTCAGGCTTTTGAGTCGAATGAATTTTTTTTCCATTTTTTCTTAATCTCTCTTTTCCATTACATATAGGCATTGTCCAGTCAGATCTCATCTGTAAGTCATCATTGAAACACTTTAAAGATTGGTAATTGAAAGTATACTTTGATTTCTTATTTTTTGAAGCCCAGATAAGAGTTTCATGGGCATTAGTAAAACGTGTACCTCTAAAATTTGGCATAGGATTTTTCTTAATCCAAATCACATCATTAAGCAGCCAGTAATCTAAATTTTGTAAGTGATAACCTAATCGAAAAATATTGTGATATGATCCAATCACCCAGATACTTCCATTCTCTTTTAAAATTCTTTTGCACTCAGATAGCCAAGCAAGACAGAACTTATCGTAATGTTCAAAACCTTTAAATTGATCCCACTTATCATTTACCCCATTCACTTTACTCGCATCAGGTCGGGTTAATTTTTCTCCTATTTGCAAATTGTAAGGAGGATCGGCAAAAACTAAATCAAAAGTTCTATCAGGAATTTTTTTTAATTCCTTTAAACAATCTCCATTTACTAATTGACTGGAAAATTTTAACATTCTATTGATTCAACCTTAAATTGAATCTAGGGTCAAACCTTTTTATAGAAAAAATGTATCCCTTAGTGTTTGAGATTCCTAGTTCGACAATATCTTGTGTATGGGTTTAAAACTTTTTCTGTGATGGGAGGTTACGCCAAATTTTTTTAAACCTTCAAAATGGGCCTTAGTTCCATAACCAAAATTATTTTCCCAAGCATAATTAGAAAATTTCTTTGCGAGTTTAATCATGAGTTGGTCCCTATGAACTTTTGCAATTACAGAAGCTGCACTAATAACTTTTATTTTTTCATCACCGTTGATTATCGTTTTAAAATTTTTTAAACCAATTGGAGCAAAATTTCCATCAATCAATGTTAAATCTGGCTTTACAGTTAGATTCTTTATCGCTCTTTTCATTGATAATAATGAAGCTTGTAAAATATTTAGTTCCAAAATTTCATCTACAGACGCTACACCAATAGCATAAAAAGAGTGAGATTTTATATGGTCTGAAATTTCAATTCTTTTTTTAAAGCTAATTTTTTTAGAGTCTTTCAAAAGATCTAAATTAACACCTTCTTTTAAAATTACAGCTGCTGACACTACTGGGCCAGCAAGGCAACCTCTACCAACTTCATCAACTCCTGCAGTAATTAATTTTTTTTTCAATTTTATTTAAATTAAATTTTTTTGTCTCTTATCATTTTTAAATCAATCCAAGCCATTTTTTTTTGAGCCGGTTGTCTCATTAAAAATGCTGGATGAAACGTTATTATGACAGATGTTTTACATCTACCGAACTTTTTTTCCATCCATTTTCCTCTCATTTTGGATATAACAATGTCGTTTCCAATTAGTGCATTCATTGCTGTACTTCCGAGTAATACCAGAATTTTTGGGTTAATAATTTCGATATGTCTAGTGATGAATGGTAAATATCTTTTAATTTCTTGATCTGTTGGTCTTCTATTGTCAGGAGGGCGATAATTAATAATATTAGATATATATACCTTTTTTCTATCTAAATCTATTGCAGCAAGCATTTTATCAAGTAAAGCTCCAGCTCGGCCCACAAAAGGTAAACCTTCTTCATCCTCATTAGCCCCCGGGGCCTCACCAATAATCATTATTTTAGACTTTGGATTACCATCACTAAATACCATGTTAGTAGCATTATTTTTAAGACTACAATTTTTGATCTCATTAATTGATTTTTTTAGTTTTTTTAAATTATCTGTCTTATCTGCAGATATTGCAAAATTATCTTTTTTATATCTGTTGATTGCCTTGTTATTGTAAATTAAATTGTGATTAATAAGTTTATAGTATTTTATTAATTTAATAGGACTGAAAAAATTTTTGTTATTACTCTTCATGAAAAAAATTTATTTAAATATCAAGATAATAGTTCAAATTTTATTTGTCATTACTTTTTTGTCCACACAGCCAGTTAAGTCTTTGGATAAGTTTGATAAAGGAGACAGTATATCAGACTATTTTTATGGGCTACTATCGTTTAATGAAAATCAATACGAAGAGTCTTTTAAATTTCTAAGAAAATTAGATGGACTTGAAATAAGCCATGCTGACTACTCAGTTAAATATTTATATTCATTAATTAATTCTGGAAATGTAAGAGAAGCATTTAATTACTCTAAAAAACTTGAGAAAAAAAATTTAGCTAATTTTGAAAGCTATCTTGTAACAGGTATTTTTTATCTTAAAAATTCTAATTTAGATTTAGCAAAAAAATATTTGTTTAAAGCTAAAAATATGAATTCCAGTTCTATTTTAAATTACTATGTGTCTAGTTCCCTCTATAATTGGGCAAGTGTAACAGGTCTAAATTCAAGTCAAGCCTCCTTAGAACTTAAAAAATTGGACGATAGATTTGAAAATTTAAAAAAAATACAAAACGTTTTTTTGAAATGTTTTTTCAACAGTCCAGATACTGAAAATTTTTTTGAAACACTTATTTCTAATCAGAAAATAGATTTTTCAAGATATAATTATTTTTACGCATCTTACTTAGTATCACTAGGTCGAATCGACGAAGCTAAAAAAGTTATTAATTCATCATTAAAATATTATCCTAGGAATCTCCTGCTTAATCAATTTAAAATAGATTTATATAATAAAAGTAATGTTTTTATGTTCGATTGTAAGAATGAGCAACACGTTTCTGCTGAAATTTTATATATAACAGCCAATGCTTTATCTTCTCAATCTATGCTTTCCTTTTCAAACTTCTATCTAAATTTAGCAAAATATTTAAACACTGATTTTCACTCTTACGATACATTACTTGCAGAAAATTATTATAAAACTGACAATTTTGATAAAGCAAAAAAAATTTATAAGAGAATAAAAAATAAGGGCGGCGCATTTAACTGGTATTCATCAAAACAACTTGCGAGAATTTATCTTAAACAAGAGGATCAAAATAGAGCTTTAAATCTTTTAGCCAATGCTTACAAATCAATTCAAAATAAAAATATTTATGAAACTTTTGATTATGCGGAGTTTTTAAAAAATAATGAAAAATTTGAAGAATCAATCACTTTCTATAGTAAAATTCTTAAACAGATTAAAAAAGATCATCCATTGTACCCCGAGGCCACTGATGGAAGAGGTGTAGCTTATGAACGTATTGGCCAATGGGAGAAAGCTGAAAAAGATCTTTTAGAGTCACTAAAGTCTGATCCTGAGCAAGCTTATGTTATAAATTATTTAGCTTATTCTTGGATTGAACAAGGCATAAACATTAAAAAATCATTAAGCATGTTGGAAAAAGCTAATAAATTAAAATTAAACGATCCTTTTATAATAGACTCGCTTGGTTGGGCTTTGTTTAAACTTGAAAGATATGAAGAGTCAAAAGAATATTTACAGCTAGCTGTAAAGTTAATGCCTGGTGATCCAATAGTTAACGATCATTACGGAGACGTACTATGGAAAAACGGAAACAAAATTCAAGCAAGATATTATTGGAAATATGCATTGAAACTCGAAAAAGCTGAAGAAAAATTAAAAAAAACGATACAAGAAAAATTAATCCAAGGTCTATAAATAATGATTCTTAAGTCGTACGCAAAAATTAATTTGTCACTAATTGTTAACTCTAAACGTAAAGATAATTTACACGAAATCCAATCTTTATTTTGTTTAATTGATCTAGCAGACAAAATTAAGCTTAATAAAATTGAGGGAAAAAAAGACAAAATTATTTTTAATGGTCCTTTTTCCCATTTGATAAATAAAAAAAATAATTCAATTTTTAATCTTTTAAATTTACTTAGAAAATTAAGACTAATTTCTAATTTTTACTCAATAGTTATTACTAAAAATATTCCAGTTTTTGGAGGATTAGGAGGGGGGACTAGTAACGCCGCCTTTCTTATGAAATTTCTCTTGCGAAGAAAAAAAATAAAAGGAAATACATTCAAAAAAGCTGAAAATGTAGTGGGTTCTGATTTAAGATTTTTTTTTTATAAACAAGGATTTTTAAAAAATCTGGGAAATATCACAAGCTTAAAAAAAAAACACAGACTGTTTTTTATTTTAATTCAACCAAAAATCAAATGTTCAACAAAAGACATTTATTCAAGAGTTAAAAAATATTCAAGCAAGAAACCTTGGAATGAAAAAAAAATAATTTCAAAAAAAAATTTTATAAAACAATTAATTTCTAAAAATAACGATTTACAATCGATTGTTGAAAAAAAATACCCAATAATTAAAAAATTATTAACAGATCTGAAAAAAGAGAAGGGTTGTTATTTTTCAAGAATTACAGGATCTGGGTCTGTTAGTTACGGTTTATTTGATGACAAAATTGCCGCAAAAAAAGCCCTTATAAAATTAAAAAAAAAGTATCCTAAATTTTGGTTTTCATTTGCAAAAACTGTTTAATTTTTATGATAAATGATATAACAAATCTCTTAACTTTGGGGCATAGCCAAGCGGTAAGGCAGCGGTTTTTGATACCGCCATCCTAGGTTCGAATCCTAGTGCCCCAGCCACGACTATATGTTTAAAATAAGTTTTAACTTTTTAAGAAAAATAAAAAAATACTTATTTCCGTTTTATAAAAATAAAGAACTAATTTTTGTATTTAAAAAAATCCAAGAAAATTTTCCGTCAGAAAAGGTTGCTGCAAGATTTGTTGGAGGTTGTGTAAGAAAATATTTAACTAACGAAAATATCGACGATATTGATGTTGCAACGATTTTATCAACAAAAGAAATCAAAGAAAAATTTAAAAATACAAATTTCCAGGTTATCGAAACAGGAATTGAACATGGAACAATTACATTAGTTTCTAAAAAATTAAAAATTGAATTAACAACACTACGTAAAGATAAAGAAACTGATGGTCGACATGCCGAAGTAGAGTTTATTGATGATTGGAAATTAGATTCAGAAAGAAGAGATTTTACAATTAATGCAATCTATTTAGATATAAATGGTAAAATTTATGATCCTCAAATGGGAACTGTTGATCTTAAAAATAAAAATGTAAAGTTTATTGGAGACCCTTTTAAGAGAATTGAAGAAGATTATTTACGCATTATACGCTTCATCAGATTTAAGGTTATGTACAATAACAAAGTGGAACAAACAACCAATGATGCTATCAAGCAAAACTTAGACGGAATTAAGAAAATTTCTAAAGAAAGAATCTTGATTGAATTATATAAGATTTTAGATACTAAAAATTTCATCTATATAAATGAAAACATATTTTTGAAAGAAATTTTTACTCTTATTTTTCCAGAGTTTGAAAATTTAAAAAGATTAGAACGCTTGACTCAAATTTGCGACAATATTCAATTAAATAAAGACTTGCTATTGTCTGTTCTACTTATAGATGAAAAAAATAATCATGAATACTTTTCTCATAAGTACAATATCTCTAATGATTTGAAGGAAACCTTAAATTTGTGTGCAAAAAATTATAAATTAATTTCTGAAGATAAAGATTTTTTAAATAAGGATTTAGAAAAAAATATTTATTATAATGGTAAAAAATATTTAATTAATCTCAATATCGTTAACTTTGTTATTAATTCAAAATATAAGCTTAAAGATTTTTTACAGAACTTAAAAAAAATTCTTAAATCTAAAACTCATTTCTTCCCATTTGATGGGAACTATCTCATCGATAAAGGGATGAAGGAGGGGGTTACAATTGGAAAAGTTTTAAAAAAGCTTGAGGAGGAATGGATTAGGAATAATTTCAAAATTTCAGATGATGAAATTAAAAGTATAATTAAAGCGCATTCAAATTAAATATAATCTACCCCAAGTATCTCAAAATTTTTCTCACCGGATGGAGTATTTACACTTAACATATCCCCTTTATCTTTCCCTATTAATGCTTTGCCAATAGGACTTTTAAAAAAAATAAGATTTTTTTTAATATCAGCCTCATCTTGTCCCACTAATTTATACGTAATTTTTTTATTTAAATCTAAATCTAGCACATTTACAGTTGCTCCAAAAATTACCTTTCCATTATTTTCAATCTTCGTCACATCAATAACATTTG
Organism: uncultured Pelagibacteraceae bacterium; assembly: GCA_902537845.1. Classification (GTDB taxonomy): domain Bacteria; phylum Pseudomonadota; class Alphaproteobacteria; order Pelagibacterales; family Pelagibacteraceae; genus Pelagilacustribacter. Next base: position 7,435 of record CACBDC010000009.1, read on the forward strand.
CACGAGCTATTAGGTCATTTATCGCAATGACTCTACTTTCTAATAAGGCTTGTTGTTCCTTTGCTGCGTGATACTCTGCATTTTCCTTCAGGTCACCGTGAGATCTTGCTTCCGCAATGGCTTCAACAATTTTTGGTCTTTGAATGTTTTTTAAATTCTCTAATTCTAATTTTAAATTTTCAAGTCCACTAACAGTAATAGGTTCTTTTTCCATAATTATTTCCATTTAGCTTCAGGGGGCAAAGACATAAGAATAGAGTCAATATTTCCACCTGAATTTAAACCAAATTTTGTTCCCCTATCAAATAAAAGATTAAATTCCACATATCTACCACGTTTGAACAATTGCTTTTCTTTATCTTTTTTACTGTATTTCAAATTTTTTTTTCTACTGATTAATTTGTTTGAAATATCTATAAAGGCTAAACCAAGCTCTCTAATAAACTTAAAGTTATTATTCCAATCTTTTGTTTCATAATCAAAAAAAATTCCACCAATACCTCTAGGCTCATTTCTGTGAGGCAAATAAAAATATTCATCACACCACTTTTTGTATTTTTTATAATTTTTTTTATTTTGTAGGCAAATTTTTTTTAATTCCTTGTGAACAATTGTTTTTTCTTTAGCATCTTCTTGACTTGGAGTAACATCCATTCCTCCTCCAAACCATTCTTTTGAAGTTACTATAAATCTTGTATTGAAATGAATAGCAGGTATTTTTGGATTTTTCATATGAGCTACTACGGACAATCCAGATGCCCAGTATTTCCCTTTTTTTTCAGCTCCTAAAATTTTAGATCTAAATTTTTTTGGAAAGGTGCCTGATACTGTAGATTTATTTACACCGACTTTATCAAAAATATTTCCACCAGTTAAAAGACAAGATGTGCCTCCACCTTCTTTTACTTTTTTTTTATACCAATGCCTTTTGGAAAATTTTATTTTTTTGTTTTCTAACATTTCAAAAGATTTACATATTTGTATTTGTAAATATTCAAACCAGCTTTCAGCTATTTTTTTTCTAAAATTAGAATTCATCATTATCTTAGTAAGTTGTTCTGCCTAAGAGCTTCCGAAGAAATAATCGCTACACTTATGGCTACATTAAGTGATCTAGTTTTTTTATTCATAGGAACCTTTAATTTGTTTTTTATAGTTTTATGTAAAATTTCTGGAACACCAGCGCTTTCTCTTCCAAAAAGCAATATATCCTCTTTCTTAAATTTGAACTTATGGTAGAATTTTTTTGCTTTTGTTGTCATTAATATAATTCTTTTTCTTTTGTTCTTGTTTAGAAAATTATCATAGTCATCGTATCTAAATATTTTACTAAAACTTAAATAGTCCATTACTACTCTCTTAAATCTGGCGTCTTGCAGATTAAAGCCACAAGGTTCGATAATATGAATCTTTAAATTCAAGCAAGCTGCCAATCTTATAATAGCAGCAGTATTTTGAGGTATATCGGGCTTATAGAGAGCTATGTGCATTATTATTGCTTAATTTATGTGTCATTCTGACCCTAGAGTATTTAAAAATATAGTTTTAATAAATATATACATTATAAACACAAACATTAATGAGCAAAGAAGAAAAGAAAGTAAATCGGAGAGATTTTTTATTTACAGCTAGTTATACACTCGGAGCAGTAGGACTTGGCGCAGTAATTTGGCCAATGATAGACCAAATGAATCCTGACAAAGCACAGAAAGCTTTGGCTACTACAGAGGTAGATATCAGCAATATTGAACCAGGTAATTCAGTTACTGTATTATGGAGAGGGAAACCTGTTTTTTTAAAAAGAAGAACTCCAGAGGAAATAGCTGAGGCCAGGGCGGTAAAATTGGACGATTTGCCTGATCCTCAAAAAGATGAAGATAGAGTAAAAGAGGGAAAAGATGAGTGGTTAGTGATGTTAGGAGTTTGCACCCACCTTGGATGTGTGCCTTTAAAAGATAAAGGAGACTTTAATGGTTGGTTTTGTCCTTGCCATGGTTCACATTACGATGTATCAGGCAGAATAAGAAAAGGACCTGCTCCAACAAATATGGAAATACCAAAATTTGAATTTGTTGATAGCAACACAATTAAAATTGGATAAATAACTATGAGTGAACACCAATACGTACCAAAATCTAAAGCAGGAAAATGGTTTAACGACCGTTTACCTTTGCTAACGCTTGGAGCACATCTAACAGATTACCCAACACCCAAAAACCTAAATTATTGGTGGACCTTTGGTGGAATTTTAACTTTTTGCCTGATCACTCAAATAGTTACAGGAATTGTTTTGGCAATGCATTATGTTGCTCATGCAGATTTAGCTTTTGCAAGTGTGGAACACATAATGAGAGATGTAAATTATGGTTGGTTAATTAGATATATTCATAGCAATGGCGCATCTATGTTTTTCCTAGCAGTTTATATACACATCTTTAGGTCTTTATTTTATGGATCGTATAAATCACCAAGAGAGGTAATTTGGATAATTGGTCTTATGATTTATTTATTAATGATGGCAGCAGCTTTCATGGGTTATGTTTTGCCTTGGGGTCAAATGAGCTTCTGGGGTGCTACAGTAATAACTAATTTATTTAGTGCGATACCATTAGTTGGAGACAGTATAACAACTTGGTTATGGGGAGCATATTCTGTAGATAATCCAACATTAAACAGATTTTTTAGTTTACATTATTTAATCCCGTTTTTAATTTTAGGATTAGTAGTTTTACACATTTGGGCTTTACATGTTCCAGGAAATAATAACCCTGTAGGAATTGATATAAAGAAACCGTCTAAAGATACAGTGCCGTTCCATCCTTATATAACTATTAAAGATGCTTTCGCGCTTTTAGTATTTATGATTATATTTGCCGGATTTGTATTCTTCACTCCTAATGTTTTGGGTCACTCAGACAATTATATACCAGCCAATCCGTTAGTTACACCTGCTCACATTGTACCTGAATGGTATTTGTTACCATTCTACGCAATTTTGAGATCCGTCCCTGATAAATTAGGCGGGGTAATTTTAATGTTTAGTGCAATTTTTATTTTATTTGTTTTACCTTGGTTAGATACATCAAAAGTTAGGTCGGCTGTTTTTAGACCAATTTATAGACAGTTCTTTTGGATATTAGTAATAGACGTTCTAATGCTTGGTTATGTTGGTGCGATGCCAGCTGAAGGAATTTACTTAGTATTAGCTAGAGTGGGAACTATTTATTACTTCTTACATTTTATAGTAGTTATGCCTGTTGTCGGTTATTTGGAAAAAACAGATCCGATTCCTATGAGCATCTCCGAGCCAGTATTAACCGGAGGAGCAGAGCCATCTTTAGCTAGGAAAGTTAATGATAAAGTCTAAATTTAAATTTGTTTTTTTTACATTTTTATTATTTGTTATAATTAAACCAGTACAAAGCGCTGAAATGGTTGATCCAATTAAGGTTAATTGGAGTTTTAAAGGATTAACAGGAACTTTTGATAGGGCAGCTTTACAAAGAGGATTTCAAGTTTATAAAGAAGTTTGTGCGTCTTGTCACTCAATGCAATATTTGAGTTACAGGAATTTAGGCGAGCCTGGCGGGCCAGAATTTTCACAGGAAGAGGTTAAAGCAATAGCTGCAAGTTTTGAGATATCAGATGGTCCAGACTCTCAAGGAGAAATGTTTACAAGGCCAGGTAGACCATCAGATAAATTCAAAAGTCCATATCCAAATATTCAAGCTGCAACCGCCGCTAATGGAGGCGCATACCCTCCAGATATGTCAGTTTTAGTTAAAGCAAGAAAGGGAGGCGCAAATTATATTTATTCAGTATTAGTTGGGTATGAAGACCCGCCTCAAGGCGTAAATCTAGATGATGGTGTTTATTACAATAAATACATGATTGGAAATAAAATCAAAATGCCAAATAATCTGATTGACGGTTTAGTTGAATATTCAGACGGAACAGAATCAACAGTAGATCAAATGGCAAAAGATGTTACAACTTTTCTAGCTTGGGCTGCTGAACCTGAACTTGAAGAAAGACATAAAATCGGAGTAAAAGTTATTATTTACTTGTTACTTTTAACAATCTTGGTTTACTTGAGTATGAAAAAGATTTGGTCAAGGATTGACACGGAAGTGTAAAACATCTCCATCTTTTACAATATAATCTTTTCCCTCAATTCTTAACCTACCACTCTCTTTACATTTTTCTGCACTTCCGTACTTAATAAAGTCTTCACATGTAACCGCTTCAGCTCTAATAAAATTTTTTTCAAAATCTGTATGAATAACACTTGCTGCCTTAGGTGCTGTTGTATTTTTCTTAATTGTCCAAGCTCTACTTTCCTCTGGCCCGGATGTAAAAAAAGTATCAAGCTTTAAAAGATCGTAACCCTCTTTTATTAATTTGTTTAAACCAGTTCTATTAAGACCGATATCTTTCATAAAAGTTTCTTTTTCATCTTTATCTAGCCCTGAAAGCTGATCTTCAATATCTGCACAAATATTTATAATTTTTTCTTTAGGATATTTTTTCTCTACTTGTTGGGTATAAGCGTTTCCTTCTGCTAGGTCTTCCTCGCCAACATTGCAAACTATGATTTTTGGCTTGATACTTAATAAACCAATCGTTGACAATAATTTTTCCTCATCTAAATTATTAATTTTAACCTCTTCACCATTATTTAAGTTATTTAACTTCTCCTCTAAAATTTGCACCTGCTTCTCACTTAGTAATTTTTTTTTACCCTTCTCTAGCTTGTTCTGAATAATTTCTAAATCAGAAAGAATTATTTCTGTTTTAATAGTTTCAAGATCATCAGCAGGACTTATTTTTGAGTTTACGTGAGTAATTTTTTCTGATTCAAAACATCTTACTAAATGTACTATTGCATCAACCTCTCTTATGTGTGACAAGAATTTATTTCCTAGTCCCTCACCTTTAGAGGCGCCTTTCACCAATCCTGCAATATCTACAAAAGTAATATTTGTATAAATTTTTTTGTTAGAATTTGATAATTTTGCTAATTGATCTAACCTTTCATCAATTACGTCTACCACCCCTATATTTGGGTCAATCGTACAAAAAGGAAAATTAGCTGCTTCAGCATTTTTTGAGGCTGTTAAAGCATTGAATAAAGTCGATTTACCAACATTGGGTAATCCAACTATCCCACATTTAAATCCCATTAAGGTCTTGATTTACTTTACTTGAAAATAGGTCTATTTTTTTTTCAATTAAGGTTGGTAATTGTTTTACAATATTATCTGTGATTTCATTTATTTTTTCTTCCTCGTCCTCTTTGAAATCTTCTAAAACATGATTATTCACTTTTTTTTTCTGTTTTGGATGACCTATACCTATACGAACTCTTGAATAATCTTTACCAATAAATTTGTCTATAGACTCAATACCATTATGACCTGCACTACTTCCACCAAATTTAGCTTTTATTTTTCCAAAATCAATATCCATATCATCATGAAATACAAAAACATCTTTTGCATCAATTTTAAAATAATCAATTAGTTCCTTAATAGCTGTTCCAGAATTATTCATAAAAGTTAATGGTTTTATTGCGTAGATTTTTTTTTCATCGATATTTCCAGTAGTAAGCAATCCTTTAAATTTTGGTTTCTGTTTAGACAATTTAAAATGAGCATTGATCGCATCAATTATTTTGAAACCAATATTATGTCTAGTGTTAGTATAGCTGGATCCAGGATTTCCTAATCCTACAAGTAAAAGCATATTAATTATTTTTTTTCAGCGGGTTTTTTTTCAGCGGGTTTCTTATCTTCAGGTTTTTTATCAGCACCATCTTTAGTCTTATCATCCTTTTTAACAGCATCTCCTCCCTCTTTAGTTGCTGCTTCCGCACCACCTTCTGCAGGAACTTCTCCTTCTGCACCCTCGGCTGCAGTTTCCTCTGCTGGTTTTTCAGGTTCTTTTATTACTGTTGGAGATGCAACAGTTGCAATTACGAAATCTCGATCTGTAATAGTTGGCGAGACGTTTCCTTCTAATTTAACTGAAGAAATTTTAATACTTGTTCCGATATCTGTGCCCGAAAGATCAACTATTATCTCATCAGGAATATTTTCTGCAGGACATTTTAATTCAACTTTTCTTCTTACTATGTTTAGCACACCACCTCTTTTTAAGCCAGGAGAGTCGGGATGATTAATAAATTTTACTGGTATTTCTAAAATAATTTTTTTACCAGTAACTATTCTCATAAAGTCTATATGAATAGGTTCCTCAGAAACTACATGAAATGATACATCCCTAGGAATAACTTTTTCTTTTTTACCATCAATCTCTAACTCTAAAACTTTTGATAAAAATGTATCTGAGTTAATGAGATTTTTTATATCTTTTTTTTCAATCGATATGTTTTGATTAGAGTCCTTTCCTCCATACAAAATAGCAGGAATAAATCCTTCTGATCTTAGCTTGTTATTCGATCCCGCAGAGGTATTCTCTCTTTTTATTGCCTTTAAATTGCTCATAATTTAATTGAAGAGGGTATATAACCCAAGATCAGAATCAAAACAAGTGTTAATTAAATAAATCTGATACAGAATTTGAATTAGCTATTCTTTTTATGGCCTCGGACATCAATGACGAGATAGATAAGACCTCAATTTTATTGTTATTTTTAATCTTACTAGAGTTATCGATAGAGTCAGTAATAATTAATTTTTTTATCTTAGAATTCTTAATTTTTTTAGCCGCTTCTCCACTTAAAACCGCGTGAGTGATAAAAACAAATACCTCTTTAGCGCCATTTTTTTTTAAAGCATCTACTGCATTTACTATTGTTCCTCCGCTGTCGATAATGTCATCAACTATAATACAAGTTTTATTTTTTACATCACCTATGATATTCATTACCTCAGATCTTCCTGGCGCAGGTCTTCTTTTGTCTATAATTGCTAAATCTGCTTTAAGTCTAGTAGCTAAAGCTCTAGTTCTAGCAACACCTCCCATATCAGGAGATACACATATTAAATTTTTTGATGTAATTTTTTTTTTTATAAATTTTGAAAATAGTGGTGTAGTAAACAAGTTATCTACTGGCATATCAAAAAAACCTTGAATTTGTCCTGCATGTAGGTCCACTGTAACTATTCTATTAGCTCCAGCGTTAGTTAATAAATTTGCTACAACTTTTGCAGATATCGAAGTCCTAGGAGCAACTTTTCTATCTTGTCTAGCATAACCAAAATATGGAATTACGGCCGTAATGGTTTTCGCAGAAGATCTTTTTAAAGCATCAATTACTAAAAGCAGTTCCATTAAATTATCGTTTGCAGGATTTGATGTAGACTGAATTACAAATACACTATTCCCTCTTATATTTTCATTAATTTCAATATAAATTTCACCATCTGCAAATCTTCTGATGTTTGTATTTATTAGCTTAAGTTTTAAATTCTTAGCAATACTCTTACTTAATTTAAGATTACTTGTTCCAGATAAGATTTTCATGAAATGTAATTACTTATACATTTATTTTTTAACTAATTCAAATCAATAAACTATTTTAAGCTAACAGCAGAAATACACCTTCCATAATCATTATGCTTTAATTTACAAGATCTTCTATAACTAAAGAAATTAGTCTTTTCTCTAAACGTATCATGGTTTACATGATCGAATTTGACTTCTAACTCATAAAGCTTATCTGCCACGAATCTTCTTAAATTAAATAATTTCTTATGTTTATTTTTTTTTGAAAAATATTTCTTATTTTTCACTGATTTCTTCACGAACTTTTTGTAAAACTGAAAGTCGACTTCATAACTTTTTTTACCAATACAAGGCCCAATACTGGCATAAATTTTATTATTAGAATTTAAATTTTTAAATTTAAAAATAGTTTTTTTTATAATATCAGAGAATGCACCTTTCCAACCAGCATGGATACAACCAATAATATCATTTTTTATATCATATAGAATTATGGGAACACAATCAGCAGTTACCACGCCTAAAGCCACACCTTTCATTTTGGTAACCATAGCATCTGCAATTATTTTTTTTTTTAAATTATCTTTTTTTATTTCAACAACTTTAGCGCTATGAGTTTGATGCATTAGGATAAGTTTTTCTTTTTTTACTTTTAACTTTAGTGCCACAAAGTTTAAATTATTTATTATATTTTTTTTATAATCTTTTGAACCTCTTCCACAATTTAAACTTTTATAAATACCCTTTGAAAACCCATTCTTTCTTGAAAAAAAACAATGATTTAAATTTTTAATTTTCTTTAACTTTCTAGAAAAAAACATTACTTAAATCCCTCAAAATTATTATCTTTAAATTTATATGCTAGAATTACTTTAAATAACTCTCCCATTAATTTAGGACTTAGTAATCTTTTTAGTCTCAAATAAAGATTAGATTGATCTCTAAACTTCATTTTTTTGGCTATTATTTCTGCTCTTTCTAAAATACCCATATTTTCTAAAAACCTTTTTTGCGAGGTTATATTTTTAACTTTTAATTTTTTTTTTAAGAAAAATTCTTTTAGTAATTCAAAATTTACGTGAGCTGTTATATCAGCCTTACCTAAATTTTTAAGCAAATTGTTTTTCTTATGATTTATCACTGACTGAAGAGTGTTAAAATTATTTGATCTTAGATATCCATAATCAATTAAAAGAATACACCCATTAAGTTGAAAAATTTTCTGAGTTATTTTTTTCAGCTCTTGAAAACCTAACTTTGGAAATTCAATGAATTTTAAATCTTTTATTGTCTTAAAAGACTTTATTAATTTGACATCTGTTTTCGATGCTTTTCTAAAAACCTCTTTGATTTCAAAATTTTTATCAAGCCTATAATTTTTTTCAAAAAGAAATCCTTTTATTTTTCTAAATTGTTTTATTGGGATTGCATCAAAAAACTCGTTACCAAAAAATATTACTGGTCCTTTTTTAATTTCTTTAAAATCTTTTATCCATTTTACATCTTTTTTTGAAATATTATTTTTTTGCAATTTTTTTAAATAACTGCTCTCTTCATATAAAAAAATTTTTTTACATTTATCAAATTCCGAAAATTTTTTAAATGATCTCAAAAGAATTTTCATTAAAGACCCATCACCAGGACCAAGCTCCACAATATTAAATTTTTTTGGTCTTCCAAAAAGATCCCACACTGAAATAATCCATATAGCTATTATTTCAGAAAATAAACTGGAAATATTTGGTGAAGTTATAAAGTCACCATTTTTACCGAATGGCTGCTTAGAAGTATAGTAACCATGATTATTGTCATAAAGAACATTTTGTAAAAATATGTCAATTGGAAGTATTTTTGAATTTTTAAAAAATTTTAAGTCAGATTTCATTTTTTTTTCTAAAAATATTAAACATGATAAAGCCAATTATCACCATTAAAAAACTTAATACACTTCCCATGCTAAATAAATTAAATATATAACCAACTTGACTATCTGGTTCCCTAAAAAACTCTGAAATTATTCTAAAAATTCCATAAAGAATTAAAAACAAATATGAACATGTTCCTAATCTATACTCTTTCTTAAATATGATAATATTTAAAATTAAAAATAAAACTGCACCCTCTAGAAAAGCTTCATAAATCTGAGAGGGATGCCTTGGCAAGACTCCGAAATTAGGAAAAATTACTCCCCAAGACATAGTCGTAACCTTACCTACTAATTCAGCATTAATAAAATTAGCCAATCGGCCTAAGAAAATTCCAATCGGTGAAACACAAGCAATAATATCTAGTAAAAAGAATATTTTTACATTTTTTTTAGCTGAAAACAAATATGTGCCTAAAATTATTCCTATTAATGCACCATGAAAAGACATACCGCCTTCCCAAACTTTGATAATATCCAATGGATTGGAAATATAATACTCCAGATTATAAAAAATAATGTAACCAAATCTTCCACCTAAAATAATTGATATAATTATATAAGTAATTAATTCATCGAAATCTTTTAAATTAAATTTTATTTCATTATATCTATGGATATGATTAATAATTTTTTTCCCCAACCACCAACCTATAAGAATTCCAAATATATAAGCTAATGAATACCATCTTATTTCTATAAACCCAAAATTCAACAATACTGGGTCTAAATTATGGGTGTACATGATATCTTATATCACATTTGAAATTAACATTGCCATCAAATAAGATGCAGTATGAGTAATACTGAAAAAATTCTTAAATCTTTATCAAGCTTAATAGAAAATGGTATATTAACCTCTGCAGATATTAAAAAAGAAATTTCTACAGACTTAAAATTTAAAAAAGACAAAATAATTAGCAAACTTGATCTTGTATCTAAAGAGGAGTTTGAGGTTTTAAAAAAGATTGTTCAAAAACAAGATACGCTTATAAAGAAAATTTTAAAAAATAAAAAAATTAAAAAGGCAAAGAAATCTTAACCTGTAGTCCATTATGACGACTTTTTCCTAGCTGAATATTTCCTCCATGTGAATTGATTATATCTTCCACTATAGCCAACCCTAAACCGACTCCAGACTTATTTAAACTTCTGCTTTTATCTAATCTAAAAAAAGGCTTAAAAACATTTTTATATTGATCCTCTGGAATACCTGGACCGTCATCTTCAATTGTAATTAAAGCTCTGTTATTTCCCTTAAAGATATCAACATTGACTTTGTTTCCATATATTAATCCATTTTGAATTATATTTTCAAAAGATCTTTTCAATGCAGTAGGCCTTCCACTTAATTCGATCTCTGTATTGTTATTACTTAATGAAATTTTATCTTTGCTAAGTTCATTTCTTATTGAGTTAAGAAGCCTATTAAGATTAATTTTAGTTGTATTTTCTTGTGCCTGCGTTTTTGCAAATTGTAAATAGTCATTTAACATTTTTTCCATTTCATCAATATCTTTAGACATTTTTTCAGTTATTTCTTTTTGTTTTAACATTGCAAGTTGCAACTTCAGACGAGTTAAAGGTGTTCTCAAGTCATGACTTATACCCGATAACATTTCAGCTCTTTGATTTAGATGACGATTAATTCTTTTTGCCATACGATCGAATTCAAAAGCAGCTTTTCTAATTTCTTGAGAGCCAGACGCTCGAAAATCATTTACATAATCTCCTTTTCCAAACCTTTCAGCAGCTTTTGCTAATTTAACAAGCGGTTTTGTCTGATTTTTTAAAAATATTAAAGCTATTATAATTAAAACTAATGAGGGTAGAGTTGTCCAGAGCACAAACAGTCTTACGGACGAAGTCGAAACCATCTCCTTTGGAACTAAAAATTCTAAAACATCGTCACCAGATCTTATTTTAATTTCAACAGCGTTTTTAAATTTTGAAGTATTGAACCAATAATTGTTATTACCAAAACTAGATTTTAACTCTCTTCTTAACGATCTATCCATTGGACTAAATTTTCTCTCACCACTATAGTTAGGGAATTCATTCTGGTTAATACCAATCTCAAAATTAAAATTGTTCCTATAACTATCAGTGAAAAAATCTAAATTTTTTTTATCATTCTGATATACTTCCTCTATAGCTTTTAATTGAGCCACTAATGATCTAGTAATATTTTTATTAGCTTTGATCCAAATACTATCATAAAAAACAATAGTTATGATAATTTGAAGAATTATAGTCGGAGCCGCAACAATAATTAGTGCTCTGTAAAAAAGTCTTTTAGGTAAAATATATTTAATAAATTTATTCAATCCAGAGAACATAGCCTGAACCTCTAATTGTTTGTAAGTATTTTGGATTTTTTGGATTTATTTCCAATTTTTGTCTCAATCTAGTAATCATTACGTCTATTGATCTTTCTTGACTAATTCCTGAAATCTTGCCTATCTCCTCTCTAGAGAAAGTTGTTCCTGGATTAGCTAACATATCAATAAGAACTTTTTTTTCTGAGTTGTTTATTTTTTTTAATTTGTTTTGTAGATTGATTGTCATTTTGTTTAAATCAATTTCAGCGTTACCTACAAAATGTTTTGATTTTAAATCAATTTTATTATTTTTATCAATTATATTTTTGATTCTTAACAATAATTCTTTCGGCTCAAAAGGTTTGCCAATGTAATCATCAGCCCCAAGTTCTAAACCTTTGATTCTATTTTCCACTTCTCCTTTAGCGGTGAGTAAAATTATAGGAACTTTGATATTTTTTTTTATTTCTTTTGTTAATTCGTAGCCATTTTGACCTGGCATCATCACGTCTAATATCAGTATATCAAATTTTATCAATTTCATTCTTTCTTTAGCTTGATCTGAATTTTCTGCAGTTGAAACTATGTAATTATTTTCTGATAAATAATCTTTTAAAAGATTACGAATTCTATCATCATCATCAACTATGAGAATATGATTTTTATTGTTTTCCATCTATTATCTTTTTTAAAACATCTTTAAATTTAATTACAGAGTCAGAATTTGAATTTTTTAAGGCATTAAAAATTCTTTTTTTTTGAGCATTATATACTGATTCAAAAAACGTTTTTCCCTCTTTGTCTAAAAATAAATTTTTTTTTCTTGTATCAGTCTCGTCTTGTACTTGTTTTATCATTTTAGATTTAATTAAATCTCTCAATACTCTATTTAAACTTTGTTTGGTTACTTTTAATCTAAAAATTAACTCACCTAAGTTAATTCCTGGATTTCTCTCTATAAGATTTAATGCCCGGAGATGTGCTGGACCAAAAAACCTTTTTGATAAAATTTCTTTTGGATCAGAGAACGTCTCTCTATAAGCATAATAAAGAAGTTGGATAAACTCTTTAATTTGTTCATCTTTAAGGTAAAGTAAATCTTTCATAATGGTAAGTTATATTGACTTATCATCAAGATGAATATACTTTTTTAAAAATAAAAAATCTATATATTTGCATTGAATGGAAAGCATACCTTACGATAAAAGATCGGGAAAAATATGGTTTAATGGAGAAACTGTAGATTGGGCTGATGCTAACATTCATATTTTAAATCATGGACTACATTACGCAAGCTGTGTGTTTGAAGGTGAGAGGGTTTACGATGGAGAAATTTTTAAGCTTGAGGAACATACACAAAGACTTTTTTATTCTGCTAAAAGAATGGGTATAAAAGTACCTTACTCTCAAGATGAGATTAATAAGGCCTGTAAAAATATAATTAATATTCAGAAAGTTCAGAATGGATATGTAAGGCCATTGATTTGGCGTGGAAGTGAAATGATGGCGATTTCAGCACAAAAAAATAAAATTCATGTAGCAATAGCAACTTGGGAATGGGGATCGTACTTTGATCCAAAATTGAAATTAAATGGAATAAAATTAGATATATCAAAGTGGAGGAGGCCTGCTCCAAATACAATTCCATGGGACACTAAAGCGGCAGGTTTATATATGATCTGCACTTTGTCTAAACATGAAGCAGAAGCAAAAGGTTTTACCGACTCATTAATGTTAGATCACGAAGGAAATATTGCAGAGGCAACGGGTGCGAATGTATTTTTTAAAACAAATAAAGGAGAATTGCACACTCCAATTCCAGATTCTTTTTTAGATGGCATTACAAGGAGAGAGGTAATTAAAATCGCAAAATCTAAAGGGATTAATGTGATTGAGAGAAAAATTAAACCAGAAGAAATGAAAGATTTTGTGGGATGCTTCTTAACTGGCACTGCCGCAGAAGTGACCCCAGTCTCACAAATTTCTGATTATAGTTTTAAGGTTTGTAAAGTAATTACAGAACTAAACGAGTCTTATCAAAATTTAGTAAGAAAAAAGTCAGCTGCCTAATCCTTATTATCTTCGTTGATTGCGTGATCTATACCTTTTCTTAAATAATCATAACCAGTGTAAAGAGTTAAAAAAGCTGAAAGCCATAACAGTATTATGCCAATTGTTTGAGCATTATAGTCCTGAAAATTTATTATTTTATTTCCACTATCGCCGGTTAGAAGTATAGCTATCGAGACCATTTGAATAAAAGTTTTGAGCTTAGATAAACTTGTTACTTGCATAGCAACCTGACCTTTTGCTAAAAATTCTCTTAAACCAGATACTAAAATTTCTCTTGTAAGAATAATTATTGCGGCAATTACTTCATAATTTTTTATAGTACCATTCATTACTAAAAGGATCAGAGCAGCTGCAACGAGAATTTTGTCTGCAATAGGGTCAAGAAGTTCGCCTAACTTTGATTCTTCTTTGAACATTCTAGCTAATAAACCATCAAGATAATCTGTAAAACTAGCTAAAGCAAAAAGAAAGAATGGAATTAAATCTCCAAAAAATCCTGGGATAAAAAAAGTCAGAACGAAAATTGGAACAATAATTATACGACCAATAGTTAAAATATTTGGTATTTTTAGTTTCATACTTTTTTATTCGTGAAAATAATTATATATTTTATTTGCTATACTGTCTTCTATTCCTTCAATAGCTTTTAAATCTTCAAGACTTGCTGACTCCACAGCTCTCGCTGAACCAAAATGGTTTAACAAAGCTCTCTTTCTTTGTTTTCCAATGCCTTGTATTTGATCTAAAAGAGATTTACTCAAATTTTTCTTTCTTTTTGCTCTATGAGTGCTTATTGCAAATCTATGCGCCTCATCTCTTAGCCTTTGAATAAAAAATAGAAGAGGGTCATTCTTATTCAAGATAAACTCTTTATTTTCATGGTATATTTTTTCTTCACCAGCATTTCTTTTTTTACCTTTTGCAACAGCTAAAATTGGCAGATCATGTAAACCAAGTTCATTCAAAACTTCTCTACTTACTGAATATTGTCCTTTACCTCCATCAATCAAAATTAAATCTGGAAGCGATAAAGATCCCGATTTCTCTTTCACTGCTTTAGCGAATCTTCTAAATAAAACCTCTTTCATCATCCCATAATCATCGTTTTTTACTTTCTCATCCTTTATATTAAATTTTCTGTATCTTTTTTTTACAAAACCTTCGTTACTAAAGCATATAAGAGCTCCGATGGAATCAGTTCCTTGAATGTGGCTGTTATCATAAACTTCTATAAGATCTATAGCACTATTAAGTTTAAATTTAGATGCAAGAGATTCAATTAGATTATTATTTGTGTCAGATTGTATAAGTTTTTGTTTTAAAGCCTGCTTTGCATTTTTTTCTGCAAGCTTGGAAATTGATAATTCATTTTTTGCTTTAGCTTTTTTAATTATTATCTGTTTGTTTTCTTTTGTGGAGAATGTTTTTTCGAGAAGTTTTTTTTCTTTTGTCTCTATATTTGTAAGGATTAAAGCAGGGATAGATTTATTTTCATAAAATTGAGGTAAAAAAGACGAAAAAATCTCTTCAACCGTATCATCTGTGTCGTGTTTTGGGTAAAATGCCTGATTACCCCAGTTTTGTTTAGATCTAAAAAAGAAAACTTGAATACAAGTTTTTCCAGTTTCTTTATAAATACTTATAACATCTGCTTCATTTAAATTTGTTTGGTTTATTTTTTGCGATGTTTGTATTTGAGTTAAGGCTTTAATTCTATCTCGTGCGATGGCTGCTTTCTCATAATTAAGTTCTTTACTGGCTTCTTCCATCTCTTTAGATAAGTTTTTTTGAATCCTTCTTGATTTACCTGAAATAAAATCTATTGAGTCATTTACGCTAGATAAATAATCTTTTTCACTAATATGACCAACACAAGGGCCAGAGCATCTTTTTATCTGATAAAGAATGCATGGACGATCTCTGTTTTTGAAAACCGTATCGTCACAAACTCTTAATTGAAAAATCTTTTGAAGAATCTTAATTGTCCAGTTGGCTGAACCTATTGATGCAAATGGACCAAAATAATATCCTGTTTTTGATTTTTTTCCTCTTAACTTAGTAAGCTGGGGCCATTTATCTTTATTACCAATATAAATGTATGGAAAAGATTTATCATCTCTTAGTAAAATATTGTACCGAGGTTTATGTTTTTTAATTAAGTTTGCTTCGAGCAATAAAGCTTCACTTTCATTACTTGTAGTAGTTGTTTCCAGATTATGTGTAAGAGATAACATTCTTTCAGTTCTTATAGGCAGGTTTGAGTCTGTAACATAACTCTTTAACCTGTTTGGGATATTTTTTGCTTTACCAATATAAAGAATTTCACCTGTTGAGCTTAACATTTTATATACCCCAGGATTTTTTGGAATTAATGGTATTTTATCTTTAATTACTTTTTTTCCTAGTTCTAAACTATTAATCATATTTTAGTCTTTGATACTGCAATACCAACAGATTTGGTTTTTTTTAGGATATCTAGCTTTTCTAATTTTAAACTTATTTTTTTAACAATTTTGTTTTTAAAAATAATATTAAAAATATTTTCTGCTAAATCCTCAAGTAATTCGTGGTGTGTTGAATTTGTGAGTTTTTCAATTTTTATTACAACCTCTTCATAATTTAAAATTGAATTTAGGTCTTTATTATTTGGAGACACATAAGGATCTGTCAAAATTTCAATATTAAATTTTACTCTTTGCTTCTTTTTTTTCTCAAAGTTATGTATTCCAACTAAAATCTTCAAAGTAAGATCTTTGATGATTACTTTTCTTTTGTATTTAAATTTTTCTCTTTTTTGAAATTTTATTATTTTCATTCTTTTGTATTAATTATATCAGGTGTTTGCCATGCCAGTCTTTGCCCGCCATCAATATTAATTATTTCTCCAGTTATGCTTTTACTTTCAATTAGAAATTTTACACCATTACAGATATTTTCTAAATCTACTTTTTTTCTTAATATTATTGACTTCCACTGTTTCTTAAAATGTCTCTCAGACTGTCTTTTATTTTTTAAAGTAGGACCAGGAGAGATGCCATTAACTCTAATATTTGGAGCCAGTTTCATAGCTGAGGTTTTCGTTAAAACCGCTAAAGAAGACTTACTTAAAGTATATGAGAAAAAAAAGGGAGTTAATTTTTCGACTCTTTGATCAATAATATTGATAATGCATCCCTCTTTATCCTTTACAAACCTACGAAAGTTTTGAGTTAAAATCGCAGGCGCTTTTAAGTTAATATTAATATGTTTTGTGAAAGATTTTTCAGAGAAATTTTCAAGATTATCGTTTTCAAAAACAGAAGCATTGTTAATCAAACAATCTAAACCTTTCATCTTAGTATACGCATTCTTAATCAAACTATTAGTTTGCTTAAAATTATTTAAATCTGCCTTTAATAAATAAGTTTCGGCGCCAAGATTCTCTAGTTCTTTTTTTAATTTTAAAGCACTACTTTTAGAACGATTGAAATGAATAACAATTTTTGCATCAAAACTTACTAGGCTTTTTGCAATAGCAGCGCCTATTCTTGTAGCTCCACCTGTTATAATTATTTTTTTGGCTTCCATTTTTTAATTGCTTTTTTAGGTTTTGTACCTGGCATGCCCATCGTTGATCTCCCTTTTGGGTAAACCTTACTTTTCAAATTATATTGAGAGATTTTCGGATTTAAATTTATTTCAAGCTCACTTGCTTCCAGCTTTCTCATTTCATCTCTCAATTTTGCGGCTTCCTCAAACTCCAAGTTAGAAGCAGCTTCTTTCATTTTTCTATTTAATGCTTTTAGATGTTTTTTTAAGTTTCCACCTACATTTGAACCATCGCTAATTTTTACGTAATCTTTTTCGTAAACAGACTCTAAAATATCGCTTATTTCTTTTTTGACAGACTCTGCAGTTATTCCATTTTTTTTATTATATTCTAATTGTTTATTTCTTCTTCTCTCTGTTTCCTTTATTGCTTTATCAATACTTTTTGTGACTTTATCAGCATATAAAATTACTTTACCGTCTATATTTCGAGCTGCTCTTCCAATAGTTTGTATTAAAGAAGTTTCTGATCTTAAAAAACCCTCTTTATCAGCATCTAATATTGCCACTAAAGCGCATTCAGGAATATCTAATCCTTCTCGCAATAAGTTTATACCGACAAGAATATCAAATACTCCCATTCTTAGATCTCTAATAATTTCAATTCTTTCAAGAGTATCAATATCGGAGTGCATGTATCTTACTTTGAGACCATTTTCGTGAAGGTATTCAGTAAGATCTTCTGCCATCTTTTTAGTAAGTGTTGTGGCAAGAACTCTGTAACCTTTTTTTACAATTTCTTTTGCTTCATGCATAAGATCATCCACCTGAGTTTTGGCTGGTCTTATTTCTACTGGTGGATCTATTAAACCTGTTGGTCTAATAATTTGGTCAATGTACTTATTGCTAGTTTGTTTTAGTTCCCATGGACCCGGGGTAGCAGACACGAATACAGTTTGTGTTCTCATTAAATCCCACTCTTCAAACTTTAAAGGTCTATTATCCATGCATGATGGAAGTCTAAATCCATATTCTGCTAATGTGCTTTTCCTGGTTCGGTCTCCTTTATACATCCCATTTAATTGAGGGACAGTTACATGGCTTTCATCTACAAATATAATTGCGTTATCTGGAAAATACTCAAACAAAGTAGGTGGAGGTTCTCCTGCTTTTCTTCCAGACAAAAATCTTGAATAATTTTCGATACCTGCACAAGTTCCAGTCGCTTCAATCATTTCTAAATCAAATTTAGTTCTTTCCCTTAGTCGCTGTTCTTCTAAAAGTTTATTATTTTCTCTGTGTTTTTTTAATGTTTCAGCTAATTCAGATTTTATTTGTCTAATGGCTTGTTCGATAGTTGGTTTAGGAGTTATGTAGTGGCTATTAGCGTAAATTTTTATAATGGAGTAATCATTAGTTTTATCACCAGTAAGTGGATCAAATTCTTCAATTTTTTCTAATTTATTTAAATTAAAACTTATTCTCCAAGCTCTATCTTCCAAATGTGATGGAAAAATTTCTAAATTTTCTCCTCTTACTCTAAAAGTGCCTCTAAAAAAATTTTGATCATTTCTTTTGTACTGTAAGTTTATAAAAGCTCTGATTAAATCATCCCGTTCATACTCATAATTCTTTTTTAGAGTAATTGTCATTTTTGAGTATGCCTCTACAGAACCTAAACCATAAATACATGATACACTCGCAACAATAATTACATCATCTCTTTCCAACAAAGATCTTGTTGCCGAGTGTCTCATACGATCAATTTGTTCATTTATTGAAGCCTCTTTTTCTATATAAGTATCAGATCTTGGAACGTATGCTTCTGGAGTGTAGTAATCATAATATGACACAAAATACTCTACAGCATTATTTGGAAAAAAACTTTTAAACTCTCCGTACAATTGAGCAGCTAAAGTTTTATTTGGCGCTAGAATTAGAGCTGGCCTATTAGCCTTTTCGATAACTTTTGCCATTGTAAAAGTTTTACCCGATCCAGTAACCCCCAAAAGCACTTGTTCTTGTTTGTTATCTTTTAAGTTTTTTAATATTTGCTTTATAGCCTCTGGTTGGTCACCGCTAGGTTGAAAGTCACTTTTGATTTTAAAGTTAATACCTCCCTCTAACTTCTTAATTTTTTTTGAGTTATTAACTTCTAGATCAGCTAATTTTTCTTGATAAGTATTTTGCATTTTGTGTTAATAATAAATTAATTATATTATAAATTTCAATGAGCATAGTTTCCAATAGTTTAAAACGTATAAAACCGTCGCCTACAATAGCAGTTACCTCAAAAGCTAGAGAAATGAGAGCTGCTGGAAAGGATGTTATAGGTTTAGGGGCTGGAGAGCCTGATTTTGATACTCCAGATAATATTAAAGAAGCAGCAATAGAAGCGATTAAAAAAGGTGATACAAAATATACTGCAGTGGATGGAACCCCAGCGTTAAAAAAAGCTATCCAAGCAAAATTTTCTAGAGAAAATGATTTGTCATATGAGCTTGATCAAATTTCAGTTGGTACTGGTGGGAAGCAAGTTTTATATAACGCTTTTATGGCAACCATAAATAAAGGTGACGAGGTAATTATTCCAGCTCCTTATTGGGTTTCTTATCCTGACATTGTCTTGTTAGCTGGGGGAAAACCTAAAATAATTAAATGTGATGAAAAAAATAATTTTAAATTAACACCAGAAAAATTAAAAAAGGCAGTTTCAAAGAAAACAAAGTGGATAATTATTAACTCTCCATCTAACCCTACAGGCTCTGGCTATACTAAAGATGAGGTTATAGCTTTATCAAAAATTTTAATAAAGTATAAAAATTTATATATTTTAAGCGATGATATTTACGAACATATTACTTATGACGGTTTTAAATTTTTTACAATTGCCCAAATTGAAAAATTAAAAAGCAGAACTTTAACCATGAATGGAGTGAGTAAATCTTACTCAATGACTGGCTGGAGGATAGGTTATGCTGCAGGCCCGAAAGAAATTATTAAAGCGATGGCTAAAATTCAATCACAATCAACAAGTAATCCCACATCTATAAGTCAAGCAGCTGCAGTAGAAGCTTTGAATGGAACTCAAGACTTTATTTTAGAGAGATCAAATTCTTTTAAAGAAAGAAGAAATTTTGTAGTTGAAAGTTTAAATAAGATAAAGGGCATTAGTTGCTTAAGTCCCGAGGGAGCATTTTATGTTTTTCCTAATTGTAAAAAATTATTAAATAAAAAAACAAAACTTAAAACTGATAAAGATTTTGTAGAAAAATTATTAGAAAAAGCTGAGGTCGCTGTAGTGCAAGGTTCTGCTTTTGGTTTAGATGGTTACTTTAGAATATCTTATGCTACTTCAATGGATAATTTAAAGAAAGCAATGGATAGGATCAAAAGCTTTTGTGATAGCCTTAATTAGTTTCAGAGAGATATTTCTCGGCTTCAAGTGCTGACATACAGCCCATACCAGCAGCTGTAACAGCTTGTCTGAAAATTTTGTCTTTTACATCACCCGCCGCAAATACTCCTGGAATATTTGTAGCCGTCGAGTCAGGTTGAGTTATTAGGTATCCTTCTTTATCCATTTTCAATTGATCTTTAAACAACGACGTCGCTGGATCATGACCAATAGCAATAAACAAACCATCGACCTTAAGATCTTTCACTTTACTATCTTTTACATTTTTAATCTTTAAAGCATTAACAGTTTTTGGCTCCTTTGAACCTATAACATCCTCGACCACTGTATCCCAAATAATTTCTATTTTTTTGTTAGCTTTTAATTTGGCTTGAAGCATTTTTTCAGCTCTTAATTTATCTCTTCTATGAATTAGATAAACTTTAGAGGCAAATTTAGTTAAAAACATCGCCTCTTCAACAGCTGCGTTTCCTCCACCAACTACGGCAACTTCTTTTTCTTTGAAGAAAAATCCGTCACATGTAGCACAAGCTGAAACTCCAAACCCCCTATACTCTTGCTCAGACTTTAAATTTAACCATCTTGCCTGTGCTCCAGTTGAAATTATAAAACTATCTGCTGTATAAATTTGACCACTATCACCTGTTGCCGTAAAAGGTTTTTTTGTTAAATCAACTTTGCTTATATGATCTTGTATCATTTCTGTCCCTACTGCTTCAGCTTGGCCTTTCATTTCATCCATAAGCCAGGGACCTTGAATCACCTTTGAGTAGCCAGGGTAATTTTCAACGTCAGTGGTAGTAGTTAATTGTCCACCAGGCTGTGAACCATGAACAAGTATCGGTTTAAGCATCGCTCTAGCCGCATAAATAGCAGCTGTATAACCCGCTGGGCCAGATCCAAGAATTAACACTTTTGTATGTTTAGTTGATTTATTATTCATACTTAAACGTTTATATAGTAACGAATGTTAGAATTAAAAGCACTTCTTTTGACACAAGGTATGCACGGTATGTTGAGCCAGGTTGAGGGTTTAGCTAAAGCTTTAAAACTTTCCTTCAAACACAAGGAAATTAAATTAAAACCAATATGGAATTTTATACCCCCGAAATTTACACCCATTTCTGAAAATTTATTAACAGAAAAATTTGTTTGTGATAGCAAAATCATAATATCCTGCGGAAGAAAAAGCGTAATACCCTCAATAGCTTTAAAAAAAAGATTTGGTAAGGAAATTTTTACAATTCACATCCAAGACCCAAAAGTATCTTTTAAGCATTTCGATTTAATAATAAGTCCAGAGCATGACAACGTAAAAGGGAAAAATGTTATAACTACAAAAGGCGCGATACACTATTTAACAAAAAAAGAAATTTCAGAACATTCAAACTACTTAGAAATAAAAAAAAATAAAAAACAATTAGTAGCATTCGTAATTGGAGGGCCAAATAAATACTATGATTTTGCAGATAAACAAATTAATTCAATTTTTAATAGAGTAAAAACTTTATTTACAACTGATAAATATAAATTAATCATTATTCCTTCCTATAGAACTCCAGAGAATATTATAAAAAAGGCAAACGAGGCTTTTGGCTTCAATCATTATGTTGTAAAGGCAGTTGATAAAAAAGCTTACCTGAGCTCTTTATCTATCGCTGATTATATAGTTATTACTTGTGACTCGACATCTATGATTTCAGAAGCAGCTGTAACTGGTAAACCAGTTTATGTTGCAATGATGAAATCCTTTAGGCCAAGTTTTAGATTCAATAGATTTTATGATCAATTTGAGAAATTAGGTATTACAAAAAGATTAAATGGTAGTATTGACAACTGGAGTTATGATAAGTTAGATGAAGTAAATAGAATTGCTCCTATTATAAAAGAAAAAATGAAATCAAATGGAATTATTTAAATCGTTAGAATCTCGAATAAAATTATTTAATGAACCGTTCAAGCATTTTGAGATCAATGAACCATTGACTCAAAAAGCAATTGATGAAATTTGTAATACTGAGGTAGCCGACCCAAGAAAACAAAATTTAAGTTATGACGGCACTAGAGCTTTAGATGGAGGAGAGGGAGCTTTTAGAGCAGGAATAAAAGATGGAGGCAAAGCAAAAAAACTTAGATGTTATGTAACTAAAGAAAACTCGAGTCAATTTCCAAATCTTACAAAATTTATTGAAGAATTAAGATCACCTAAAGTTTATGAAAAGATAGGATCATTAATCGGAAAAGATTTAAGTAATTCTTATGTAAGACTCGAGGTAATTAGCGACCGAGAAGGTTTTTGGTTGAAACCTCATTGTGATATTGAAGAAAAATTAATGTCTTCAATAGTTTTTATAAACTTGCACAATGAGTCAGAAAATTTAGGTACAGATTTCTACGATTCAAAATTAAATAAAGTTAAAACAGTTCCTTACAAACATAATTATGGATACTTCTTTACAAGTGGACCAAACACTTGGCATGGTATGGAAAAAAAAGAGATAAAAAAAGAGAGAAGATGTATTCAAATAAATTATGTAACTTTTAAAACTGATTGGAAAGTTAAAAGCTAAATATCTTGTAAAGAAGTAACGCTGATATCCCTTAATTTTAGAGATTTTATACCTTCCACACAAACCTTAGCAGTCGACATATTAGTACAATATGGGACTTTATTGGCTAAGGTAGCTCTTCTCAAGGCTACCGCATCACTTAACTGAGCTTCACTATTACCCCCTCCAGTATTAATTACTAGTGCTATTTTTTTTGCATTAAGAACGTCAACTATATGCGGAGATCCCTGGTTAACTTTATTTACTTTTTTACATCGAATCCCATGCTGGTTTATATAATCAGCGGTGCCACCAGTCCCGCATAGTTTGAAATTTAATTTTATTAATTGTTTTGCTAATTGCACCCCCTCCTCCTTATGACTATTCTTCAATGAGATAAAAGCCAAACCTTTTTTGGGAAGAGAATTGGATGCTGCAATTTGACTTTTAGCAAATGCCATCCCAAAATTTTTATCAAACCCCATTACTTCACCCGTAGATTTCATTTCTGGCCCAAGTAGAAGATCGCTGTTAGGAAATTTATTAAATGGAAATACAGCTTCTTTGACTGCAAACATATTTTTCGTTTTACTTTTTAAGTTAAACTTTGTTAATTTTTCTCCAGCCATAACTCTTGAAGCTATTTTTGCAAGTGGTAAATTTTTTGCTTTTGAAACAAACGGAACCGTTCTACTAGCCCTAGGATTTACTTCTATAACAAAAATTTTATCATTTTTAATAGCATATTGAACATTCATGAAACCTTTGACCTTAAGCGCTAGAGCTAATTTTTTTGTTTGATTTTCAATTTCTTTTATTAAAAAAGATTTGATTGATACAGGAGGCAGACTGCAAGCAGAGTCACCCGAGTGAATTCCCGCTTCTTCTATATGTTGCATAATACCAGCTACAAAAACATTTTTTCCGTCTGAAATAGCGTCAACATCAACCTCCATTGCATTATCAATGAATTTGTCAATTAGGATTGGATTTTTTTCAGCAACTTTGAATGCTTCTTTTACAAAGTTTTTAAGTTGACTTTTTTCATGAACTATTTCCATTGCTCTACCTCCTAGTACGTATGAAGGTCTTACCATTAAAGGTAAACCTATTTTATCAGCAATTTTAATTGCTTGAGAAAAAGTTTTTGCTATGCCACTTTCAGCTTGATTTAAATTTAACTTATTTAGTAGATTTCTAAATCTATCTCTATCCTCTGCAAGATCAATCGATGAATATTGCGTCCCTAAAATTGGAAGTTTGTTTTCGTCCAAAAATTTTGCTAGTTTTATAGGAGTTTGACCTCCGAATTGAGTAATGATACCTTTAACATTACCTTTTGATTTTTCTTTCAATATTATATTGAAGACGTATTCATCTATTAATGGTTCAAAATATAATCTATCACTCGTATCGTAATCTGTTGACACAGTCTCTGGATTACAATTAACCATAATTGTTTCATACTTAGCCTCTTTAAGAGCAAAACTAGCTTGGCAACAGCAATAATCAAACTCGATACCTTGACCAATTCTGTTTGGGCCCCCGCCAAGAATTATAATTTTATTTTTGCTAGAGGGGTCAGACTCACATTCAGTATAAGAGGAAAAATTTCTTTGATAAGAAGAATACATATACGGAGTAAAAGATTTGAATTCAGCAGCACAAGTATCCACTTTTTTATAAACTGGTAAAACTTTTAGTGCAGTTCTTTTTTTTCTCACAAATGACTCCGGAGAATTTGTGAGTTCAGATAATTTTTTGTCAGAAAATCCGATTGATTTAATGTAATTGAATTCATGAAATGTTTTTGGAAGTCCTTTTTTTTTAATTTTTATTTCATTATCTACGATTTCTTTTATTTGACTTAAAAACCAAGGGTCTATATTTGAGAGTTTATGTATTTTACTTAAATTTATTTTTTTTCTAATCGCTTCTGCAACGAGTAAAATTTTATTCGGAATATTTTCTTTAAGCTTCTTTTCTATTTTATTTTTATTGAGATTGAATATTTGATCTAATCCTGAGAAACCTGTTTCTAAAGAAATCAAAGCTTTTTGCAAAGATTCTTTAAAATTCCTACCAATTGCCATCGCTTCTCCCACTGATTTCATTGATGTACCCAAAATTGCAGCTGAGCTTGAGAATTTTTCGAAGGTAAATCTTGGAATTTTTGTCACAATATAATCTATTGTCGGTTCAAAAGAGGCAGGTGTCACTTTTGTAATTTCATTTTTCAATTCATCCAAAGTGTATCCAACCGCTAGTTTTGCGGCTACCTTTGCTATTGGAAATCCAGTAGCTTTAGAAGCTAAAGCAGATGACCTTGAAACTCTTGGATTCATCTCAATTATTACCATCCTTCCATTTTTTGGATTTATTGCAAACTGAACATTAGATCCTCCAGTTTCTACTCCAATTTTTCTAAGGCAAGCTATAGAAGCATTTCTCATAACTTGATACTCTTTGTCGGTTAAAGTTAGAGCAGGGGCAATAGTGACAGAGTCCCCAGTATGTATCCCCATTGGATCTACATTTTCTATTGAGCAGATGATAATACAGTTATCATTTTTATCTCTTACTACTTCCATTTCAAACTCTTTCCAGCCCTCCAGACATTCCTCTACTAAAACTTGATTAACAGGTGACTCATGAAGTCCGCTCTTTATTATTTTAAAAAACTCCTTTTTATTTTTGGCAATACCGCCTCCCAGTCCACCAAGAGTGAATGCCGGCCTTATTATTGCAGGTAAACCGATCTGCTTTAATGCTTTATTGGATTGATTAAAACTATTTACAATTTTTGATTTAGGAAGATCTAAACCAATTTCGATCATATTTTTTCTAAACTTTTTTCTATCTTCCGCGTTTGAAATTGCTTTTGAGTTAGCACCTATTAGTTCAATTTTATATTTTTTAAGGATCCCTTTTTTCTCTGCTTCTATTGCCAAATTTAATGCAGTTTGACCTCCCATGGTTGGTAAAATTGCATCGGGTTTTTCTTTAATAAGAATTTTCTCAAGTACTTCTATTGTAATAGGTTCGATGTAAGTTTTATCTGCAACATTTGGATCAGTCATTATAGTTGCTGGATTAGAATTAACTAAAATTACTTTGAACCCTTCATCTTTTAGTGCTTTGCAAGCTTGAGTTCCTGAGTAATCAAATTCGCAAGCCTGTCCAATAATAATTGGCCCAGCACCGACAACTAAAATTTTTTTAATATCTTTTCTTTTTGGCATTTTTTTTCATACTTTTTATAAATTCTGAAAATAAGTAAACACTATCCTGTGGACCTGGATTTGACTCTGGGTGATACTGCACAGAATAAACAGGTTTGTTTTTTAATTTAATTCCTTCAATACTATTATCAAACAGAGATTGGTGGGTAACTTGTATATTTTTTTTTAAACTACTTTTTACTACTTCAAATCCATGATTTTGACTTGTTATTTCTACATTTCCGTTTATTAAATTTTTGACTGGATGATTTGCACCTCTATGGCCGATACTCATTTTTTTTGTTTTTGCACCTAATGCTAGGGCAAGAACTTGATGGCCGAGACAAATACCGAATATAGGTAAATTTTTTTTAATGAGTTCTTTTACGATTGGTATTGCATATTTGCCTGTGGCAGCTGGATCACCTGGTCCGTTGGATAGAAAGATACCGTCTGGTTTTAATTTTATTATATCTGCAGCTACAGTTTTACAAGAAACAACTGAAACTCTGCAATTAAAATCTGATAAATATCTTAAAATATTTTTTTTAACTCC
>CACBDC010000010.1 GCA_902537845.1 uncultured Pelagibacteraceae bacterium
CTGCTGTAAATCTATCAAATGGCTTGCTAGTAGTTGAATATGAAAATGAAACTCTCCCTAAAAAGTATAGAAAACTTGAGTCTATTACTTTTTCTTCAAAATTTTCATGTCCTGAAAGTGGTTTTACGATTGAGGAAATTGAACCGAGACTTTTTTCTTTTAATTCTCCATATGGAGCTTGCGAAGAATGTGAGGGAATAGGACATAATCTTAATGTAGACCCAAATTTAGTTGTATCTGATCCTAAAAAAAGTCTTCAAGATGGAGCAATAGAGCCTTGGGCTAAATCAACATCTTTATATTATGCACAAACGCTGGCATCTATTGCTAAACATTACAAATTTTCAATGGCAGATCCTTGGAGAAAAATACCAAAAAAAATTCAAGATATTATCTTATACGGTTCAGATGAAGATGAAATAAAATTTTCTTATGACGATGGTTATGAAGCTTATACAACTAAAAAATCTTTTGAGGGTGTGGTAAATAACCTTGAAAGACGTTATTTGGAAACTGACAGTGAATGGAAAAGAGAGGAAATTTCTCAATATCAAAGTGAGACAAATTGTGAAAAATGTAAAGGTTTGAGGTTAAAAGATGAGGCCCTTTGTGTAAAAATTAATTCACTAAATATCAGTGAAGTTACAGAAAAGTCTATAGATGATGCTCAAAAATGGTTTGAAAATTTACAAAATATTTTAACAGAGCGTGAAAATAAAATTGCGCAACACATACTAAAGGAAATAAACGAAAGACTAAATTTTTTACTAAATGTTGGTCTAAATTATCTTACTCTTTCAAGAGAATCTGGTACACTTTCCGGTGGTGAAGCACAGAGAATTAGATTAGCTTCCCAAATTGGTTCAGGGCTCACAGGAGTTTTATACGTTTTAGATGAACCATCTATTGGACTTCATCAAAGAGATAATAAAAAATTAATTAAAGCACTTAAAAAATTAAGGGATCTTGGAAATACTGTAATTGTAGTTGAGCATGATATAGAGACAATGGAAAACTCTGATCATATAATTGATATTGGACCTGAAGCAGGATTGAATGGAGGGCAAATTGTAGCTAATGGAACTGTCAAAGAAATTATTTCTAATCAGAAAAGTATAACCGGTGATTATTTATCTGGTAAAAAATTTATACCAATTCCTAAAAAAAGAAGGTTAGCAAAAAATGGAAGATTCATTGAAATAAGTGGAGCCAGCGGAAATAATCTAAAGAAAGTAAATTTAAAAATACCAGTAGGTACTTTTACTTGTGTAACAGGAGTTTCGGGTAGTGGTAAATCAACTTTAATTTTACATACATTATACAACGCTTTTAATTTAATCTTGAACAAAAATAAAAGTCGAAAAGTGCCGAAGGCATTTACTGGTTTTAAAGGAACTGAATTGATTGATAAAATAATAGACATAGATCAATCTCCTATTGGAAGAACGCCGAGATCTAATCCTGCAACTTATACAGGTGCTTTTGGTCCTATAAGAGAATGGTTCGCTGGATTACCAGAGTCAAAAGCTAGAGGATATAAAGTTGGAAGATACTCTTTTAATGTAAAAGGTGGAAGATGCGAAACCTGTGAAGGTGATGGAGTTATAACTTATGAAATGCATTTTTTACCCGATGTTTTTATACCTTGTGATACGTGTAAAGGAGCTAGATATAATAGAGAAACTTTAGAAATAAGATTCAAAAATAAAAATATTGCAGATGTTTTAGATATGACTGTTGATGAAGGCTGTGAATTTTTTGAAAATATACAATCGATAAGATCTAAACTCATCACCCTTAAACATGTCGGTCTCGGTTATATGAAAATTGGTCAACAGGCTACGACTTTATCTGGTGGTGAAGCACAGAGAATTAAGTTGGCTAAAGAATTATCAAAAAGACCAACTGGAAGAACTTTATACATATTAGACGAACCTACGACTGGGTTACATTCACATGATATAAAAAAGTTGCTAGAAATACTTCAGGCATTTGCTAATACTGGAAATACTGTTGTAGTGATTGAACATAATTTGGATGTAATAAAAACTGCCGATCACATTATTGATATGGGTCCTGAGGGTGGTGTAAATGGCGGAAAAATCATTGCCGAAGGAACACCTGAAAAAATTTCTAATATTAAAGAGAGTTATACTGGTAAATTTATCAAAGAAATAATGGGTGATAATTCGATGAAAAAAACTGCCTGATTTAAAAATTTATGCTATAATAGAATCATGACAGGTATACTGCAATCATTATCTAAAACAATACATCTCTCATTAGGTTTAGCTATTTTGTTATTCTTAGGATTGCATTTTTTTGGCGATGGATTTTCTTTTGATACTCTTTTTTGGAGTTGGTTGTTTAGATTTGTTCATGTGGTTGTTGCTATAATGTGGATAGGTCTTTTATGGTATTTTAATTTTGTTCAAATACCTAATATGCCTAAAATACCAGATGAGCAAAAACCAGCTATAGGTAAAATCATAGCCCCTGCTGCACTCTTTTATTTCAGATGGGCAGCTGCAATAACAGTTATTTCTGGCTTAATTTTAGCGTGGATAAACGGATACGTTCATAGCGCAATGATATTAGGTTTAGATGGCTCAGGAGGTAAAAATACAGCCATAGGTATTGGAATGTGGTTAGGGATAATTATGGCTTACAATGTTTGGTTTGTGATCTGGCCGAGTCAAAAAAAGGCTTTGGGTATAATTGAGAGCTCTCAAGAAGAAAAAACTGCTTCGGCCAAAACTGCAATGTTATTTTCGAGAACAAATACTCTTCTTTCTTTACCAATGTTACTGTCGATGGTAGCTGCACAAAATCTTTATTAATTTAAGGAACTATTTTTTCTTCCTCTTTTTCAAGAGTTTTATGACTTACTTTAAAAAACTTTAATATTGGAGATGCAACAAAAATTGACGAATATGTACCTATCAATACACCTAATATCATAGCAAAAGAAAATCCTCTTAAAATTTCACCACCTAGAATAAATATAGAAAATAATGCAAGTAAAGTTGTAATTGAAGTTATTATTGTTCTCGCAAGAGTTTCATTTATTGACAAATTAGCAATCTCACTGATACTTAGTTTGTGAAATTTTCCTAAGTTTTCTCTAATTCTATCGTATATTACCACTGTATCATTCATCGAATAGCCAACAATGGTAAGTACTGCTGCAATAATTGAAAGGTTAATCTCAAGTTTAAGCAATGAGAAAATTCCAAGAGTAATTATTACATCATGAAATAAAGCAATAATTGATCCAATACTAAATTGCCATTCAAATCTAACCCAAATATAAAAAAGCATTGCTGCTAAAGATAATGAAATAGCTATAATTCCAGATTGTAAAAGTTCTGCACTGACCTTTGGTCCCACATTCTCAACTCTTCTGAAATTTATTTCAGAATTTATATTTTCTGAAAGTTTATTTTTTATTTCAGGAATAAATTTATTACTTTCACCTTTTTGTTCAACCTTGATTAAAAAGTCCCCATCTTTTCCAAATTTTTTTACATTTATATCGCCCAAGTCCATACTTTTAAGAGCATCTCTTATTGTCGAAACTTCTGTATTTATTGATCTTAATTCAATTAGAGTACCTCCCTTAAAGTCTATCCCATAATTTAATCCATTGAAAAATATTAAAATTACACTTGTAAAAAATAAAACTAAAGAAAAAATATTTGCAATTTTAAATTTTGATGAAAAATTGAAATTATACATTAAATTTTAATTCCTTTATCTTTAGAGTTAAGAACTACTAGCGAAGTTAGATGTCTCGCTAAAAAGTAAGCAGTAAAAAGAGTAGTAATAATTCCAATACCTAGAGTTATGGCAAAACCTTTTACTGGTCCTGAACCAAAAGCAAATAATATAATTGCTGCTATTAAAGTTGTAACATTTGCATCTAATACTGTTATTTTTGCTCTAGAATAACCAGAGTCAAAAGCATGTATAATTGACTTTTCAGTTTTCAGTTCTTCTTTTATTCTCTCAAAAATTAAAACATTTGCATCAACTGCCATACCAACTGTGAGAATAATTCCAGCGATTCCAGGTAAAGTTAAAGTGGCTTCTAAAATTGTAAGAATACCAATTAACATTAATAAATTTCCAATTAATGCTGTATTCGCAATAAGCCCAAAAATTTTATATTTATAAAGCATAAAGACTATTACTAATACGAAGCCAACAATTAGAGATGTAATTCCTGACTTAATTGAATCTTCTCCTAAATCTGGTCCAACTGTTCTCTCTTCAACAACTGTCAAAGGAGTTGGTAATGCCCCGGATCGAAGTAGTAAAGCTAAATCAGTAGCTTCTTGAAATGTGAAATTTCCTGAGATCATTCCATTTCCTGAGGTAATTGGTTCATTAATATTAGGGGCACTTACAATTTCACCGTCAAGAACTATTGCTAATCTTTTTCCAACATTATCAGTCGTTGCTCTTCCAAATTTTTGAGCTCCTAACCTATCTAAGGTAAAAGATACAGTCGGCTCATTATTTTGATTTTGTATACTTGGTTGGGCATCTATAAGATTTTCACCACTCAATATTATTCTTCTACTTATATTAAGTTTTTCTCCATCTTCTGAAAGAAGTTCTTCAATACCAAATTCACTATTATCAGAAACGAGTCTAAAATTTAATTGAGCAGTTTTACCTAATAAATTTTTAATTCTTTCAGGATCTTTCAGACCAGGCAACTCTACTAAAATTCTTTTTTCGCCTCTTTGTAGAATTGTAGGTTCTTTTGTTCCAACGTCATCAATTCTACGCCTAACTATTTCTATTGATTGTTTTAAAGCAGAATTATTTATTGTTAACAAACCAAATTTAGAAAAAGATATATTAATTTTATTATTATCAATTTTTTTATATTCAAGTTCAAAAGATCTGTATTTATCAATATATGGATTAACTAAATTATCTTTTCTTGAATTAAATAATAAATCAAATTTTTCAATATTATCTAATTGCAAAGAAAGGTTTTTGTCACTTATTTTAAAGTCATTATAATTAATTTGATTATCTTTAAGAAGTTTTTTGATTGGTATTACTTTTGATTGAATTTTTTCTTTAACAAGACTGTCTGAATTTATTTCTAATAAGAGATAAGACCCTCCTTGAAGATCTAATCCTAAATTAATTTTTTTTTCTAATATTCGATTATCTTTTTCCTGTAGATTCAAAAAAGAAAAAGTAGCTATAACAATAAATATAAGATAAATTATAAAAATATTTATTTTAGAAAAGTTTAACACGAAAAAGAATTATTTTTTTACTTCTTCTTTTTTTAGCAGGCTTGTAATTGTAGATCTTATTATTTGAACTTTAGTATTCTCACCTATCGTTACTTCAATACGGTCATCTTCCATAACTCGGTCAACTACCCCTATTATTCCACCAGATGTAATAACTTCGTCACCTCTTTTGAGTGACTCGACCATTGCTTTATGATCCTTTACTCTTTTTTGTTGAGGTCTTATTAAAAAGAAATAAAATATAACAAAGATTAATATTAGAGGTATAAATTGTGCAATTCCTTGTCCGCTCATGAAAAACAATTATATGAAAAATATTAGATAAACAAGCAAATTATAATTAAATTTTTTCTAGATTATTCATGTATTTTTTTAATACATTTGGGATATTAATTGAACCATCTTTGTTTTGATTGTTTTCTAATAAAGCTATCATCAATCTTCCTACCGCGAGACCAGAGCCATTTAACGTCCCAACAAAATCGTTCCCATTTTCAGATTTGTACTTTGCGCCCATACGTCTTGCTTGAAAAATACCACAAGATGAACAACTAGATATTTCTCTGTATTTTTTTTCTGAGGGAATCCAAGCTTCTATATCATAAGTTTTTTCAGCACTAAAACCCATATCTCCTGATGATAAAAGAATTACTTGATACGGGATTTCTAATTTTTTTAGAATTTGTTCGGCACAACTTAACATTCTATCTAATTCATTTTCACATCTTATTGGTTCTACTATGCTGACAAGCTCAACTTTATAAAATTGGTGTTGTCTGATCATTCCTTTGGTATCTTTGCCATAACTGCCTGCTTCTTTTCTAAAACAAGGAGTTGAAGCAACAAATCTCATAGGAAGTTGTTTCTTTTCAATTATTGATTTCCTTACAAGGTTAGTTAAAACGACTTCAGCTGTAGGTATTAAAAATTTTCTTTGTTCAGAATTATCAAATTTTATTTCAAACTGATCCTCTTCAAACTTAGGTAGCTGTCCTGTTCCAAACATAACGTCCTCTTTGACTATAAGCGGTGGTGATATTTCAGTATAATCAAATTCATTTACATGGGTATCAAGCATAAAATTAATTAATGCTCTTTCTAATAAAGCATATTTATTTTTTAATACAACAAATCGTGAGCCAGATAATTTTGTGGAAGTCTCAAAATCAATGCTATTTTCTTTTTTACCTAATTCTATATGAGACTTCACATTAAAAGAAAATTTTTTTAGTTCTCCTTCTTTCCTAATTAGTTTATTAGATTTATCATCTTTCCCAATCGGAACATCATTAGAGGCTAAGTTCGGCAAAGAAAAAATAATTTTATTTAAATCAGTTTGACTCTGATTTTGTTTCTTTTCTAACTTAATAATCTCTTCAGAAATTTTTTTAGATTTTGAAAAATTAGATTTATCTTTAGACTTAGATAACAATTTTCTTTCTTGTTCTAATTTCTCCTTTTTACTTATTAAATCTCTATTTAATGAGTCTTTTTTTTTGAAATTTTCTACATCAAAACTAACATTACGATCTTGAAATTTTTTTTTATAAATATTTAAATTTGTTCTTAAATCTTTTAAGTTATGCATCTTTTATATCTTCTTTTTTATTTTTTTTTTCGGTGAATTTAACTGTTATTATAGATAACTCATAAAGTATTAAAAGGGGTATTGCTAGACCAACTTGAGTGATTGGATCAGGGGGTGTTAGAATAGCTGCTAATGTAAAAATAATTACTATTACATATCTCCTAGTTTGTTTTAAATATTCGGAATTCACTACTCCAATTCTTGCCAAAAGATTTAGTAATATTGGTAATTGAAAGCTAATTCCAAATGCGAAGATTAATCTCATTACTAATGATAAATATTCGTTAACTTTAGCTTCTAGTTGAATTGGTAAACTTGTATTAGATCCTATCGTTTCAAATGATAAAAAAAATTTAATAGCTAGAGGCATTACCAAGTAATAAACTAACATACCGCCAAATAGGAAAAGTATTGGTGTTGAAATCAAGTAAGGTAATAAAGCTTTTTTTTCATTTTGATATAATCCTGGAGCTATGAATTTATAGATTTGAATAAGGAGAACTGGGCTCCCAAAAAAAATTGCTGTGAAAAAAGCAACTTTTAAATAGGTAATAAAAGTTTCATGTAATGCAGTAAAGATTAATCGTCTAGAGGTTGGATCATCTTTTACAGCTTCTGCATAAGGACTTACCAGAAAAGAGTAAATATGTTCAGCAAAAGTATAAGCTATTATAAAAGCAATTAAGATAAAAATTATTGATTTTATTAATCTGGATCTTAATTCTACGAAGTGACTTGTAAAAGAATGGTTATCACTCATTATCTTTTTTGCCGTTTTCTTTATTTATATTTTTTTGTTTATTTAAATCTTTTTCAATATCAATGTTTTCTGTTACAGAGTTAACTTCTTTTTGAAAGCTACTAAGTGTATTTTTTAATTTTCCAAAGTATGAACCAATTTTTTTTAAAGCTATAGGAAATTCTTTTGGTCCTAAAACCAATATTGCAATAATGACTATTGCTAAAATCTCTAACCAACCAATTTGCGGCATTTAAGGTTATTTATTTTCAGAGTTTGAGCTATCAGAGTTATTATCTGATGTATCATTGCTTGAAGGATTATCATCAGACATACCTTTTTTAAAACTTTTAATCCCTTTTGCAAGGTCACCCATAATGCTTGAAATCTTTCCTTTACCAAACAAAATCACAACCAAAATTGCGATAATAATTATACCTGTCCAACCAATATTTCCCATAACAAAATTATATACAATAATTTACTTGAAATAAATACGTTTATTTTTCTTCGTCTGGAGCTTTTTTTATAGCTTCATCAATATCTTCATAAATATTCTTTTGTTTTTCATTTATAGACTGCTCTTTAAAAAATTTACCTGTTCCAAAAATAGATTTATCTATATTCGAGGTGTCTATAAGGCCAGCAGAACCAAGCTCGTCAATAGTAGGCAAATCAGAAAGTTTTTGTATATTAAAGTGATTTAAAAAATTTTCTGTAGTAGCATATTGAATTGGTTTTCCAGGTACATCTTTTCTACCGGCAGGTCTTACCCAATCCAATTCAAGTAATATTTCCAGAGTGTTAGAGGCAAAGGAAACACCTCTTATTTCCTCTATCTCCGATCTTGTCACTGGTTGATGATAAACTATGATAGATAAAGTTTCTATTGTAGCTTTGGAAAGTTTTTTTTGAGTAGATTTTTGAAGGGACATTAATTTTGATAAATCCTCTGCTGTTCTAAAAGACCATTTGTTTTTAATGCAAACTAAATTTATACCTCTATTTTTATAAATTGACTGAATATTATTTAAAATTTTTTTAATATTTGCGCTTTGTTGAACTCTTTTTTCAATTGTTTCAATATCAAGAGGCTCGGAGGCGGCAAATAGTATTGCCTCGACTTGCCTTTCTAATTTTGAAGGAGATGAAGGAAAATTTATTATATTTGTTTTTTTTTTAGCCATATCATGATTTTTTAATCATTAATTTATCGAAAGTTTTTTTTTGAGAAACTTTTACTATGCCCTCTTTTGTTAATTCTAAACTAGCGGCAAAGATTCCAGCTATTCCAGTTTTTTTCATTTTATTTGAAAGATAAAAATCTGGAATTAGTTCAATAATATTTTTCCAGTCGATAATTGTATTTAATTTGTTTTTTATTTGTTTTATGCCCTCTTCAGTTGTAAGTACAGGTAATTTTGGAATACTAATATTTTGAAAAGATTTTTGCATTTGTATACCTGCATAGGTTTTAAGTAGTTCATATAGAGAAACATCATATACAGGTGTGTTTATAGATCTAATTCCACCTTTCATTCCCCTTGTAAAAATATGAACACCTAGCCTTTTCTTTTGAAGCATTTGATCGGATAAAATTCTTATAAGTTCAAGTTTTTTAAGTTGTAATTTAAGTTTTTCAGCAACTTCAAGCGCTTTGAAATCATCATCATCTTCCTCTGGTAAAAGTAATTTTGATTTTAAATAAGCCAGCCATGTAGCCATTAATAAATATTCTGAAGCTGTTTCTAAATTTAAATTTTTATTTTTTTTTATAAATTCTAAAAATTGGTCAGCTAATTGCGTGATTGATATTTCTGCTAGATCAACTTTTTGCGTTTTAGCCAAATCTAATAGGGTCTCTAAAGGTCCAGTATAATTTGGAATATTAATCGAAATTTGATTTATATTATTTGATTCCATAAATAATTTTACCTCAAAATTCTATAAATTTCTGATGTTTTTTTTGAAGTAAATTTGTCAATATAAGGAACAGATTTAATCAATTTAAAGTTGTCTTTAATATTTCCTGCACAATACAAAACTAAATTACAACCAGCTTCTAATGATTTTTTTGCATTTGTTATTAAATCAAATTTTAATGCTTTCATAGAAATATCATCAGAAATTAAGATACCTTTAAATTTAATTTTTTTTCTAATTATATTCTTTATGATTTTTTTTGAAAAAGTGGCAACATTTTTTGGATCAATTTTAGAATAAACAATATGTGATGTCATAGCAATTTTAGCCGGTGAGGACTTAAATGGATAAAAGTCAACATTATTTAGTATTTTTTGATTAATTTTTACTATTGGCGTTTTAAGGTGACTATCTTCTTTTGAACAACCGTGCCCTGGTATATGTTTTATTATTGGAATTATTTTTAAAGAATTACATGTTTTAATACAGACATCACCAAGTTCTTTTACTATTTTGGTTTTATTTGAAAAACTTCTATTGCTTATTATTTTATTTGTATTTTTTCTTAAAACATCAAGGACTGGTATAGTGTTAATATTTATCCCAATATTTTTTAAATAATTACAAAGTGAAATCAGATAACTTTTGTATAAGTTAATTGCAAATTTTTTGTCTTTTTCATATAAATTACCAAAAAATTTAGCATCAATATTATGATTAATTAAATTATCCAACCTTGAGACATTGGTGCCTTCTTCATCAATCAAGATTGGGAAGTTTTTGTCTTTTGTAGTTTTTTTAATGTCAATGATTAATTTTTTAATTTGACTGTGGGAATATATATTTCTTCTAAATAAAATTAACCCCCATGGCTTTTCACAAGATAAAAGTAATTTTTCTTTTTTACTTAAATTGTAACCTTCAATGCTGATTATTATTGCTTTTTTTTTCATTTAGTTTTTAACAAATTCCAAAAATTTCGCGGCTTATCGTTTTTAATATTGTTTGAAAAACCGTCATTAAATTCAATTACATTATGTGTGTCGTTAGCTAAAAAAGGTAGATTTGTAATTTTTGTATTAATAATCTGATCTATATTGTTTCTATTATAATCTTTGGTTTCAATGTTTTTTTTGGAGGAATAGAATTTAAAAGTATTAAAAAAAAAGAAGATTATTATTATAAAAAACAATATATTTATTAATTTTTTCATTACATTTTATTAGGTAAAGAAACACCTAAAATTTTCATACCGTTTTGAATTACTAATGCAACAAGATTAATTATAACTAAAATCTCCGGTCTCTTTAATCTTTCATTTTCAATAAATTTATATTTCTTATCCTCATTGCCTTTACTCCAATACGCATGAAATAATGTAGAAAGTTCATAAAGATAAAAAGGTATTTTATGTAAATCAAATTTTTTTGTGGAAGACTCTATAATTTTTGGCCATTCAAATACTTTTCTTATAATTCTTTCTTCAATTTGAAATAATTGAAAATTATTCTCGTTTAATTCAATTTTTAAGTCAAAATTCAAATTTAGAGTTCTCATTATTGAATTAATTCGTGCATAAGCATATTGAACATAAAAAACAGGATTTTCTTTGGTTTTTTCTTTTACTTTGTCAAAATCAAAATCTAATTCAACATCATTACTTCTGTTAAGCATCATAAATCTTATTTGATCTTTTGTTACTTCTTGTAAAAGATCTTCAGCTGAAATAAATTCACCTGCTCTCTTTGACATTTTAAATGGTTCACCATTTTTGTATAGTTTTACTAATTGGCAAACTTTACAGTTAAGTTTGATATTGTTATTAGATAAGGCTGAAACTGCAGCTGTAATTCTCTTTACATAGCCAGTGTGGTCTGCTCCGAGAATATTTACTAAATTTTTATAATTTCTATTTACTTTATCCATATGGTAAGCAACATCATTTGCAAAATATGTCCAGGTTCCATCATTTTTTTGAAGCGCTCTATCGGTATCATCGCCGAATAAGGTTGACTTAAAAATTAATCTTTTAATTTTTTTCCAATTAACATTTGTTTCTCCTTTTGGTGGTTCAAGAAAACCTTCTTCAACAAAATTTCTTTCCTTAAGCTTTTTAACAGCCTTGTTGACTAAATCTTTATTTACCATTTCTGTTTCAGAAAAAAAATTATCATGGGAAATACCCATAAGCTTTAAATCGTTTTTGATTAATTCCATAGAGTACTTTAGTGACTCTTTTTTTAAAAATTCGAAATTTTTCTCAAATTCACTAAAATCAGTTTTATCATTTTCCTTTACAATTTTCTCAGCAATATCTTTTATATAAAGACCAGGGTATAAATTTTCTTTTTTCGGAAATTCTTTTTTATATTTTATCTCTACTATTCTAAAATAAACAGACTCAACAAAGTTTCTAATTTGACCACCATAATCATTTATATAGTACTCTTTAGTTACTTTGTTTCCATTAAACATTAATAAATTTGCTAAGACATCGCCATAAATTGCACCTCTACAGTGACCTACATGCATTGGACCAGTGGGGTTAGCAGAGACAAACTCAATATTATATGTTTCGCTGTTAAAAGTGGAGCCGTAAGCGTTATTACTTAAAATTGCATTTATATTTTTTATCAAGGCAGATTTTGATAGTTTAATGTTTAAAAAGCCAGGGCCAGCAATATCGATTTCTGAAAAATTATTTATTTTAGTTATAAAAATATCTTTTAATTTTAAAGCTAAAGTTTTTGGATTTATCTTATTTTTTTTACCAAGAACCATTGCAATATTACATGATAAATCAAAGTTAAATTGTTCAGGGGGTATTTCCAAATTTACGCCTTGTAAATTTTCAATAACTTCTAAATTAAGAGAATCTTTTTCAGAAAGAATTATTTTCCTTATTTCAGATAAATGGTATTCAAAAATATTCATTATAATTTATTATATAGATTTATTGCATATCTATCGGTCATACCAGCAATATAATCACAAATTATTCGATCTATATTTGAATTGCCGTATTTTTTTACATTTATGTATTTTTTTGGATTTCTTTTTATTTTTAAAAACAAGCTTGTTATTACTTTTCTTCCAAAGTTAGTCTTTGAATTAACGTTTTTATGAAAATACATTTTATGTTTTAAGAAACTTTTTATTTTATTATCAAATTTTTGCATTTTTTGAGAGAATGCAACTAGTTGATTTTTTGTTCGATAAATATCGTTTAAATTTTTTACCTTATAACGTTTTATATTTTTTTTGGTAGTTTTAATAACATCACTTACCATTTCATTAATTATTTCTCTTATTATTTGCCTTATGATTAAATCAATGGAGTATCTTTTTAATTTTTTTTTATGTTTTGATACAATTTTATTAAGTACTGGTATGTCTGTTAAATGGTTTAAATCAAATAAATTGGATTTCAATCCATCTTCTAGATCATGACTATTGTATGCTATATCGTCTGATATAGAAGCAATTTGAGCCTCGAGGGATGAATTTAATGTAAAATTAATTTTTTTTTTGAAAAAATTATTTCCTAAAATCTTATTAAATTTGGTCATATTTTTAATTGGACCATTGTGTTTAATTAAGCCATCTAATGTTTCAATTGAAAGATTGAGACCTTTAAAATCATAATATCTATTTTCTAGAATTGTTATAATTCTTAAAGTTTGTATGTTGTGATC
This sequence comes from uncultured Pelagibacteraceae bacterium, assembly GCA_902537845.1. Classification (GTDB taxonomy): domain Bacteria; phylum Pseudomonadota; class Alphaproteobacteria; order Pelagibacterales; family Pelagibacteraceae; genus Pelagilacustribacter. The sequence continues at coordinate 13,228 of CACBDC010000010.1, forward strand.
AAATCCACCATAATTTTTCATACAATCATTTAGAGCTTCTTCTCCGGCATGGCCAAATGGAGTATGACCTAGGTCATGTGCCAAACTTAAGGTTTCTGACAGATCTTCATTTAAATTAAAATATTTAGAAAGCGTTCTAGCTATTTGAGATACTTCAAGAGAATGTGTAATTCTTGTCCGGAAGTGATCACCAGATGTGTTTACAAAAACTTGAGTCTTGTGCTTCAATCTTCTAAATGCAGTAGAATGTATAATTCTGTCTCTATCTCGTTGAAAATCATTCCTTAAATTAGTTTTTTTTTCCCTAAAAAATCTTCCTTTAGACACTAAAGGAACGGCAAATTTTGATAATTTTCCAATTGATTTTTTTTGCATGCTTACTACATAGATTATATACTAAATATATATCGTTTATGGAAAAGAAATTAAATTTTACTGATCAAGCCTTAAATCAAATAAATTTGATTACAAAAGGTGGGGAAAAAAAATATTTTAGAATCACCGTTCAGGGAGGTGGATGTTCTGGTTTTAAGTATAACTTTGGTTTTGACTCAAAATCTAATAGAGATGATATTATATTTGGAAAAGCAATTATTGATAAATCATCACTTGATATAATTTCTGGATCTGTAGTTGATTTCAAAAAAGAGATGATTGGGGAGTCATTTGTAATAGATAATCCTAAAGCTACTGCTTCTTGCGGTTGTGGCCTTTCTTTCTCTGTTTAATGAAAATTATATCTTGGAACGTTAACTCTGTTAGAGCAAGAATAGAAAATATTAAAAATTATATTAAAGACTCTGCCCCTGATGTACTCTTGTTGCAAGAAATTAAAACACAAAATGAAAATTTTCCTACCAATGAATTTGAGAATTTAGGTTACATATCATATGTATTTGGTCAAAAAAGTTACAACGGTGTTGCTATTATTTCAAAACATAAATTAGATAAAATTAATAATAATTTCATAAAAGATGATTTAAAACAATCTAGAATAATTACTGCTGAGTTAGAATTTAAAAAAAAAAAGATAGAACTTATAAATATTTATGTTCCAAATGGAAATCCAGTAGATACAGAAAAATATGAATATAAAAAAGAGTGGTTAAAAACATTTATATCAAATGTTACAAAGAAAATTCAAAAAAACTCAAATATTCTTATCGCAGGGGATTTTAATATTATTCCTGAAGAAATAGACGTTCATGATTTTAAAAGATATGAAAACGATGCTTTAGGTAGATTGGAAATCAGAAAAAAATATAGAGAATTAATTAACTTAGGTTTTAAAGATGTTTATAGATTGAAGAATAAAACAAAACAAGAGTATACCTTTTGGGACTATTTTGCAGGTTCCTGGCAAAAAAATTATGGTATGAGAATAGATCATTTTTTACTTTCAAATAGTTTAATTGAAAATATAAAATCAATTAATATAAATAAGAAACCAAGATCCAAAGAAAAACCTTCAGATCACACACCAATTGAACTAGAAATTATTTAACTCTACCATATATATCTTGGTATCTAACTATATCAGTTTCTTTCAAAATTGATCCTAATTGAGCTTCAATTATTTTTACCGGTTTCTTATATGGATTTTCTATTCTGTGAATAGATTTTGCTGGAATATAAACAGTTTCATTAGTTTTTAAAAAAAATTTTTTTTTGTTGAGAGTTATTTTTGGAGTTCCTTGAGTAACAATCCAATGTTCAGAACGATGGTAATGTTTTTGAAGACTTAAAACCCCTTTAGGTTTAACAAAAAGTTCTTTAATTAAAAAGTTTTTACCACTGTACAGGTTTGTATACCTGCCCCAAGGTCTGTAAAAAATATTTTTCTTTTTTTGATATTTAGTCTTTAGTTTATCATAGACTTTGCAAATTTCTTTCCAGCTACCTAGATCAGACCAAGGTATATTTAAGTTTATAGAATTTATATCTTTTGATTTTTCCAATATTGCGTAATCAAAAGAAATTGTCTTACACTTTAAAAAGTAATTTTTATTTAGATAATAAATATTATTTTTGAATTTTGATTTATTTACAGAATTCAAACAATAATTAAAATTTCTGCTTTGATACCTCTTGAAATTATAAATTATTGATTTTTTTGTAAGAAAAAACATTCCTGAATTCCAATAAGCATTTTTTTTAATGATTTTTTTTGCTTTTTCTAAATTTGGTTTTTCAATAAATTTTGAAACCTTGTATTTCTTACTTACCCGTTTTGAAAAAAAATAACCAAATTCAGATGAAGGATTAGTTGGTTTAATACCAAATATAAAGATATTTTTATCCGTCAAATATTTTTGGTGTCGTTTTATAGATTTATTAAATAGGTTTGTTTTCTCAATTAAATGATCTGATGTTAAAAAAATTAAGGGCTGGTTTTCAGGTATTTCTTTTATTAGTGCAGAGCTGAGTATAGCAGGAGCAGTATTTTTTTTAGCTGGTTCAAGAATAATTTTATATTTTTTAAAGTCTTTTAATCTTAAATGTTTTTTAATTTCACTTATATATTTTTTATTAGTACTTATTATTGGATAATCAAATATTGAATTTTTTATCCTCTCTAGAGTTTTTCCAAATAACGTCCAGTTTCCAAAATCAATAAACTGCTTTGGTTGATGATGTTTTTTATCGGACCAGAGTCTTGTTCCAGAACCGCCACATAAAATTACTGGACGTATTTTCATTAAATTTTTGAATATTCTTTAACTTCTTTTTTCTTACCTGGATGTGTAGGAGCGCCGAGATAAGCTGGTCCTACTGTTTGAGCATATTTCCAAATAGTTCCAGATCCAAAACTTGATTTTTTTTCTTTCCATTTTTTTCTTCTAGATTTTAATTGTGCGCTAGTAAGTCTTACGTTAATTGATCCTTTTTTTGCGTCTATATCTATAACATCTCCATTTTTAAGAAGTGCAATTGGACCACCCATTGCAGCTTCTGGACCAACGTGACCGACACAGAAACCTCTAGTAGCTCCTGAAAACCTTCCATCAGTTATAAGTGCAACTTTTTCACCTTTGCCTTGTCCATAAATAGCTCCAGTTGTTGAAAGCATTTCTCTCATTCCAGGACCGCCTTTTGGACCTTCATATCTGATTATTATTACATCTCCGTCTTTGTATTTTTTTGTCTGTACTGCTTTCATTGCATCTTCTTCATTATCAAAGCATCTAGCTTTGCCTGTAAATTGTAATTTTTTTAATCCTGCAATTTTTACGATTGCCCCCTCCGGAGCTAAATTACCTTTTAATCCAACAACTCCACCGTCTGGAGAAAGTGGGTTATTATATTCTCTTAAAACTTTTTGGTTAGTATTAAACTTAATATTAGCTAAATTTTCTTTCATTGTTTTACCTGTAACTGTCATACACTCGCCGTGAATATATCCTCCGTCAAATAAAGTTTTTAATAACATAGGAACACCGCCAGCTTCCCACATATCCTTAGCTACATATTTTCCACCAGGCTTTAAGTCAGCAAGATATGGTGTTTTTTTAAAAATCTTTGCCACATCCATTAAATCAAACTTTATCCCTACCTCATTTGCTAACGCTGGAAGATGTAATGCAGCATTCGTTGAACCACCTGTGGCAGCAACAATTGTTGCCGCGTTCTCTAAGGCTTTTTTTGTTACTATGTCTCTAGGTTTAATATTTTTCTCTAATAAATTCATTACCGCTTGGCCACTGTTGAAAGCATATTTATCTCTTTCTTCATAAGGAGCCGGTGTTCCGGCTGAATAAGGGAGAGCAAGACCAATAGCCTCTGAAACGCAAGCCATAGTATTAGCAGTGAATTGTCCGCCACAAGCTCCTGCACTTGGACAAGCAACTAATTCTAATTCTCTTAGCTCATCTAATGACATTAACCCAGATGAGTGTTTCCCAACCGCTTCAAATACATCAACAACTGTTACATCCTTTCCTTTAAATTTACCTGGTAGAATAGATCCACCATAAATAAAAACACTTGGAACATTTAACCTCAGCATAGACATCATTAATCCAGGTAAAGATTTATCACATCCTGCAATTCCAACTAATGCATCGTAACAATGTCCTCTCACAGTTAGTTCAGCAGAGTCAGCTATTATTTCTCTCGAAATTAAAGAGGATTTCATCCCTTCATGACCCATAGCAATTCCATCTGTGACAGTGATCGTACAAAATTCTCTTGGAGTTCCTCCTGTCTCCTTTACTCCTTTTTTAACTGATTGAGCTTGTCTCATTAACGCTGTGTTACAAGGAGCAGCTTCATTCCATGTCGAAACAACACCAACAAAGGGTTTAGCAACATCTTTTTCGGTTTCCCCCATTGCATAATAAAATGATCTGTGAGGAGCTCTGTCAGGCCCCAACGATGTGTGACGGCTTGGTAATTTTTTTTTATTAAATTTAGACATTTTAATTTATACTAGATACAATACTTCTTAATTTACTATCTTCAATAGTTAATTCTTTTACTAAATTTTTATCATTTTGCACAATTTCTCTAGGAGCATTTGTCACGTAAGCCTTATTTTTAAGCTTGTTATTCAGGCCAGAGATTTGATTAGCGATTGAATCTATTTTTTGCAAGATTCTTTCCTTTTGAGAGGCTAAATTAATATCTTCGTTAAAATTAAGAGAAAGTTTTTCTTTTTTAACTAATATATCTAGGGAATTTTTATCTCTAGTTTTGGTTTTTAATACGTTCTGTACTCTTCCAATATGTTTTATTAAGTTAATATTTGTATTAACAAGTTTTCTTAATTTACTAGACTTTTCATTAAAAGAAATGTTGCAATATAACTTTGGAGTAATTTTTAACTCTGCTTTTGTAGATCTTATATTTGAAATTAATTCAATTAGATCATTAATATTATTTTGATTTTTAGTAAATTTTTTCAATTTTTTATAATTTGGCCAGCTTGATGAAATTAAAAAATTATTAAAAATCTTTTTATAATCATTTAGTGCCCACAAGTTCTCAGTAAAAAATGGGATAAAAGGATGAAGAATTTTGAGGATATTTGCCATCATGAATGATGAGAAAGCCTTAGCCTCTTTACTTTCATTTTTATTTTTTGAATTAAAAATAGGTTTTAAAAACTCTAAATACCAATCACAATAAGAATGCCAAACAAATTGATATACATGTTTAGAGGCTTCATCAAACCTAAATATTTCAATATTTTTAGTAACTAGATTTTGCGTTTTTAGAAACTCACAATAAATCCATTGATTTATTGGAAGTTTAATAGAACTAAGATTTATCTTTTTACCTAATTTGCAATTATTTAGTTTTAAAAAATTATTTGCACTCCAAATTTTTGTTATGAAATTTCTATTCCCTGTAACTCTATCTTTTGATAATTTTACATCTCTTCCCGGTGAGGCCATCGAGATTAGAGTAAATCTTAAGCTATCTGCTCCATATTCATTTATAAGATCTAATGGATCAATCACATTACCTTTAGATTTTGACATTTTCTGACCTTTTTCGTCCCTTACTAACGCATGAACATATACTTTATGAAATGGAGTACTTTTTTTAAAATAATTTCCCATCATTAACATTCTTGCTACCCAGAAGAAAATTATATCAAAACCAGTTACAAGAACTGAAGTTGGGTAAAATTTTTCAAGCTCTTTTGTTTTGTTTGGCCATCCAAGTGTTGCGAAAGGCCATAATGCTGATGAAAACCATGTATCTAAAACATCAGTTTCTTGTCTAAGTTTAAATTTATTATTTTTATTTTTTTTCTTTGCTAGTACCTCTGCACCTTTTTTATTTTCAGCTACAAAAATATTATTATCATCATCATACCAAACAGGTATTCTATGCCCCCACCAAATTTGTCTTGATATACACCAGGGCTCAATTTCATTCATCCATTGAAAAAATGTTTTCGACCAATTCTTTGGAAAAAAAGAAGTTTTACCTTCTTTAACTATCTTTATAGGTTTTTTTGATAATTTTTTTGCATCTACAAACCATTGTTCAGTTAAAAGAGGTTCGATTATAGTATTGGATCTATCTCCATATGGAACTTTATTATTAATATTTTCAATTTTTACTAGGGAACCTATTTCCTTTAACTTCTTAATCAAAAGCTTTCTTGCTTCAAATCTATCTAAACCATGAAACTCTTTAACCCCATTTCTATTTATTTTCCCATTTTTTTCAAAAATATTTATTATTTCTAATTTATTTCTCTTACCAACTTCGTAGTCATTAAAATCATGTGCTGGTGTAATTTTTACAGCTCCTGAACCTTGTTCTGGATCTGCATAATGGTCAGAAATAATTTTTACAGTTCTATTAACAATTGGAATTAGAACATTTTTTCCAATTAGATTAATATATCTTTTGTCATTAGGGTTCACAGCTACCGCGGTATCTCCCATCATAGTTTCTGGCCTGGTAGTCGCGATTGTGATTTTTTGATCAGAGTTCTCAATTGAATAATCAATATAATATAATTGGGATTGAACATCTTTTTGAATAACTTCTAAGTCGGAAATAGCAGTTTGAAGTTTAGTATCCCAATTAACTAATTTTTTATCCTTATAAATTAGTTTGTTGTTATAAAGATCAACAAAAACTTTTATTACAGCTTTTGACAAATCTTTATCCATAGTAAACCTAGTTCTTGACCAATCGCAAGAACAGCCTAATTTCTTAAGTTGATCTAAAATAATTCCACCTGAATCTTCTTTCCATTTCCAAATTTCTTGAATAAATTTTTCTCTTCCTAAATCATTTTTTTTAATTCCCTCTTTTAATAGGTTATTTTCTACAACTGCCTGAGTTGCGATTCCAGCATGATCAGTTCCGGGCTGCCATAGAGTTTCCAAGCCTTTCATCCTGTTAAATCTTACTAAAACGTCTTGAAGGCTATTATTTAAAGCATGTCCCATATGTAGTCTCCCAGTTACATTGGGCGGAGGAATTACTATGGAAAATTTTTTATTTGATTTACTTTTTTTTGGTTTAAATAAACCTTTTTTAATCCAAAAATCTGAGATTTTTTTTTCTTCTTTAACGTGATTATATTTTTTAAATTCCATTTTTTTTTAGGTATTTTAAGATATATATCAGATTTCAAGATCTATTAAGTTTAAAATCAAGATATAAGGCAGCAGTCCAAGAAAAATTTTTAGCACCCATTCCTAACCCTGACTTACAACTATAATATTCTCGAAATTTTTTTCTTTCGACTAAATTAATAGTCTTTTTTCTTATAATTTCTGCGAATTTTTTATCTTTATTTTTCAATCCTTGATAAATAATCCAGTTGCAATTTACCCATACCGGTCCCCTCCAGTACCTCTTTTCCTCAAAAGATTTATGCTTAGAGCCTATTGAAGGAAAAAAATATTTCTCGTTTTTATAATATTTTTTCAAACTTTGAATTAATCTTCTATTAATCAAATTATTGTTTAAATCAGCAAATAACATAAAAAAATTAGTTATTGACGGTATTTCTACTGAAGTATTATTTTTAAGATCTTTATTTTTAAATTTCATTTTTTTTGAATTAAATAATTTTACAAGTTTGCTCTCATTTAAAAGAATATATTTTTTTAACAAAGAGCTCCTTTTACCTATAAATTTAAGTAAAAAATCTAAATCTTTTAAAGCTTTTAAAAAAAGTGAGTTAAATCCTACATCAACAACATTAAATTTTGATTTGAAGTAAAGTTTTTTAGGATCATAATTCAATTGCCTTAAGTGATTTTTAATCGTTACATACCTATCGTAATCTATTTTTAATGGTCTTTGACTTTTTTTAACAATTTTATTATCTTTTCTTTTGTAGCTAAGTTTTGAGTCTATTTTAATTTTGCTCATAGGTTTGTCCCATAAAGGAGAATTATCATACCCGCTTTCCCATGGATGAAGTATAGAAATTAAACCGGTTCTTTTTGGATCTCTGTATCTTATAAACCATTCTAAATATTTTTTAATTTTTAATATCAAAGGTTGATACTTTTTTATCTTTTTTTTTGAAAATTTTTTTCTCTCAATAATTATCCTTAAGATACTTGCTAATATTGGTGGTTGAGTTATTCCAGATGAGGAAATTTTTCCACCACAATTCCAAGCTTTATAGTTAGGCGTATAATTTAAATCTTTAACATGAAAAAGAATATGTGGAATCATTCCATCGTCCCATTGTCCAGAAATTAAAGTTTCAATTTCTTCAAATGAGTAATCTAAATTAAAATTAGAATATCCTAACGCAATAAAAGCTGAGTCCCAATTCCACTGAGCTGGATAAAGTTTAGTATTAGTGGGTAAAGTATAATTTGATCTTCTATTATTTATTAAGGTTTTTTTTGCAAATTTTATTGTGTTATTCATTATCCTTTTACGCTTCCAGTTGTTAATCCGCTTACTAAATATTTTTCGAAATATACAAAAATTAAAAGTATTGGCAAAGTGACTACCACTGATCCAGCCATTAAATATTGCCTTGGTGTTTCAGCATCACCGGTTAAATGGTTTATAGCTCTGGATAGTGTGAATGATTTTGGATTATCTAAAAACATTAGTGAAAACAAAAATTCATTCCAAGCTATCATAAATACGTACAATGATACTGAAGCAATAGCAGGTAAGCTAAGAGGTATAATTATTTTAATTATTATTCCAAACCAGTTTTGTCCATCAATTAGTCCCGCCTCTTCAATTTCTTTGGGTATACTTCTAAAGTAACCCTGAAGCATATAAATTGCTACAGGTAAAGTAGTTGCTGTATAAACAATAAGTAATCCCTCTAATGAATTTCTCAAGCCAAGTTGACTAAAAACAGTATATAATGGAATTACTAATACTATAGCTGGAAACATATAGATTATCAATATTGAAGTTGAGAGAAAAGTTTTCCCAAAAAAATTTAATCTTGCAATTGCATAAGCGGCTGGAATAGAAAATAATAAAGTGATTAGAACAGTTCCAATTGAAACATAAGAACTTGTTAAAATATATCTACCGAAATCATATGTTTTGAAAATAACAAAATACGATTTAAATATTTCAAAAATATTTTTCGAAAAATCAATACTTAAATCAAGAGGATTAATCAATAGAGCGGTCTGCGTTTTAAGGCTAGTAACAAACATAATGTAAAAAGGAAATAATATGACTAATGCAAAAAATATTATTGCAAATAAAGATAGAAACTCAAACACAATTTTTTCAAATATAAAATCTTGATTTAAATATTTCAAATCGTATTTTTTTAATTTATTTGTAAAAAATAAAATTAATAAAAATATACCTGCCGTAAACCACAGAGGAGAGTTTTCATTCAGAAATGTATATAAGAAAGTAAATAATAAGGATAATATAAAAATCTTTAATAGATTGTTAAATTTGTTCCCAATAAATATAGATATAAAAGTCAATCCAAATGATAATAAGAGATTAAAATTAAAGTTAAGGCTTGTAAAATTTAAACCCTGTAAGGTTGCCATTATTGTCCAAATACCAATAATTGTTGCTAAAAAAATTGACGATGCAAATAAAGTTATTATTAAAGCTTTAAATTTCATTTGCCCTCTTTCCAATCAATCTAAAATAAATAATCATAAAACTTATTAGTAATAATACGATTACTATTGAGACTGCTGAGCCCATTCCAATATTTGATATAGCAAATCCTTGTTGATAAACACTAATTGGTAAAGTTAACGTCCCCGAAGCGCCTCCGGTTAATAAAAAAATGTCTTCAAATTTGTTGAAGTTCCAAATAAATCTAATCATAAATAAAATAGATAAAATTGCTGTAATTTGTGGGAGTGTGATATAAAAAAATTTTCTAAAAGGTCCGGCACCGTCTACATCAGCAGCTTCATAAAGGTCTTTAGGAATGGCTTGTAATCTTGCTAATATAAACAAAAAAGCTAATGGAAAGTATCGCCAAATCTCAAAAAATATAACTGTAGTTAATGCTAATCTAAGTTTAAACTCAAATCCTAGAAAATTGAAAATTAAATACTTTTGCCCTAGTAAATTTATAGGTTTTTCGATAATCCCATAGCTTACAAGAAGAGAATTAATAGTACCGCTATTCGGGTCCAAGAGTAAGGTCCAAGTATAAGCCAGGGCAACCACAGGACCTACATAAGGAAAAAGTAATATACTTCGCATAAATGATCTGCCATAAAATTTTTGGTTTACTAGTTGGGCAGCAAATATACCAAGTAAAATAGCGCCAAATGTTCCAAAAAAAGTAAAGTAAAAAGTTGTCATCAAAAGCTCAGAAAAATTGTTATTAAAGAAAACATTTTTAAAGTTTTTAAGAGTAAATTCTGTAGTCAATAAAATATTGTCAGATTTTCCATTTAAATCTGGTACATTAGATTTAATTTTTTGACTGTTAATAGCACTGTTATTTTTGTCTTTGATTATAATTTCAAAATTTTCACGATAACCTGCCTCCCAATTCCCAAAAATACATTTAATTTTTTGTGATTTGAATTCACATCTTTTATCCAAATTAATTGGTTTAATATTTTTAGGAAATTTATCTGAAAATTTAACTTCCCTTATATCTTGGATTAATGAGCTATTTCTTAGTTTATAGATAATTTTTAATTCAGAATTGTTATTCTGTATATTTTTAACAATTTTTTTTGCCCTTGGCTCGGGAATTCTTATGTCTTTGAGTCCAACTTCTTTGAAACTAATCCAAACATTTGCAAAAATCGGAAATAAAATTATTGCAAATACCAAGCATACAGCAGGTAAAAGAAGCGTGTATGCCGTCCTTTTTTCTATTTTTGATAGTGCGGTGCTCATCTAAAAGCGGATAATATCCTATTATCCGCTTTTAAGAAATATATTTGCTAGAATTTTGCTAATTCTGCGTTAATTTTTTTAACCGCTTCATCAACAGATATCTGATCATCAATGTATTCCCTTGTAATTCTATTTAAGAATTGAGCATTGATGATTTTAGATGCTCTAGAAAGTTCTCCCTCTTTTACTCCCCACCTGTTCGCAGTATCTAATCCTGCTACAATGTTATTAATAACATCTGGTGAATAAAGTTCAGTTAGTGGTTTTTTTCTATCCACTCCAACTGGCAGTTTACTCCAAGCTTTTGTGAACGCAGCAGGATCTGAAGAATTTCCTCTTCTTACAGGGAATTTTCCTTCAGGCGCAATTGCCAAAGTGCTTGTGTATCCTTCATCCATTGAATACTCAACAAACTTTTTTGCTTCGTCGGTATCTGCGTCAGCAGTAATACCGAAATATCTCACGTCTGCCCAAGCAGCACCTTTTTTATTGTTTGGTCCACTAAAATTAGTAATGAACCCAGTTTTGGATGCAAGTTCTGGTGAAGTTGGATCACTATTGATTGTTGGAGGAGCTGAGTCCCTTAGTCCAGCTAATTCATCCATAATAAACGGCGACCAAATTATCATTGGTGTTTTTCCTGCGAAATAAAGTTCTCTAGACTGTTTCCAGAATAATTCTCCTGGAGGACTAGCCTTTGCTATAACTTTATAAAATTCTAAAGAATTTTTTAGAGCTTTACCTTGCTTTTTTGTTCCGCCCTTTTTAACAAAGTTTACTCCGTTAGCTAAAAGAACATGCTCAAGAACTTGACTCATAAAGTTTTCATCAGTTTTGGTTGCAGCTACAAATCCAAACATGTCTCCGCCTGAAAGAACTTTCACAGCTTTTACAATATTCTCGTAACTTGTTGGTGGTTCAAGGCCTGCATTTTTAAATAAATCTTTCCTATAGACTACCATTTGTGTCCATCCATCAACTGGTACGGCAGCAATTTTTCCACCTTTTTTTGCCATATTCAATGCGCCTGGAGCAAAAGTTTTTTTTCCTAAACTTTTAACTACGTCATTATTAGCATTTACATCAAGAATTCCAGCTTCAGCCCAAGGTAAAACATACTGAAGAGTATGGTATATTACATCAGGAAGATTACCTGCAGCTGCAGCAGCAGTGGCCCTAGACCCCAAATCCTTTTCCTCAACTGGAATGACTTCAACTTTAATACCAGTTTTGGACTCAAACGATTTTGCCATCTCCATTTGTTTTTCCATTCTTGCTGGCTGAACTTCAGTAGTCCAAAAAGTAATATCGGCAAAACTATTGGACGTTAATAAAGTTAAAGCAAAAATGAAACCTATTATTTTTTTCATTTTTCCTCCTATTAATTAATTAAATAATGTTTTAAGTTTAACAATAAGGATTAAAATTCTTCTATGATTAAAATGCATATGAGGCTTGAAATATATAAAAAATGGCTTTTTTAGAATTTGCAGATATAGACAAATCTTTTGGTGAAAACAACGTAATTAGTAAATTTAACCTAAAAGTTGAAAAAGGTAAATTTATAGTATTGCTAGGACCATCTGGTTGCGGAAAATCTACGCTCCTAAGAATGATTGCTGGATTAGAAAAAATAGATAAAGGGAAAATCTTTTTAGAAAATAATCTTCTTAATGATTTGTTGCCATCTAAAAGGCAAATTGCAATGGTTTTCCAATCATATGCTTTGTATCCCCACATGAATGTTTTTCAAAATATCTCTTTTGGTCTTACATCTGAAAAAATTTCAAAAAATGATATCAAAGATAAAGTAATTGAAGCAGCAAAAATATTAAAAATTGAAGAGCTTTTAGATAGAAAACCAAAAGAACTTTCAGGAGGACAAAGACAAAGGGTTGCTATAGGTAGAGCTATCACAAGAAACCCTAAACTATTCTTATTTGATGAACCACTATCTAATTTAGATGCTGCCCTCAGATCAGAAATGAGAGTTGAAATTTCAAAATTACACAAAAGATTAAAAAGTAATATTGTTTACGTCACTCATGATCAAGTTGAAGCTATGACTTTAGCTGATAAAATTGTAATCATGAATAAAGGAAAAATTGAACAGTTTGGTAGCCCAGAAGATATTTACAATAATCCCAGAAATATTTTTGTTGCTGAGTTTATTGGAAACCCAAAAATGAATATTCTAAAAATTCAAAAAAAAGATATCATAAACAAAAATACTCTTAGATTATTTAATATCGATATTCATTTTGAAAATTTAAATTTTGAGAGTGATCTTTATTTAGGAATAAGACCTGAGGACATTTCATTAGAAAATAAAAGTAAAATTAGAGCTGAAGTTAAAATTGATCTCATTGAAAATTTAGGATCCGAAAAAATTATCTATACACATATAAATGGTACCGAAATAAGAATAAAAAGCACTAAAAACATCAAAGATAAAATTATTACAATCTATTTACCTCAAAATAAAATTTATTTGTTCGATAATAATAAAAATAGATTAAACATTTAATTCTCTTCAAGATTTTACCTATTAATTGGCTAAGTGGTGGAACAGTTACGAAAAGTATTACAAATTAATTAATGAGCCAAAAATTTGTTTATTAAAGCTCATTATAATCTAATCAAACTTATTATTTTTTTTTTCTCCGATACTAGCATACCAAAAAATTAGAGGAATTATGCCTATTATTGTTAATGCTAAAAGTTGATACCAACCAGACTTGCCGACATCGTGTAATCTTCTTGCACCTACAGAAAGTGTTGGAACCAAAGTAATTAATGTAACTATCCAAATAAAAAACCCATATTCAGTTTCTCCTGTTACATAATCCCAGACGTCAGCAATAAATTCACAACCAGTCACAAATAAAAAAAACCACCAAAACTCAGCTCTAGATGCTCTCCCATTAAAATTTGAAAATTTTGCAAAACAAGTTGAAATAGACTCTGAAAATGTCATTAATTATTTTTTTTCTTTAATTGAAGAGGATATTCTCCAAATTGATTTTTGCCTTGTGTACCTAAAGTTGCACACATAACTAACATAATTAATCCACCTACAAAAGGAATGAGATAAATTAAAACGTACCAACCTGATTTATCAATGTCATGAAGTCTTCTGACTGACACTGTAAAGCTGGGAATGGTTAATATTAAGAAAAGTAAACCAATAAATAGATCGGCATTATCACCTCCAATAATAAATGGTATTACATAAAGTATTAGTGAAAAAAGATAAAAATACCAATATTCTGATCTACTAGCCCGGCCTTTTAAAACAAAATATTTTTTAAAACATATTCCTACAGCTTCAAATATATTTATCCCTATTACGTTATCATCATCGTAGGTATTATCCCTTTTTAATTCAGATTCCTGCAATTCTTCGTCAGTTTTTAATTCATTTTTAAAACTTTTAGTAGAAGCTTCTTTGTTGTTAATAGGTTCAATTTTTTCTGCTTTAACTTCCTCTTTAACAACTTCAATTGGTTCAGGAACTATCTCTGGCTCAATTGGTTTATCTTTTGAAATAAATGATTTTATGTCTTCCTCAGGACTTTCTGGTTTTGCTATTTTTTCAACTTTTTTGTTAAACAAATCCTTTAGCTCATCAATATTTATGGCTGCAGTCCATTTGCCTCTTAGACCTGCCTTCACCTGAGTGTTTTCTTTTACAGTTTCGCTATCTATTAAAGCTTCTAAGCTAGATAAAGAGTTGACTGTTATTTCGGCGCCATTGTTATCTATAAATTTGTAAATCATTTTATTGAGGGAAGGTTAATTTTCCTGGTCTTTCCACTACAAACCCTGCACCACCTCTTCTAAGCACAGATGGTTCAGCTGAATAACTTGATCCACTAGTTATAGAGAAAACACCTTTAAAATCTCTTTGTGCTTTTTCAAAATCAAGATTCATGTATGCGGCCATATTTGATTTTACTGTTGACCCTGGAAAAGCAAAAAATTTATTATCAAAATTTAAACACCAAATCTCTGATTTTTCAAAAGCACGAGGTGAATTAATTAAAATAGTTTTTGTTCCATCCTGTCTTTCTTTTCTGCTTAAAGCTAAACCATTCCATTTTTGTTTAAAAGTAACAACTTTTGAAAAATCATCAATTGCATCTTTATAGTCTGAGATTAAGTCATCATATTTGTTTGCAATAATTTCTTCAGGAGTTTGTGGCTTCTGTGTTGCTTTTGCTGGACTCTTAGATTGATCGATGGAAGAGCGAGAAGATGAAGCTACAGACTGTAGTCTCTCAGAAGTTGACTTCAGTTGACCTTCTAACTCACTAAATTTTCTACCAGCACTATCTGTGGCACTACTTAATGATGAAATTTTTCGCTGTTGGAAATACACATAAGCTCCAATTGCTACAATTAAAGCAAAACCAAGTAAATAAAGTGCGAAATTAAAGTAATTAAATCCTGAACCTACAGTTCTATCTAACTTTATTACATCAGTTCTAAGTTGCTCAATATCAAGGATAATTTTTGAATAATTATCAGTTTCCTGTTTAATTTTATTCAATTCTTTCTCTATTGATTTGGTATCAATATTGGGACTATCAATATTTTTTTTATACGCTTGTAATCTTTTTTTACTATTTGTTTGTTGTATAGACTTTAATCGATTAGATATATTTACATAATCATTTGATGAGCTTAATTCTTCTATTTTTTTTCGAGTATTTTTAATATCACCTTGTAATTTTTTTATTACTGGGCTATCTGGAAAATGCTCTTCTTTTAAATCAAAAAGTTTTTCATACATTTCAGAAACATTTTTATCGCTTTTATTTTGAATGCTTCCTATTTCAAAAAATTTTTTTATTGATTTTTCAATTTTCTTGTAATCATTTGCTAATTTTGAAATATCTTTGTTAATACCATCAAATTTGACTGTTACACTGTTAATAATATCTTTTTGTTCTGTTAATTTTTTTTCTGCTAATTCTACTATTCCAGGTTTATTTTCGCTCACCCATTTATTTTCTTCAGCTTTAGCAGCTTCATTTTTACGCTTTGCTTCTTTATCTGCTTTTTCTTTTTTTGTTTCTTCAATTAAGTAATCAGGTGTATAATAAACAAGTGGTCCTATATCATCAGGTACTTTAATTCCATTATCAAATAATTGTTCTCCAATCGTAGAAGTACCAGATTTTAAACCATTAAAATCTGCAATTTTTTTTAATATTTCTTTATCATAAGTAATTGATCCGCCTTTTTCAGAATTGATAATACAGAAGGCTTTAATTATATTTACAAGTTTGCTCTCAGCAGAAAAACCCCATTCGGTGCTTGGTTTTCCTTTTATTGGCTTTACTGAAATAATGTTACCCAGTATTTTAGCTTCAGTATCATGATAGTTTGTAATTTTCCAGGTGTTGTTTATTGAAAAATCTAATTCTTTCGAGTCATTTTTTTTGTTCTCTCCTTTTTTGCTCTCTCCCTCAGTTTCTGATGCTTTATTTTTTGACTTAACTTTTTCTTTTTTATTTTGTAGTTTGACACTTTTAGTACAGTATCTAATTTGAACTTGCTCTTTAGTTAAATCTGGAGAAATTTTTTCTAATTTAGAAATTTTACTACTATGATGTGAATAAGCGTGAGTGAGCGAAAATAAAAATATAACTCCAGTAACAAAAAATTGATTAATAAATTTTTTCGTCATTTTTAAATTTTAATTTTACCACTAGTTATATTCTGTATGATTTCTTTTAATCCCTGGATAAATACTGGTTCAACAATAGTAGATGTTTTTTGTAATTCTGCAATTGAGTCATCTCCTTCAATAGATTGTTGGTTTTTAGCATTATCTAATGCTCTTGCTTGTCCATTTCTTAATTCTGCATTTATTTTTCCCTCTAAATCACCTTCAAATTTTTTAGTAAGTTTTACTGGGATTTTAGAATAAGCTTGTAGAAGCTTTAAAAAATTTTTTAATTGCGAAATATCTTTAATTCTCCATTCAGAATCGACATTTAATTTTGACACTATTCCAATATTTGTTTTACCTACTACAACATCTTCTCCTAGGATAGTTTCATGAGATCTTTCTTTAATATTAAGATCAGTTGCGCCGGTTTGGTCAACAAGTAGGCCGTAAGAAACTTCATGTTTAGGAGTATTAGTAAATTCAACAGATATAGAGCTAAAAATTCCTCCCGTTACTTTTTCAATCATTTTAGACAGGCCCTCTTGATCATCACTTTCTTCAAATACAATTTTATAGAGAGTGCTTGCTTTTCCTCCTAAACAAATTTTTAATGATTTAGATACTCCCTTTTTAAAATGATCATTTTCAATTAAATGATTTAATACTTGTGATATATAGTAAAGTATTCCAGAGAGAGCTAATTCTGTTAAATTTTTAAGAGCTTTTCCTTTTTCTTTACCACTAATAAGTTCAAATCTACTTTCAAAAGCAGCACCAAATTGTGGGCTGTTTACTAATAATTCAACACCGTTTTGTAATTTGGCTTTATCTTTTTTTATTTTGACCAAGTTATCATAACTACTTAAAAGTAAATCATCATTTCCACTTATGTCTTTTATTAAACCTAAATTATTACATAAAAAATCTATAAGAACGTCTTTTCCTGCTAATCTAAATGAATTTCTCCATATCAAATTTAAATTTTGCCAGATTGAAATATCAGATGTTCCACCTCCTATATCAATTGTTACTATATTTTCGGTAAAGGGAATTTTTTGACCAGATGCAAAATATAATGCACTTGAAATACTTTCAGTTAAAAACTTTGTTTTTTCTTGAGTTTTAAAATTTGTATCACTTAAACCAATATTAACAGATCTTTTAGTTATTCTCTTAAAAGCTCTTAAATGTTCTGATGTATACGCCTCTGGATAAGAAAAATTAAAATCAAGATTTTCTCTTTTTACTCCATTTGCTGCAGCTTCAACGGCGGCTTGCAGAATAACTTGAGAGACAAAATATTGAACTTTAGTTCTGCTTTGTTCAGCTTCATCCCATTTTAAGTTAAACTTAAGAGGTCTTTTATCATCTGGTAAATCTTCAATAGCGTAAAGAACTTGATCTACATAATAAATAAAATTACTTCTAAAAGGCAAATTATCCATTGTAGTTTCTTTAAATATTCTCTCTCTTAAAATTGTCATAAAAGGAACTGTAACCACTCTGCTTGGAACAAATTCCTTATGAGCCTGCATTACCTCTTCCACCTCTTCTTCGTCAGTACCAGGTTCATAAGGTAAATTAATTCTATCTTTAAAATTTAATGATTTAGGCTCCTCTTTATTTTCTTTGTAATAAACACAAGAATTTGAAGTACCAAAATCAATACCAATAGACCATTGGTTTGAAGTTTCTTGAATTTTTTGTGGCTCAGGTATTAGAATTAGACCAACATCAAGTCTTTTACTGTGTTCTGTATATGCATTTCCGGTTGCCTGAGTTGCTACATTACACATTACTGCTTCTGGAGAAGATTTAAGAGTTCTTAACTCTGTTACAGCAGTTGTTCTTTGAATCGGTATTTCTTCTCCTATTACTTGATGAGAGTTTATCATATTTCCAATGAATTTAATTTTTTCAACTTGGTTTAAAGATTCAAGTTTGTCTCGAACATCGTCAACGGAAAATATATTTTTTGGTAAAATATTTACTTGAGCGTTACCGTCATAATAAAAATAGTATTGATCCCAGTTGTTAATCTTAATATCGGGCCAAACACTAAAACCTAACGGAACAGTTCTATTTTTAACTACGTCTTTAGCTTTATAAATTTTCTCTAGGGTGTAGCTTGTTGAATTTCCTTTTTCATCTTTAAGTTCAAGATATATAGAAGCTTTATACCCATCACCAGATGGACTAATTATACAGTTAGTAGAAAGTGATTTTGGATCCATAAAAGTTAACATTGAACTATTTATTGGATACGCAAATTGACTTCCGTCTTTTTTATGTTCTTTTAACTGTCTGTTGTCTCCAGCAAAAATTACTAATTTTTCTGTAAAAATAGTTTCAGGCGTTAAATATAGATATCCTTGTTGCTCACATTCTGCTCTTAATGTTTTTGCAAGACCTGGGTCTTGTCTTAAAGAATTTAATGAATAATTATTCCAAACTCTAATATCAGATAAAGTTTTACCGGCAGATTGTGCCACATTAAAATCTGCAAAAATTGCTCCGTTAACTTGATCTTTAAATTCTGGTCTTGTTTCCAAACCACAGTCAAATTTAGCATTTTGGTCAGAAGCGCCAATGAAAATTTGGGCTAGCTTGTCATAAACCGGTTGTGCTGGAAGGTTTAAATTAATTTTAACTGGTGTATAACTAGAAAAACTTGCTCCTGAACTTTTAGCATCGCAAGCAGATTTATAGTCTTGTAAATTTCCAATAATAGAATTGAACACTTCATCGTTAGATGAGCCTAACGATTGAATGCTGTTAATGAGTGTCTCTAAATAATGTGAAAGAACAACATATTGCTCATTTCTCATGTCTCTTGCGTTACATGGATCTATTAAAAAACCGTCTTCATACCAAGGAAGTTTTCTAATTCCCTCAATACCTGTGTAATCTCTTGCAGGAGCAACCATTGTATAAGGGTTTACAACAGCAATAGCTTCATTGTTAAATTTTAAAACACCAACTGCATTCCAATCTTGTTCCTTAGCCATTGTGTCATGCGGCAGAACATCAAATAAAATTTTACCTATATGAGCACCCTTAGACTCAGAAGATGAGCTGCTTACGGTAAAAGGATTTATTTTAATATCTTGAATGTTTACAATACTCGAAGTCAATTCATAAATATGCTTATAGTAAGGTGCCAGAGCTAGTAATGCTAAAGTCCCCCTCCATTCTCTAACAATTGACTCTCTTTTATCTATTAGACCATTTCTTACAATTAAAACTCTTGCCCAAACATCTGGAACTGAAACTATTTCAGAGGCAGAGACAACTTCTTCTCCACCCATTTTTAATCCATTAGAAAGTTTTGATAAAAAGGTTGCATCTTCACTTTTCCATTCACCAGACGACGCAATATTTGGTATCTGATTTTGTTCGTTTAGCGGTGGTAATACTTTTTTAACCATAGTTATTTCTCACACGATTTAAAAAGAACATCCATAAACACTCCAAGTCCTTTTTGATCTTTATTAATTTTTTTGTAACAAATATTGCTCATTACATTTAGAAGCGTAAAATTACTGTTATCTGTGATTAATTCAGTAAATTGTTTTTTTTCAGAAGAATTTAGTTTTTCTTTAAGTTTAACTCTATTAGGGTTTCCTTTAGCGCTAAACTCAGCAAAAAAGTCGGTTTCGACTAAGTTCATTTTCTGATCACTATTAACAACTGATGAAAAATTCATATCTGTAATCCAAGTAAGTACATCTTGTGAATATTCCTTCATCAAAGATATTATT
>CACBDC010000011.1 GCA_902537845.1 uncultured Pelagibacteraceae bacterium
ATGACCAAAAAAACTGGTCGAAGTGCAGATAACGATCCTGGTTTAGCTTCATTAATGAATGCGAATACACCAGCAGTTTGTGTAGTAGGAAAATCTTGGGATTTTCATGTAAAAGTTGCTTTAGGAATTCAAAAAGAGGAAAATTTAGAAAACATCAAAGAAACAGCAAAACATTTTGTAAAAAATAAGAAAGAATTTTTGTTTGATGCAGAACATTTTTTTGATGGTTATAAGGCTAATCCAGAATATGCAATTGACTGTTTAAAGCAAGCCTACGATAATGGTGCTAGATGGGTTGTATTATGTGATACTAATGGTGGCACTCTACCGAATGAAATTAGAGAAATTGTTACAAAAGTTTCAAAAATAATACCTGGAAACAATCTTGGAATTCATGCGCATAACGACACAGAAAATGCTGTGGCAAATTCTTTAGCTGCAGTTGAAAGTGGCGTGAGGCATATTCAAGGAACTATTAATGGTTTAGGTGAGAGATGTGGCAATGCAAATCTGATGTCAATTATTCCCAACTTATGTTTAAAAAAATCTTTTAGCGATAAGTATGAAATTAACATTAAAAAAAATAAACTTTCTTCATTAACTGAATGTTCAAGATTGTTAGATGAAATACTAAATAGAAAACCTAATAAAAATATGGCTTATGTTGGTGCCTCAGCCTTTTCTCACAAGGGAGGTCTTCACGTTTCAGCAGTGAAGAAAGATCCAAAAACTTATGAACATATTGATCCAAAAACAATTGGGAATCATAGAAACATTATTGTTTCAAATCAAGCTGGTCGATCAAATATTTTATCAAGACTAGAACAATACGGAGTTAAAATTGATTCTAAAGATCCAAAAATCCAAAAAATTTTGGATGAGGTAAAAGATAGAGAATTTAGTGGTTATTCATATGATGGAGCTGACGCTTCATTTGAATTATTAGCTAATAGATTATTAGGTAAAGTTCCTGAATATTTAAAAGTAAAAAGTTATGATGTGAATGTTTCAAAATTTGACAAAATACAAACAAAAGCAAGCGTAGTTTTCTTGATAGATGGAAAAGAAATTGAGTGTCATGGTGAAGGTAATGGACCTGTAAATGCATTGGATAATGCGATCAGATCTAATTTTAAAAAAGTAACAAAATACTATAATTTTTTTTCAGATTTAAAGTTACTTGATTATAAAGTTAGAATTCTGAATACTGGTACTGAGGCAACAACTAGAGTTTTAATTGAAAGCACTGATAAAACAGGTGTGAGTTGGTTTACAGTTGGCGTATCACCAAATATTATTGAAGCTTCATTTAAAGCATTAATTGATAGCTTGGATTATAAACTTTATAAAGAAAAAGCTCCTGCTAATTTAAATGGGCAGTAAATTTGGTTTCATTCTAGTAAAACCGCAACTGGGTGAAAACATAGGTGCATGTGCCAGAGCAATGAAAAATTTTGGTTTCTCAAAACTTCACATTGTAGAGCCTAAAATTAATTTTCCAAATCATAAAGCTAAAGCAACATCCGTAGGAGCTTATGATATTATAAATAAAGCAAGAGTATTTAATAATATTCAAGATGCAATAGAGCCTTTTAATTTGGTCGTATCTTTAAGTGCAAGACGTAGAGACATAAATAAAAAAAATATTTCACTTAAAGAATTTCAAAAAATAATCAAAAGAAGAAATCTTAACTTGGGTTTAATGTTTGGTCCTGAAGCATCTGGTTTATCAAATAAAGATTTGTCATTTTCTAATTATATTTTACAAATTCCAACTTCACCTAAATTTAAATCTTTAAACTTATCGCATTCTTTGACTGTCATTTGTTACGAGATCTTTAAATCATTTAATGATAAAAAATTTAAGAATAATGAGCTGAATTTGAAAGTTTCATCTAAATCAAAAATATCTTCTTTATTAGCTCACTTAGTAAGCCTTTTAGAAAAAAAAGACTTTTTTATCCCTAAAGAGAAAAGACACTCAATGATATTAAATATTAATAATTTAATTTATAGATTAGAACCAAACGATAAAGAATTAAGGATTTTAGCTAGTATTATAAGTACATTGAGTAAAAAATAACATTAAAGCTTAATTGACAAATCATTAGTAAAGCTTATAAAAACACAATTATTAAATATGACAAAAAGACTCAAATCTAAACATAAAGTTGACCGAAGGCTTAAAGCTAACATATGGGGAAGGCCTAAAAGTCCTTTTAATTCAAGAGCATACCCACCAGGACAACATGGGCAAAATAAAAAAGGCAAACCAACTGATTACGGTATTCAATTACAAGCTAAACAAAAATTAAAAGCATATTACGGGAATATTAATGAGAGACAATTTAGAAATATTTATAGAAAAGCATTATCTAAAAGAGGAGACACAACTGAAAATTTAATAGCACTTTTAGAAAGTAGACTTGATACAGTCATATATAGAGCTAAATTTGCCCCAACCGTTTTTGCTGCAAGACAAATGATTAACCATGGCCATATCAAAGTGAATAAAAAAAGAGTTAATATTGCAAGCTATGTAGTACGCAGCACAGACTTGATAGAAATAAGAGAAAAATCAAAAAAATTAACAGTAATTGATGGATCATTACAAAGCAAAGAGAGAGATGTTCCAGAATATATACAATTAGATAACAAAAATAAAACTGCTAAACTAGTAAGAGTTCCTAAGTTTTCAGAAGTACCATTCCCAGTAATTATGGAACCAAGTTTAGTAATTGAATATTATTCAAGATAATTGAATTTTTTTAGCCTTTTTAAGAGAAAATTAATTTACAGTATCAAAAAGAAAAAATTAATTGATAAAGACAATTTCAAAAGCACAAGTTTAGATGAGTTATTTCACCACTACGGAAGTGATAAAGCAAATCTATTTAAAATTTCTGGAAAAAAAGGTCACGGTTATTCAAAGTTTTATGAAAATAAACTTGAAAAGTTCAAGAATAAGAAAATAAATATTCTTGAGATTGGCTCATATTCAGGAGCATCCGCTGCTGCTTTTGTAAAATATTTTTCAGACGTAAAAGTTTTTTGTTTAGATATAAACATTTCAAATTTTATTTATAAATCCAAAAATATAGATGTTTATGGTATTGATATTAAAGATGAAATTAGTGTTATAGATACTTTAAAAAAAATATACAATTTAAATCAAATAAATAATTTTGATATTATAATTGATGACGGTTCTCATAATTTAAGCGATATTTTGCTAGGAATAAAAATTTTTTTTAAACATTTAAAAAAAGAGGGCATATTTATTATTGAGGATTTTAAACATCCAAATTACTATGAATATAATAGAAACATTGATCATATTTTAATTGATGAGATTTTGAAAAATATCAATGAGAAAAAATTTTTTTCATCAGACATAATTACAGAGGATTTTCAATCTAGTTTATTTGAATCTGTTGAAAAAATTGAGACATTTAAAGGAAACTTAAGTGACTCAGATATCTGTTTTTTATCAAAAAAATGAATTATATAATTTTTTTGTCTTCAAAAAGTTTTTTAAGCTCTCCCTTTTCGAACATTTCTTTAACAATATCACATCCACCAATAAATTCTTTACGTACGTAAAGCTGAGGTATCGTGGGCCAATCACTAAATTCTTTAATACCTTGTCGAAGCTTTTCGTCTTCAAGTACATTAATACCTTTAAAATTTACTTTTAAATGCTTAAGTACATTTGATACAGCCATTGAAAAACCGCATTGAGGTGAGTCAGGTGTTCCTTTCATAAACAAACATACTTCATTATCGTTAATTAAATTACTTATTTTTTCTTTTATCTCCATTATTTTCCCTCTGTAGTTATCGATAACGCGTGTAACTCATTTCCCATTTTACCTTTTAAAGATTTGTACACAAGTTTATGTTGTTCAATTTTACTTAAATTGTTGAATTTAGAAGACCTGATTGTTGCAGCGTAATGATTATTGTCACCCATTAAATCTTTAATTTCTATTGAAGCATCTGGAATTGACTCTTTAATAAGTTTTTTTATTTCATTTACAGCTAAAGGCATTAATAATTATTATACCATCGATTATTTATTTTAAATAATTCTTTAGTGCTAATTTTTAACTCACCCTCAATTTCAAAGTATTCCTCTTGGGTATAACCAATATTTTCAAAGAAAATATCATTATTTTTTAGGATTTTTTCAACTTTTGTAAAATTATGTGGTTCAATTTCAATGACATATCTCGCCTGGTCCTCTCCAAAAAAGTAATTAATTAAATTAGTTAATTTTTTTGGTTTATTGATTTTTGCACCATATAATGAAGATAAAGACATTTCTGAAAGCGTTGTAATTAATCCACCGTTAGATACATCATGGGAAGATAAAACTAGATCTTCATTAATTAACTGAAGTAAGCTTTCTCCATTATTTTTTTCATTGAGTAAATTTATCTCTGGTGGCATTCCTAAATCTATTGAATAATTTTCTTTTAAAAAACAACTTTGCTCTAAATGACCAAATGTTTTTCCAATTAATAATAGAAAGCTATTTTCTTTTTTAAATTTATGATTAAGCGGCTTAGATAATTTATTAATTAAACCTACTCCCCCAATAACTGGAGTAGGGTGAATATTTTTTTTATTAGTTCCATTATAGAAAGAAACATTTCCTGAAACCACAGGGTAGTTTAAAAATTTACAAGCTTCTTTAATACCCTCTAAACATTCCGCAAATTCACCCATAATTTCTTGATTTTCAGGATTACCAAAGTTTAAACAATTAGTTATTGCTATTGGTTTTGCGCCGACAGCAATCAAATTTCTCCAATTTTCACATACAATTTGTTTTCCACCTGTTAAAGGAAACGATTTACAATAATTTGCAGATGAGTCCACGGAGATGGCAATAGCTTTATCTTTGTTATGTATTCTAATTATTGCAGCATCTGAACCTGATTTTTGAGCAGTGTCACACATAACCATTTGATCATATTGATTTGTTATCCAACTTTTATTTGAATGATTTGGGCTTGATAAAATATTTATTAAAGCATCTTCAATCTTAATTTTCTTTAAATTTTTTAAATCAATTTTATTTTTTTGAGGTTTTTTTTTAATCCATTTTCTATCATAAATAGGAGCCTTTGACGCTAAAGCCTCAATAGGAATTTCTCCCACAATATTGTTTTTGTATTTTAATGTAAGATTATTTGTATCAGTGGTTTTGCCTATGACGACAAAATCTAAATCCCATTTGTCGAATATTCTTTTCGCAGCATTTTCCTTACCATCCTCAAGTATAATTAACATTCTTTCTTGACTCTCAGATAACATCATCTCGTAAGGCGTCATATTCTCTTCTCTACAAGGAACTTTATCAAGATGAAGTTCAATTCCTAAAGATCCTTTCGAAGCCATTTCTACACTTGATGAAGTCAATCCAGCTGCACCCATATCTTGAATAGAAATAATTGAATTATCTTTCATTAATTCAAGACAGGCCTCCATCAAGAGTTTTTCTGTAAAAGGGTCTCCTACTTGTACAGTGGGTTTTTTTTCATCTGAATTTTCATCAAATTCAGCAGACGCCATAGATGCTCCATGAATTCCATCTCTTCCAGTCTTGGAGCCGACATAAACAACCGATTTGTTGATTCCTTTTGCTTTTGAGTAAAAGATTTTATCTTTTTTAGCATGGCCAACTGCCATAGCATTTACTAAAATATTTTCATTATAAGTTTCGTTAAATTTTGTTTCACCGGCAACAGTTGGTATACCAATACAATTTCCATACCCGCCTATTCCTGATACTACGCCATTTAGTAAACTTTTAGTTTTAGGATGTTTTGGATCACCAAAATGAATAGAATTTAATAGAGCAATAGGTCTTGCCCCCATTGTAAAAACATCTCTTAATATTCCTCCAACACCTGTAGCCGCCCCTTGATACGGCTCAATATAAGAAGGGTGATTATGACTTTCAATTTTGAAGATGATTGCATCATCATCACCAATATCAATTACGCCAGCATTTTCTCCAGGTCCCTGTATTACTCGTTTCCCTTTTGTGAATAATTTTTTTAGATGAATTCTTGAAGATTTGTATGAACAATGCTCATTCCACATAGCTGAAAAGACTCCTAACTCCAATAAATTTGGCTCTCTTTTTAATAATTTTTTAATGATTTCAAATTCTTCAGGTTTAAGGCCGTGCTTTTCAACTATTTCATTAGTAATTTTCATTTTAATTAATCAAGCTAGAAAATAAATTTAAACCATCTTTGTTAGAAATTACTTCATCAATCATTCTTTCTGGGTGGGGCATCATTCCTAAAATATTTTTTTTAGAATTGAATATACCAGCTATATTATCTATAGACCCATTAGGATTAGACTCTTCATTAATGTTTCCTTTTTCATCACAATATTTAAAAGCAATCAGTTCATCTTTTTTTAATTCTTCTAAATGTTTACGATCTGTAAAAAAATTACCTTCATTGTGAGCTATATTAATTTTTAGAATTTGATCTTTTTTATATTTATTTGAAAATTTTGTATCATTATTCATGACTCTAATTCGAACATCTTTATTTATAAATTTTAAGTTTTTATTTCTTAGCAGAGTTCCTCTCAAAAGACCTGTTTCAGTTAAAAT
Source organism: uncultured Pelagibacteraceae bacterium (assembly GCA_902537845.1). Classification (GTDB taxonomy): domain Bacteria; phylum Pseudomonadota; class Alphaproteobacteria; order Pelagibacterales; family Pelagibacteraceae; genus Pelagilacustribacter. The sequence goes on from CACBDC010000011.1 coordinate 6,644, forward strand.
TTGAAATCCATTACAAATTCCTAATATTAAACACCCTGAATTAGCCGCTTTGATAACTTCATCAATAATTTTAGATTTTCCAGCGATGGCACCTGACCTCAAATAATCACCATAAGAAAAACCTCCAGGAATTACTATCAAATCAGATTTTGGTAAAACCGTTTCTTTATGCCATATCATAGTATTTTTAAATTGCATTTTTTCTAAAGCAACTGCTATATCTCTATCGCAATTAGAGCCAGGAAAAACAATAACAGATGATTTCATTAAATTTTATTTATTTTGTAATCTTCAATAATTAGGTTTACCAAAAGTTTTTTACAAATTTCATCAACTTTTTTTTCAGCAGACACTTGATCAATTTCATCAACATCTATTTCAAAATGTTTTCCTTGTCTTATACCTTTTAAATTTTTCATACCCATGTTTATCAAAGTATTTTGAACTACTTTTCCCTGAGGATCTAAAACATCTTTTTTAAGAGTTACTGTTACTGAGAATTTCAATCTATTTTTTTTTAAATTTAATTGGTATCGTTTTTCCGAAGTTTACTTCACTAATATTAGTTTCTTCAGGCATTATACCCAGTCTTCTTGCAACTTCTTGATATCCTTGAATAATATTACCTAAATCTTTTCTGAATCTGTCTTTATCTAATTTCTTCTCAGTTTTAGAATCCCAAAGGCGACAAGTGTCAGGACTAATTTCATCTGCAAGTACTATTTCTTTCTCCTCTGTGTCCTTATTCCAAGTTTTTCCATACTCAATTTTAAAATCAACAAGCTTAATACCTATTCCCCTAAACATACCAACTAACAAATCATTAATTCTAAGTGTCATTTTATCAATCTCGCTAATTTCTTTTTCGGTTGCCCAGTTAAAAGAAAAAATATGCTCTTTTGAAATTAGAGGATCATTGAGCTCATCCTTTTTAAAACAATACTCTAAAAGAGGCTTATCTAATATTGTTCCTTCAGGTATACCAAGTCTTTTTGTAAGTGAACCAGTTGCTATATTTCTTACAATAAATTCTATTGGAAAAATTTCAGCTTTTTTAATTAATTGCTCTCTCATGTTTAATCGTTTTATAAAATGAGTTTTGATTCCACACTGAGAAAGATTTGTTAAAATATACTCAGAAATTCTATTGTTAAGAACACCTTTGCCCTCTACACTTGCTTTCTTTAAATTATTAAAAGCAGTAGCATCATCTTTAAAATGCTGTATGACTAAATTCTTATCTTTTGTTTCATAAAGAATTTTAGCTTTACCTTCGTATAATTTTTTCCCTTTATTCATTAGATTATTTTTTTAGACTTCTTTTAAAAATTATATTAATTTTTTTTGTATGGTAACTAAAATCAAATAGCTTTTTAAGTTTATTAACAGGTATTTTATTTGTAATTTTTTTATCAGATACAATATTTCTATAAAAAGATGAGTTATTCTTCCACGCCTTCATAGCATTATGCTGAACAATTTTATATGCCTGCTCTCTAGTGAAACCAGCTGTGGTTAGTTCTAACAGAACACGTTGTGAAAAAAAAATTCCATTTGTTATATCTAAATTTTTTTTCATATTTTTAGGATAAATGTTTAAATTTTTCACTATATTGCTAAGTCTATTTAGAGCAAAATCTAAAGCTATTGTGGAGTCTGGACCAATATTTCTTTCAACAGCTGAATGAGAAATATCTCTTTCATGCCAAAGAGCAACGTTTTCTAGAGCAGGAATTACAAATGATCTTATCAACCTCGCTAAACCGGTTAAATTTTCACTTAGAATAGGATTTTTTTTATGTGGCATAGCGGAGGAGCCTTTTTGCTTTTTTCCGAAAAATTCCTCTACCTCTAAAACTTCAGTTCTTTGAAGATGTCTTATTTCAACAGCAAATCTCTCTATAGAACTGGCAATAATACCTAATGTTGAAAAAAAAAGTGCATGTCTATCTCTCGGTATAATCTGAGTAGAGATTGGTTCAACTTTTAATTTCAATTTTTTAGCTACATAATTTTCTACCCTAGGATCAACATTTGCAAATGTTCCTACAGCACCTGAAATAGCGCAGGTAGAAATTTCTTTAATTGAATTTTCTAAACGTTTTTTATTTCTTACAAACTCTTGATAAAAGGTTAACATTTTAAAACCAAAAGTTATTGGTTCAGCATGAATACCGTGACTTCTACCAATGCATAGAGTGTACTTATGTTTCAAAGCTTGTTTCTTTATTGATTGAAGAAGAATATTTATATCTTTAATTAATATCTCTCCAGATTGCCTTAATTGAAGGTTAAAACATGTATCTAAAACATCAGACGAAGTCATTCCTTTGTGCAAATATCTAGCTTCCTTACCAGCTTTTTCTGTTATTGATGTTAAAAATGCTATTATATCGTGTTTAACTTTATTTTCTATTTGTAAAATTCTTTTTGGATTTATTTTAGCTTTTGATTTAATTTTTTTTACAGTACCTTTTGGAATAATCTTAAATTTTTCCATAGCCTCGGCTGCAGCAAGCTCAATATTTAACCAAGTAGAATATCTATTAAAATCTTCCCAAATATTTTTAATTTCTTTTCTTGAATATCTTTCAATCATTTAATTTTTAGTATTTGATAGAGTAAAAATTTCACAACCATCTTTTGTTACACCTATTGTATGTTCAAATTGTGCAGATAAGGATTTATCTTTTGTCACTGCAGTCCAACCATCGTTCAATGTTTTTGTTTGATAATTTCCCATATTTATCATTGGTTCGATGGTAAAAATCATACCCGAAGATATTTTATCGCCAGTACCTTTTTCTCCATAATGTAAAACATTAGGTTCTTTATGAAATGTTTGACCAATTCCATGCCCACAAAAATCCTGAACAACTGAAAACCCTTGAGATTCAACATGAGTTTGAATTGTTGAACCAATATCACCTAAATGAACTCCATCTTTGATAATACTAATTGCTTTCATCATTGACTCATAAGTAGCATTAATTAATTTTTCAGCTTTAATAGAAATCTCGCCAACCTTAAACATTCTACTTGTATCTCCATGCCAGCCTTCCTTGAAGGCGGTAACATCTACATTTACAATATCTCCTTCTTTTAAAATTTTATCAGAAGGTATGCCATGACACACAACATGGTTTGCTGAAGTGCAACAAGATTTTGGAAATCCTCTATAAAATAATGGTGCAGAGTAAGCTTTATGGTCATTAATAAATTCATAACAAATTTTATCAATTTGATCTGTGGATATACCTGGCTTTATAATTTTACTGACTTCGTCTAATGCACCTGAAGCTATAGAACCAGCTATTTTAGTTTTTTCAAATGACTCTTTAAATTTTTTACTCATTACAATTTTAATTTTATTTTATTATTGAGTTTTATTCCTTTTGAGGAAAATTTACAATCATAGCAAAGGATTTTTAGTTTATTTTTAACAGCTTTCTTTAAAGCGATTGCGTAATTAGGATCAATGTCTTTAGCTACTGAAAATGATTTACAATCTTCCCTTTGTATTAGATAAAGGATAAAAATTTCATAATTTTTTTTAGTTGCTTTTAAAAGCTCATTTATATGTTTTAGACCTCTTGTGGTTACTGCATCAGGAAATTCAGCAATAAATTTTTTTCTAGAAAGGGTTACATTTTTTACTTCTATAAAAGCTTTATATCTTTTATTTGTAATCAAAAAATCAAATCTTGTATTTAACCCAAATTTAGCCTCTGGTTTTATATCTACAATATCATTTAATTCATCAATCAAATTATTTTGAAGAGCGTGAAGAACTATCTTATTTGTTGAATGTGTATTCACACCAACTTTTGAATAGTTGTCTTCGATTATTTCTAAAGTATATTTTAATTTACGATTTGGATTGTCCGATTTGCTAATCCACACTTTGTTACCTTTTTTTAATAGTCCATACATGGAACCCGTATTTGGACAATGTGCTGCTATTATTTTATTATTAATTTTTACATCTACAAAAAAACGCTTGTATCTTTTTATAAATAGTCCTGGTATTAATCTATTTTCAAAATTCATATATATTTATAGCTTTTATGAGGAGAAAAATAAAAAAAATTAACGCTGCCATTTTAATAATTGGCAATGAAATACTTTCTGGTCGTACCCAAGATAAAAATGTTGCCTTTATATCCAATTGGTTGAATACTAAATGTGGAATTTCAGTCAATGAAGTGAGAATAGTACCAGACGAAGAAAAAATTATTGTAAAAAATATTTTGCATTTATCAAAAAAATTTAATTATGTCTTCACAACTGGAGGAATTGGACCAACACATGACGATATTACAGCTAAATCAATTTCTAAAGCATTTAAAGTAAAGTATGAGTATCATGAAGAGGCTTATGCAATTCTTGAAAAATATTACGGAAAGAAAAAATTTAATGATGGAAGAAAAAAAATGGCAAAAATGCCAAGGGGTTCTAAATTAATATACAATCCATCAAGCGCCGCTCCAGGTTTTATGACTAAAAATGTATTATCCTTGCCTGGCGTTCCTTCAATTTTAAATTCGATGATCGAAAATTGTAAAAGATATTTAGTTAAAGGATTAAAAATTCACAGCAAAACTATAAATCTTTTTACTGTTGAAAGTAATATCTCAAAACAGTTAAGTTTAATCCAAAAAAAATATAAAAAATTTGTTGATATAGGAAGCTATCCTTTCTTCAGACTTGGAAAAATAGGTGTTGCAATTGTCACTAGATCAACATCTCTTAAAAAATTAAAAAACGTCAATACTGACTTAATGAAAATTATTAAAATGAAAAAAATTGAAGTTTTAAAACTTTAAATCAAATCATAGACTTCATCGACTGAAATAGACTCAATATCCTTAGTTCCATGAAGTTTTTTACTATCTAATATTTTTGTATAATTATTTTTTGGAGCAAATTTTTCTGAGTTTGTAGGACCAAACAAAACTATCATAGGAATATCTGCTAACCCCATCATGTGCATTACCCCGTTATCAATAGATACAGCTTGATCTAGTCTTGATGATAAAGCTGTAACTAGAGCAGGGCAGGATAATTCAGAATTTGTCTCAGGAAATAAAGATCCAGGAACTTGATTTTTTATTTTTTCAATTATGTGTTCTTGATTTTTTTCAATAAAAAAAACTGGTATTTTGTTTTTTATAAGTGACTTATTTGCAAGGGAAATAAATTTATATATAGACCAACTTTTTTTTCTATATTCATTTCCTTGCGTAATGGAAAATCCTATATAATTAGATTTTGGTAGCAGTCTTTTTGCTTCATTAATTAAATTCTTTGGTAGTTTATTGTGATTAAAATTGATAATTTTTATTTTTTCATCTAAAAAAAAACTTAAGTTTTCAATGTGATTTTTAGACTTATATCTAATTTTTTTTGACGAGAATAAATTTCCATAAGTTGTTGAGTAGAAATGATTATGTGGAATTTTCTTCAGAATTAGAGAGTTTCTAAATTTAGACTGGAGATCAATTATCAGGTCAAATTTATCTTGATTTATTTTATTTAAATTCTTTTTAACAAATAATAGATGCCACCATCTAAAACCAAAATATTTCAAATTCAATTCAAGCGTTTCTACATTGACATTATATTCTTTCAATTTTCCCTCAAAATGATTGGAGTGGGCACCTAAATAAAAAATTTTAGAACGTCTATAATGATTTTTAAGACTTAATATTAAAGGGATGATTTGTATAGAGTCACCTAAACCCCCACCAGAATTATAAATTAAGATTTGTTTCATTGGATATTTATACTTTAACTAAAAGCAGACTAGAAGATAGAGACAGAAAATAATTTTTTTTTACTTCTTTAAAACTCTTGTGTATTAATATACTAACAATAACAATAAAAAGAGCGACGTGCCCTCGTGGTGAAATTGGTAGACACAAAGGACTTAAAATCCTTGCCCTTTTGGGAGTGCCAGTTCGAGTCTGGCCGAGGGCACCACATCAATTATGAGTAAACCAGTAGTTATTTCAGATAAGAACTTAAAGTCTTTAAAAATAAAAAATAAAGTTAAAAAAATTTTTAAGAAAAAAGAAATTAAAAAAAATAATATTGTAATAGTTATTGGAGGTGATGGCTTTATGCTTCAAACCTTAAAGAAAAATAAAAAAACAAACAAATTATTTTATGGAATTAATTCTGGGAATTATGGATTTTTAATGAACAAATTTTCGAAAAATCATTTAAAAAAAAATATTGATAATTCAAATATGATTAGTATTTCACCTTTAGAAATGACTGTATTCAATAAAAAAAAAACCAGGAAATGTTTAGCTATTAATGAAGTCTCAATTTTAAGACAAAGCAGACAAGCTGCTAATTTATCAATAAAAAATAATTCTAGTTTTATAATGAAGAAATTAGTTTCAGATGGCGTACTGGTTTCTACCCCAGCTGGAAGTACAGCCTATAATTTATCAGTTCATGGGCCGATTTTAAGTTTGAACTCCAAAAAAATTTCTATTGCACCAATAAGTGCGTTTAGACCAAGAAGATGGTCTGGAAAAATAGTGAGCGAAAAATCAAAAATAACTATTACAAATTTAAATTCTTCAAAAAGACCTGTTAGTGCGGTTGCGGACAATGTAGAAATAAGAAATGCAAAAAAAATAATTATAAAAGTTCAAAACAAAATAAGATTTAATTTACTTTACGATAAAAATAGTGGTTTACAAAAAAAAATAAAATTAGAGCAAATAAGAAAGGAAATTTTTTAGTTCTTAAGGTAATTATAAATTTCTATTGATTGCTCAATTTTGGTTTTATCAAAATAAAATTCATCTGATTTATATTCTTTAAAAGAGAAGTGCTTATCTCCTATATTATCAAACATTTCTTCCCCAATAAAATTTGAAATTCTTTTAAGTTCAAATTTAGTGTTTTTACATAATTGTTCATAATCAATAAATAAAATATTTGGATTAGTTTTAAATTCTTCTTTTTTAATAAAATTATAAAAATTTATCCACTGATCTAACCAGTAATTTACATCATTATGTTCTGAAGCGCTTTTTTTTAAATCTTTAAAAATCATAGGCTTATGATTAAGACCAAATTCATGATGAACAAGATAATTCATATATTTTTTTGCAAAATTATCTTTTTTTTGTAAATTTGAAAAATTAATATTTTGTTTTAACAATGAAATTGAATGATCTAAAGGATTTCTGAAAGATAACAAAAATTTTGCTTTAGGAAATTTGTGTATTAAACTTTTTATTCTTAACAAGCTATTATTATTTTTACACAAATAATTAAATTTTTTGTATTTTACTAAACAATTTTTAATAAATAATTCATATAAATCTAAATTATAATTATCTATTTGATGATATCTTAAATGATCTTTAAAAATATATTTTTCTGAGGTTTTCAAATTCCAAAATATTTCCTCAAATTGTTCTGGAGAATCAAGATTAATCATCATTTTATCATTGTGTTTTCTTTCTATTGATTTTTTTGATTTCAAATATTTTGAGACAATATTCCAAATATTTGGACTGATAACAAAAGGCATATCTCTATAAGTAAATGAAGCAAATTTTTTGGTATCATATATTGTATTTAGTAAAATAGTTGTCCCGGCTCTTGCCAGACCAGTTACATATATCTGATGATTCATTTCAATTGATTTATTTTTTTTCTTGAATAAAAAATTTTCAACATCAAATAAAAGTTCTGGAATTATTTTATTTCCAATAATGGAGTAATGCAGCAGCTTAACTAAAAAATTATAATTATTATTGAACATAAAATTAAATTCATATACTTATATCTTCATATTTCAAATATGGCTAAAAAAATATTAGTAATGGGTTTACCAGGAGCTGGAAAAACTACTTTGAGTAAATATTTAGCTAAAATTATTAATGCAGTACAAGTAAATGCTGATGAAGTTAGAAAAAAAGCTAATGATTGGGATTTTTCTTTAGAAGGTAGAAGAAGACAGGCAAAGAGAATGAAAGATTTGTCAAATTATTACATTTCAAAGGGAAAAAATGTAGTAGCTGATTTTATATGCCCTACAAAGGCAACAAGAGATGATTTTGATGCTGATTTTTTAATCTGGGTTGATACAATTAAAAAGGGTAGGTTTGAAGATACTAATATTCTTTTTGAGCCACCAGAAAATTCAGATTTTAGAGTGACAACACAAGACGGAAAATATTGGTCAGAAAAGATAGCAAAAATAATATTGAAGGAAAAAGAGGTATAAAGTGAATTTTGAGAAATTCTTATTTTCAAAGGTAAGCACTTGGGTTTTATTACTTGTGATAATTTTTTTTCTTATCTTCTCATTTTTTTTTGGGGCATTAGTCTTAAGAAGCGAGACTGCACAAAAAATTGTATTAATTCCTAAAAATATAAAAATTTTTTTTTCAGAAGAGTTAGATCTAGGAAATGAGACAGACAGATTTGGAGATAGACAGGGTCTTAAAATTTATAAAAAAGATTCAAATTTATATGATCAGAAGGATTTTCTATTATTATCTAGATATTCAGGTGAGAAAAAAAGATCTATTGTTGAATTAATAAGCTTGAGAAGTGGAGAAACTATTCATCAATGGACACCCAATTTTGAGGAAATTAACAAACTGTCAAAGATACCAGAAGAAGTAGTAAACTTTAAAAGAGATCATAACAATAGTAGATATCAAATGATACATCCCTACTTGATGTCTAATGGAGATCTATTTTTTCATTCTATTTATTATTCACCACTTATTAAAATTGATATTTGTTCAAAGGTTATTTCTACTTTAGATATGTTAACGCACCATAGTATAGAAGCGGATGAGGATGGACTATGGACACCAATTACTTATATCCCATCAAAGAATAATCCTGGTTTGGATGAAAGCAAAGGAGTTGGAAAATCATATTTTTATGATGATGGTATATTAAAAGTTAGCTTTGATAACAAAAAAATTTTCGAAAAGTCTTTTGTCGAAATCTTAGTTGAAAATAAATTATCTTATTTAATATTCGGTGGCAAAGATCCATCGAGAGACCCTTTACATTTAAATGACATACAACCTGTTCTTAAGTCAACAAAATATTTTAAAAAAGGAGACCTGTTTTTAAGTTTTAGAAATTTATCGATGATCATCCTTTATCGGCCATCAGAAAATAAAGTCATTTGGTTTAAACAGTTTCCTTGGGAGTTACAGCATGATGTAGATATATTAGATGAGTCAAGAATATCAGTATTTAATAACAACAGGCTGAGAAATAAATTCGATCAAAATAAAAAATATAATGATTTTATGATTTATGATTTTGAAAAAGATGAAATTAAATATGTTTTTAAGAAAGAATTTGAAGAATATAAAATACAAACAATTGGGGAGGGGCTAGGAGATTTATATAAAGATGGATCTATTTTTATAGAGGAGTCAAATTTTGGAAGAATATTGATGCTTGATAAAAATGGAGAAAAAATTTGGGAATATATTAATAGATCTAAAGACAATAATAAATTATATAGACTAAATTGGTCGAGAGTAATAAATTTGGATTTACAAAAATTTAATAAAGAATTAAATAAAAACAATGCTTGCAAAAAATAGATTATTTTATGTTACGATTTCATTTGTATTTTTGATTGAAGAAATTGCTAATGCTTATATTGGTCCTGGTTTAGCTTTAGGAACAGTAGTTATTTCTTTAGGCCTAGTAATACTTTTAGTATTTTTAATCGTAGCGATTTTATACTATCCAGTAAAAAGATTAATAATAAAATATAAAAATAGAAATAAAGAATAAAATCTACGGTGCCCTCACACGGACTCGAACCGCGAACCTATTGATTACAAATCAATTGCTCTACCAATTGAGCTATGAGGGCATGAATGTCTCTTTAAGATAATTTTACTAAAAAAACAATATAAATTAAATCCAATTCTATTTAATTGTATTAAAAATATGGTGACATACAACTGAAACGGTGTTTGATATATTTAAACTTTCAATATTATGGTTCATATCTACCTTAAACTTAAAATCTGAATTTTCTAAAGTTTTTGCTTTTATTCCATATCCCTCTGATCCAAATAATAGAACGTTTTTTCCTCTCCAGTTGTTTTTTGTGAAATCCTTTGATGCAGAAACATCAAATGCACTTACCCAAAAATCTTTTCCTTTTAAAAATTTTAATGCAGAGTTTAAATTTGAAACTTTAAATATTTTAATATGTTCTGTACCACCGCTTGCACTTTTATATAATAATTTACTTTTTGATGGAAAAGATCGTTCTTTTACTAATAATCCATCTATATTAAAGGCTACTGCACTTCTTATAATCGAACCAATATTTCTTGGGTCAGTGACATCTTCCAATGCAATTAAGTTAATGTTATTTTTTTTATTTTCTGCAACAAATTCTTTTAATGTAATTTCTTCTAATTGCTCAACTTCAGCAACCAAACCTTGATGTGAGGTTTCATCTCGACCACATAAATTGTCTAGTTCTTTTCTTGATTTATAAAAAAAATTTACCTTTTTAAATAAATTTAAATTTTGATTTTCCCTATTAATTTTTTTCTGTGCATCTTCTGTTAAAAACACTCTCTCAACTCTTCTAGAGGGATTTTTCAAAGCCTCTAAAACCGCATGTTTTCCAACAATTAAAAAGGTGGTTTTTTTCATGATTTTAATGGCTTATAACTCGATTTATTAGCATATTTTAAGGTAAAATGATTTATTGCAATTATTACATAAATGCTTATAAAACGCTTGTTGTTAAATGCTTTTTAAGTTAGTGGGTATCCCCAAGATTTAGGAGGGGTACCAAAGCGGTCAAATGGGGCGGGCTGTAAACCCGTTGACTTCGGTCTTCGAAAGTTCGAATCTTTCCCCCTCCACCAAACTTAAGGCTTTAATAATAAAGAGCGCGATAAGTTTGGATATTGCGGGTGTAGTTCAATGGTAGAACGCTAGCCTTCCAAGCTGGATGTAAGGGTTCGATTCCCTTTACCCGCTCCAAAATTAAATATTAAAAAAAAAGTGAGGAAAATATAGATGTCGAAAGAAAAGTTTAACCGAAATAAACCGCATTGTAATATCGGTACAATCGGACACGTAGACCATGGTAAAACAACATTAACTGCTGCGATAACAAAAGTGTTATCTGAAGCAGGTGGTTCAAGTTCAGCAAACTTCGTTGCTTACGATCAAATTGATAAAGCTCCAGAAGAAAAAGAGAGAGGAATTACAATTTCAACTGCACACGTTGAATATGAAACTGAAAAAAGACACTATGCTCACGTAGACTGTCCAGGACACGCTGACTATGTAAAAAATATGATTACAGGTGCTGCACAAATGGATGGAGCAATCTTAGTTGTTAATGCAGCAGATGGTCCAATGCCTCAAACAAGAGAGCACATTCTTTTAGCTCGTCAAGTTGGAGTTCCTGCAATTGTAGTATTCTTAAACAAAATTGATACAGTAAAAGATAAAGAATTAGTTGATCTTGTTGAGGAGGAAATAAGAGAATTATTAACTTCTTATAAATTCCCAGGTGACAAAATTCCAATTATAAAAGGTTCTGCTTTAAATGCTGTTGAAGGAAAAGATGAAGCAACAGGAAAAAATGCGATCATGGAATTAATGAAAGCAGTAGATGAGACTATCCCTCAACCTGATAGACCTAAAGATAAGCCTTTCTTAATGCCAGTTGAAGATGTCTTTTCGATTTCTGGAAGGGGAACAGTAGTAACAGGAAGAGTAGAGTCTGGCGTAATTAAAGTTGGTGAAGAGATAGAAATTGTGGGAATTAGAGATACAAAGAAATCTGTTTGTACTGGTGTAGAAATGTTTAGAAAACTTTTAGACAGCGGTGAAGCGGGAGATAATATTGGAGCTCTTTTAAGAGGTGTAGAGAGAACAGATGTTGAGAGAGGTCAAGTTCTTTGTAAACCAGGCTCAATTACTCCTCATACAGAGTTTGAATGTCAGGCTTACATTTTAAAAAAAGAGGAAGGCGGAAGACATACACCTTTCTTTACAAAGTACAGACCTCAATTTTATTTTAGAACTACAGATGTAACTGGAGAAGTTACATTACCGTCAGGAACTGAAATGGTTATGCCTGGTGATGATGGAAAATTCACAGTTAAACTTATTACACCAATTGCAATGAATGAAAATTTAAATTTTGCAATAAGAGAAGGTGGAAAAACAGTTGGAGCTGGAGTAGTAACTAAAATAGTTAAGTAACGCTTAGGAGCGTAGTTCAATTGGTAGAGCGCCGGTCTCCAAAACCGGAGGTTGTGGGTTCGAGTCCCTCCGCTCCTGCCAAACTTAGATAAAGTTATGAAAAACCCTTTTAAATTTATTCAAGAAGTTAAACAAGAAACTTTTAGAATAACTTGGCCAACCAAAAAAGATACTATGATGGGAGCTATAATGGTTTTTGCTCTAGCATCAATAGCAGCTATATTTTTTTTAATATTGGATCAGATTTTAAGATTTCTATTAAATCTTATATTAACGATTAGTTTTTAAAAAATGAATTGGTATATCGTACAAGCATACTCTGGTTTTGAAAAAAAGGTTGTTGAGTCAATTAAAGATGAGCTTAAAAAAAATAAACTATCCGATAAATTAGAGGACATATTAGTACCTACTCATCAAGTAACTGAAGTTAAAAAAGGAAAAAGAACTAAAAGAGAGAAAAAATTTTTCCCAGGATATGTTTTGATAAAGATTGAATTAACAAAACAGATTTACCACATGATCAAAAATCTTCAAAAAGTAAGTGGCTTTCTTGGATCGGCAGACAAACCAACTCCAATTTCTGATAATGAGATAAAAAGAATTTTAGGGCAAGTATCTGAGAGTGCCGTCACACAAAAAACTGGTATTAGTTTTGAAATTGGGGAGAAAGTTAAGGTTTGCGATGGTCCATTTGCTTCATTTAATGGATTAATTGAAGAAATTGATGAAGAAAAATCTAGACTTAAAGTGTCAGTTTCTATATTTGGTAGAGCTACTCCTGTAGATTTAGAATTTAATCAAGTGGAGAAAAATTAAATGGCAAAAGAAATAACAGGTTACGTAAAATTACAAATTAAAGGTGGTCAGGCAAATCCAGCTCCACCTGTTGGGCCAGCATTAGGACAAAGGGGAATAAATATTATGGAATTTTGTAAAGCTTTTAATGAAAAAACAAAAGCTTTTATGGGAAAACCAGTTCCAGTTGTTATTACTGTTTATAAAGATAAAAAATTTGACTTTATTATAAAATCTCCTCCCGCTTCACATTTTATACGTGAAGCTGCTAAACTAAAAAGTGGGTCTAGTGAACCAGGTAGAGTAGTGGCTGGGTCTATTACAATGAAACAAGCAGAAGCAATTGCTAAAGAGAAAATGAAAGATCTAAATGCTTTTGATTTAAAAGAAGCTACAAAAATAATTTGTGGATCGGCAAGATCCATGGGTATCGAGGTTAAAGAATAAATTATGAAAAAAAGATCAAAAAGATACAAAGAGATATTAAAAACTGTAATAAAAGATAAGAAATTAGATACAAAGACTATAATTGAAACAGTTAAAAAAAACTCAAATTCAAAATTTGATGAGTCAATAGATGTATCTTTAAGAATAAACTTAAAACAATCTAAAGGTGGAGATTTAAGTTTGAGAACAGTAGTAAATTTACCAAATGGATCTGGAAAGAAAAACAAAATTGCTGTTTTATGTGAACCAGATAAAGTAGATGAAGCAAAAAATGCTGGAGCAGATATTGCTGGTGCTGATGACCTTTTAGAAAAAATAGCTGCAGGAAAATTTGATTTTACAAAGCTTATTTGCACACCAGGCATGATGAGTAAAATTGGAAAACATGGTAAAGTTTTAGGACCTAAAGGTTTAATGCCGAATCCAAAATTAGGTACAGTAACACCTGAGATTGCTAAAGCTGTAAAAAATATAAAAACAGGTTTAGTAGAAATTAGGAATGATAAAGATGGAAATTTGTCGTCTACGATAGGAAGAAAAAGTTTTTCTACTGAAAAACTTTTAGAAAATTTCGATCATTTTATTGAAAGCGTAAAAAAAGAAAAACCTGACACTATCAAAGGAGAGTTTATAAAAACCATTTTTATTACTTCAACTATGGGGATTTCTTATAAACTTGGAGCTAGAAAATAATTATGATGTCAAAAGAAGCAAAGAAAAACTATGTTGAGGAAATGAAAAAAAACTTTACAGAAAACGAATCTGTAATGATTGCTCAATATCAAGGATTGAATGTAAACGAACTTGACTCTTTAAGAAAAGAATTAAGAGAAAAAGGTATTATATTTAAGATTACAAAAAATAGAATTACCAAAATCGCTATAAAAGAAACACCTAAAAAAGATTTAGAGAAATTTTTTATTGGTCCTACTGCTGCAGCAATTTCTTCTGATCCAATATCCACCGCTAAAATATTATCAAAGTTCTCAAAATCTAATAATAAACTAAAAATCGTCGCAGGTTTCATGGACGGCAAGGTTTTGGACGAGAAAGAGGTGTCAGTAATTGCCACACTCCCTTCATTAGAAGAAGCTAGGGCTAAAATAGTGGGAATTTTAGCATCCCCAGCTCAAAAATTAGTGAGTATTTTACTTGCACCTGGCTCAAAAATTGCTAATTTAGCGCGCGCAAAGAGTTTAAAAAATTAAATCACAGGATTAAAATGGCAGACTTAAATAAAATCATTGATGAACTTTCTACCTTAACAGTTGTTGAAGCAGCAGAACTTTCTAAGCAACTTGAGGAAAAATGGGGAGTTACAGCAGCAGCACCGGTTGCAGCAGCACCAGCAGGTGGAGCAGCAGCACCAGCAGGAGAGGAGAAATCGGAATTTTCCATTTTCTTAGCCTCTGCAGGAGACAAAAAAATTAACGTAATTAAAGAAGTTAGGGCAATAACTGGTTTAGGTTTAAAAGAGGCTAAAGATTTAGTAGAGGCAGCACCAAAAGAAGTTAAAGGTGGTGTAGCTAAAAAAGAAGCTGAAGAATTTAAGAAAAAACTTGAAGCAGCTGGAGCTAAAGTAGAATTAAAGTAAACAAAATTTAAGACTAGATTTTATTGTAAGATAAGAACTTGCAATGAAATTTTTTTATATTAGATGCAATTATCTTTTACTCAAAAGAAACATATAAGAAAAAACTTTGGTAAATTAGTCGAAGGTTTATCCATTCCGAATTTAATTGAGGTTCAAAAAAATTCATATAACGAGTTTTTAGAGTCAAAATCCCTTAACGAACAACTAAATGATTTATCTAAAGGTATTGATAAGGTTTTTAAAAGTATTTTTCCAATCGAAGATGGAAATGATAAATCCACTCTTGAATATATTTCTTATAAATTAGAAAAACCAAAGTTTGATGTTATAGAGTGTAAACAAAGAAGTTTATCTTACTCAGCAGCTTTAAAAGCAAATTTAAGACTCGTCGTTTATGATATAGATACAGAAAATAATACCAAACAAATTCTTTCAGCAAAAGAGCAAGAGGTTTTTATTGGTGATTTACCTTTAATGACTCCTAGTGCTACTTTTATTACTAACGGAGTTGAGCGTGTCGTTGTAAATCAAATGCACCGAAGTCCTGGAGTTTTTTTTGATCACGATAAAGGAAAAACACATGCTAGTGGAAAATTATTGTTTAATTGCAGAATAATTCCTGGGAGAGGTTCTTGGTTGGACTTCGAATTTGATCCAAAAGATATTTTATATTTTAGAATAGATAGGAAGAAAAAACTTCCAATTACAACTTTTTTATTTGCACTTGGTTTTACTAAAAGTAAAATAATTGAGACATTTTATTCCACTAACAAATATTCTTATAATAAGGAAACTAAAAGTTGGATTACAGATTTTGACCTTGAAAATTATAAAAGACCGTTAAAACTATCTTATGATCTTATAGATGCGAAAAATAATAAAAAAGTATTGGGTAAAGGAGAAAAATTAAACATAGTAATTGCAAAAAAACTTCAAGATAAAGGCTTAAGCTCTATTTCTATTCCAAATGATCAAATTATTGGGAGATATCTTGCAAAGGATATCAAAAATAAGAGTGGAGAAATTTTAGTTGGCGCAGGTTTTGATATAACCGAAGAGCAACTTGAAAAAATTATTGCTCAAGAGGAAAAAGAATTAATTATTGTAAATATTGACCCAATTAATAAAGGCCCTTACATACTAGAAAGTTTAAAGATAGATAAAAATTTAAATAAAATTGATGCTTTGAATGATATTTATAAAGTATTAAGACCTGGGGAAGCGCCTTCTATAGAAATAGCAGAGGAAATATTTAATAATCTGTACTTTAAAAAAGAAAGATATGATCTATCAGAAGTTGGCAGAGTAAAATTAAATTCTAAACTTGACCTAAACACAAATTCTAAAAAAACTGTCCTGGAAACTGCAGATATTGTTTCAATTATAAAATTTATGCTAGATTTAAGAGATGGAAAGGGAGATGTTGATGATATTGATCATCTAGGCAACAGAAGAGTTCGGTCAGTAGGAGAGTTAGTAGAAAATCAATTTAGAATCGGTCTTTTACGAATGGAAAGAACCGTAAAGGAAAAAATGTCCACATTTTTGGAGATCGAGTCAGCAATGCCTCAAGACTTAATTAATGCCAAGCCAATAACTACATCTTTAAAAGATTTTTTTGCGACTTCACAGCTTTCACAATTTATGGATCAAACCAACCCATTATCAGAAATTACACACAAAAGAAGAGTTTCAGCTTTAGGACCAGGGGGGCTTACTAGAGAGAGAGCAGGGTTTGAAGTACGAGATGTCCACCCAACTCATTATGGAAGAATATGCCCTATAGAAACACCAGAAGGGCCTAACATTGGTTTAATCAATAGTTTAGCTACTTACTGTAGAGTGAATAAGTTTGGTTATATTGAAAGTCCTTATAAAAAAGTTGTTAATGGAAAAGTAACATCAGAAATAAAATATTTATCAGCAATTGAAGAGGAAAAATTCACTATTGCACAAGCAAATTCAGTTCTTAATCAAGATGGATCTTTTGTAGAAGAACTAGTTGCATGCAGAAAAAATTTAAATTTTGAATTATCATCTAGGGAAAACATTGATTATATAGATGTTTCACCAAAACAGTTAGTTTCTGTGGCAGCAGCTTTAATACCTTTTTTAGAAAATGACGATGCAAACAGAGCATTAATGGGATCAAATATGATGAGGCAAGCGGTCCCTCTTTTGAAACCCGAGTCTCCATTAGTTGGAACAGGCATCGAGTCAGATGTAGCATTAGACTCCGGAGTGACTATTGTTGCAAAGAGAAATGGTATTGTAGACAAAATCGATGGTAAAAGAATAGTGGTAAAAGCTACTGAGGTAACTGATTTATCACAGTCAGCAGTTGATATTTACAACTTATCAAAATTTCAAAGATCAAATCAGAATACATGCATAAATCAAAAACCATTAGTTAAAGTTGGAGATAAAATAAAAAAAGGAGATATAATAGCAGACGGACCTGCAACAAAGCTTGGAGAATTGGCTTTGGGTAAAAATGTTACCGTAGCTTTTATGCCCTGGCAAGGATACAACTTTGAGGACTCAATTTTGATCTCAGAAAGATGTGTAACTGACGATGTATTTACTTCAGTTCATATCGAAGAATATGAGTCAATGGCAAGAGATACAAAACTTGGTGCAGAAGAAATTACAAGAGATATACCAAATGTAAGTGAAGAAAGTTTAAGAAATCTTGACGAATCAGGAATTGTATATGTTGGTGCTGAAGTAAAGCCTGGTGACATTCTAGTCGGTAAAGTCACTCCTAAAAGTGAAACATCATCAAGTCCTGAGGAAAAATTATTAAGATCAATATTTGGGGAAAAAGCTACAGATGTAAGAGACTCTTCATTGAAACTACCTTCAGGAAGTACTGGTGTAGTTATTGATGTAAGAGTTTTTAATAGACACGGAATAGAAAAAGATGAAAGATCAATAGCAATAGAACGAGCTGAAATTGAGTCAGTACAAGAAGATAAAAAAGTAGAGGAAGAAATACTAAATAGAAATATTAAATTAAGAGCTATAAATTTATTGAATGGTCAAAGTATCAACAAGCAATTTAAAGATTTGAAACCAGGCACAACATTAAACCAAAACGATTTCGAAAGTTTAGGTTTAAAAGATCTTTGGAAGATACCTTTACAAAAACAAGAACTAAATACTGATTTAGAAAAATTGAAAAATCAATTTGAAAATGCATCTGAGGATATCAAATTAAGGTTTGAGGATAAAGTTACTAAGATTCAGCAAGGAGATGATTTACTTCCTACAGTTATGAAAGTTGTTAAAGTGTTTGTGGCTGTAAAGAGAAGATTGATGCCAGGAGATAAAATGGCAGGTAGACATGGTAACAAAGGAGTGGTTAGTAAAATTGTTCCTGTAGAAGACATGCCTTACATGGAAAGTGGGAAACCAGTAGATATAGTTTTAAATCCTCTTGGAGTTCCCAGTCGGATGAACGTTGGTCAAATATTAGAAACACATCTTGGATGGTCTTGCTCTGAACTCGGAGATCAAATCAAAGAGCACATGAAAAATTTTGATAAAGAAATTGAGAAAATAAAAGATAAATTGAAAGAAGTTTATGGAAAAAATTATTATGATGAAGTTATTTCAAAATTATCCAACAAAGAAGTTGCAGAATTAGTTCAAAATTTGTCAAATGGAGTACCTATAGCGACCCCTGTTTTTGATGGTGCTAGCACAGAGGATATTACTAAAATGTTAGATTTAGCAAAATTACCTAACAGTGGACAAACTCACCTGTGGAACGGTCAAACTGGAGAAAGATTTGATAGGCCTGTTACAGTTGGAATAATATATATGCTTAAACTTAACCACTTAGTGGAAGACAAAATTCATGCAAGATCAACTGGTCCTTACAGTCTAGTTACACAACAACCACTGGGAGGGAAAGCACAACTTGGTGGCCAAAGATTTGGTGAAATGGAAGTTTGGGCTCTGGAAGCGTATGGTGCTTCATATACTTTACAGGAAATACTAACAGTAAAATCTGATGATGTCGCTGGTAGAACAAAAGTTTACGAAACAATCGTAAAAGGAAATAATAATTTTGAGTCCGGAGTCCCCGAGTCTTTCAACGTTCTAGTGAAAGAAATCAGAGCTCTTGGCTTAAATATTGAATTAAACTAGTTATGGAAAAAAATTTAACAAAGAATTTTGAAAATCAAAATATTACTCAAGAAAATAATTTTAATAGCATTAAAATTACCTTAGCTAGTCCTGAAAAAATAAAATCTTGGTCTTATGGAGAAATTAAAAAGCCTGAAACTATTAACTATAGAACGTTTAGACCTGAAAAAGATGGATTATTCTGCTCTAGAATTTTTGGGCCGGTAAAGGACTATGAATGTCTATGCGGTAAATATAAAAGAATGAAGTTTAGAGGAATTATTTGTGAAAAATGTGGAGTTGAAGTTACAAAGTCTAACGTGAGAAGAGAAAGAATGGGCCATATAGATTTAGCTTGCCCAGTAGCACACATTTGGTTTTTAAAATCTTTACCAAGTAGAATCTCTTTAGCTATAGATATGAAACTTAAAGAAGTTGAAAAAGTTTTATATTTTGAGAGCTTTATAGTAGTTGAACCTGGTTTAACAACATTAAAAAAAGGGCAATTAATTTCCGAAGAGGCTTTATTAAAGGCTCAGGAGGAATTTGGTGAGGATGCTTTCACTGCTGGTATTGGCGCTGAGGCAGTAAGAGAAATTTTAGTAAATTTAGATCTTAAAAAAGAACAACAAAAATTAAGAGAATCATTAAAGGAAATCAAATCAAAAGTTACTGAGGAAAGAACGATCAAAAGATTAAAATTAATAGAATCTTTCATCAATTCTGGAAATAAACCAGAGTGGATGATTTTGACTTCTGTTCCAGTGATTCCACCGGAGTTAAGACCTTTGGTGCCATTAGATGGAGGTAGGTTTGCAACATCTGATCTAAACGACTTATACAGGCGAGTTATTAATAGAAATAATAGATTGAAAAGGCTTTTAGACCTTAAAGCTCCAGACATAATTGTAAGAAATGAAAAAAGGATGCTCCAAGAGTCTGTGGATGCATTATTTGACAATGGAAGAAGAGGTAGGGTAATAACTGGAACTGGTAAACGGCCACTTAAATCTCTAGCAGAAATGTTAAAAGGTAAGCAAGGTAGATTCAGACAAAATCTACTTGGAAAAAGAGTAGATTATTCAGGGAGATCGGTAATTGTAGTGGGACCAGAATTAAAATTACATCAATGTGGTTTACCGAAAAAAATGGCTTTGGAATTATTTAAACCATTTCTTTACGCAAGATTAGATAAATTAGGTTTGGCTACTACTATTAAGCAAGCGAAAAGATTAGTTGAAAAAGAAAAAAGTGAAGTATGGGATTCCTTGGAACATATTATAAGAGAGCACCCTATATTATTAAATAGAGCACCAACACTTCACCGACTAGGTGTACAAGCATTTGAAGCGAAATTAATTGAGGGAAATGCAATTGAACTACATCCGCTAGTTTGTGCAGCTTTTAACGCAGATTTTGACGGAGACCAAATGGCAGTGCATATACCTCTGAGTTTAGAGGCACAGTTAGAAGCAAGGGTATTAATGATGTCAACAAATAATATTCTAAGTCCATCTAATGGAAAACCTATTATTGTGCCTAGCCAAGACATAGTATTAGGTATTTATTATCTTTCACAAGCAGAAGATGAAGAAAAAAAACCAAAAGGTATTTTTTCAAGTATAGAAGAAATTGAGCAAGCGCTTGAAAATAAATCTATTAGTTTGCATTCAAAAATAGTTTCAACATTCAAGACAGTTGATAAAGATGGAAAATTAGTAACAGAAAAATATACTAGCACTGCTGGAAGATTTTTATTAGCTAATGTTCTTCCCAAAAATTACAACATCAAATTTGCTTTAGTAAATAAGTTATTAACCAAAAAAAATGTGTCAGAAGTTATTGATACTATCTTTAGGTATTGTGGACAAAAAGAAACAGTAATTTTCTGCGATAAAATAAAAACTCTTGGGTTTAAACATGCGTTTAAAGCTGGAATTTCTTTTGGTAAAGATGATCTAATTATCCCCAAAACAAAAGAAAATTTGATTAGTAGCACTAAAAAACAAATAGAAGAATATGAAAAACAGTATTCAGATGGTTTGATTACTAGAGGCGAAAAATACAATAAAGTTGTAGATGTATGGTCTAAATGCACTGATACAGTTGCAAACGAAATGATGAAAGAGATTTCTTCTGCAGAGAAAGTTTATGATGATGACAGAATAGAAACCAATTCAGTTTACATGATGGCCGACTCTGGCGCCAGAGGTTCTCAAGCTCAGATGAAACAATTAGCTGGAATGAGAGGATTAATTGCTAAACCTTCAGGGGAAATTATTGAAACTCCAATAATTTCTAATTTCAAAGAAGGTTTATCAGTCTTGGAGTATTTTAATTCAACACACGGAGCTAGAAAAGGTTTAGCTGATACAGCTTTAAAAACTGCTAACTCAGGCTATTTAACAAGAAGATTATGCGATGTTGCTCAAGATGTTCAAATTACAAAAGCCGAGTGTGATCCGAAGAAAAGATCTTCTGTAACGATTTCTGAAATTATAGAAGGCGGAAATATTTTAGTAAGCTTGTCCGAAAGAGTTCTTGGAAGAGTTATCGCAGAAAATATAAAAAATCCAGTCACAGGGGAAGTGATTATAAAAAAAGATAAATTAATTGACGAGTTCGATTGTGAAAAAATTGATGCCGCTGGGGTTAAATCTGTCAATGTTTATTCAGTTATTACTTGTGCTTCAACAAAAGGAGTGTGTCAAGTTTGTTACGGAAGAGACTTAGCAAGAGGAAAACTTGTGAGCGTAGGAGAAGCTGTAGGTATGATAGCAGCTCAGTCTATAGGTGAGCCAGGTACACAGCTTACAATGAGAACTTTCCACGTTGGTGGTACTGCCCAAATTAAAGAGGAGTCTCAAATCATTTCGCAAACAAAAGGAAAACTTAATATAATAAATAAAAATTTAATAGAAGACTCAAAGAAAAATACAATCGTTATGGGTAGAAATACTCAATTAAGTATAGAAGATGAAAATGGCAGGCAGTTAGCAATTTACAAAGTCAATTATGGATCAAAGCTTTTCTTTAAAGACGGTGACACAGTTGAAAAAGGAAAAAAAATTGCTGAGTGGGATCCATACACATTACCAGTAATCGCAGAAACAAGTGGAATTGTGAATTATATGGATCTGATGGAAGGTAGCTCTTTGACTGAAACTCTTGATGACGCAACTGGTTTATCCTCGAAGTCAGTGACTGATTGGAAATCATCCTCTAAAAATTCTGAATTAAAACCCAGAATTACTTTAAGGAATGAAAAAGGTGAAATAATAAAGAAAGCAGATGGGAATGAAGCTAGATATTACTTAGTGCCTGATACAATTTTATCGGTTAAAGACGGCCAAAAAATATCAGCTGGGGATGTTTTAGCAAGATTACCTAAAGAAACTTCCAAAACAAAAGATATCACTGGTGGTTTACCAAGAGTAGCTGAATTATTTGAAGCGAGAAGACCTAAAGATAGTGCAATCATAGCAGAAAATGATGGAGTTATTGAGTTTGGAAAAGAAGTTAGAGGTAAGCAAAAAATTTCAATTGTTTCTTCTAATGGAGATTCATCAAACTATTTAATTCCAAAAGGAAAACATGTAAATTTTAACCAAGGAGAAAAAATTAAAAAAGGAGAATATCTTTTAGATGGAAGTCCCGCTCCACATGATATTTTAAGGATTTTAGGTGTAGAAAAACTTACAGAGTATTTTGTTTCCGAAGTCCAAGAAGTTTATCGACTTCAAGGTGTTGTCATTAACGACAAACATATAGAGACAATTGTCAGACAAATGTTAAAAAGAGTAGAGGTAAAAGATCCAGGTGACTCAGAATTATTAGCAGGAGAAGTAATAGATTTATTAGATATTAATGTAATTAATGATAAATTAAGAGGAGAAAAGAAAAAACCCGCTGCTTTTGAAAGAGTCTTATTAGGAATAACTAAAGCTTCATTGCAAACGAATTCATTTATATCTGCCGCATCTTTTCAAGAAACAACTAGAGTTTTGACCGATGCATCTGTTAAAGGAAAAACTGACTCTTTAGAGGGACTAAAAGAGAATGTTATTGTAGGAAGGCTGGTTCCAGCTGGAACTGGTTTGACAAAAATCGAGTGGGATAAACAAGCTCGAGAACAAGATAAAGCTAGATTAGAGGAACTTAAAAAACAGGAGCTAGAATCCGCTCCAGAAGCGCCAGAACAGACAGCCTAAATAAGATTTAAAACCGCTTAAATATTGACTTTTACAAATTCAATGCTAGTTTACGGCACATTTTGAATGTTAGAAGTAAGGTAGATTAGAACCTTAAACACTAACAAATACATCCAAAGGGTTTTCCTTATTTCAACTTCAAAATATTATTATGCCGACAATAAATCAGTTGATTAAAAAGAGTAGAGTTAAGCCTATTGCTAGAAATAAAGTACCAGCATTAGAAAGGCAGCCTTTAAAAAGAGGTGTTTGTGTAAAAGTTTATACTACTACTCCAAAAAAACCGAATTCAGCATTAAGAAAAGTTGCAAGAGTAAGATTATCAAATGGATTTGAAGTAACAGCTTATATTCCTGGAGAAGGTCACAATTTACAAGAACACTCTGTAGTTTTATTACGTGGTGGGCGAGTGAAAGATTTACCAGGAGTTCGCTACCATATATTAAGAGGTAACCTAGATACACAAGGTGTAGCAAATCGTAAGCAACGAAGGTCCTTATACGGAGCAAAAAAACCTAAATAATTTATGTCTAGAAAACGAAAAGCACCAGTAAGAAAGGTTTATCCAGATCCGAAGTTTCATTCTGAAGTCGTATCTAAATTCATAAATTCAATTATGTACGATGGAAAAAGATCAACAGCAGAAAAAATTCTTTATGATGCATTAGAAAAGATAAAATCAAAAAATAAAGAGGATCCATTAAAAATTTTTAATACAGCAATTAGCAATGTTAAACCTAATCTCGAATGCCGATCTAGAAGAGTTGGTGGTGCGACGTACCAAGTTCCTGTTGAAGTAAAAGCAAAAAGAGCACAAGCTTTAGCTTTAAGATGGATTATGGATGCTACTAGAAAAAGAAAAAATAAAACAATGGCTGAAAAATTATACGCAGAAATCTTGGATGCGTCCCAAAATAAAGGTTCAGCAATAAAAAAAAGGGAAGATACTCATAAAATGGCAGAGTCTAACAAAGCTTTTGCTCATTTTAGGTGGTAATAATTTATGGCTAAATACACTTTAGATAAATATAGAAATATTGGTATCATGGCTCACATAGATGCGGGTAAAACAACAACAACAGAAAGAGTTTTATATTATACAGGTAAAAGTCACAAAATCGGAGAAGTGCATGATGGCGCAGCTACAATGGATTGGATGGAACAGGAACAAGAGAGAGGTATTACAATTACATCCGCAGCCACAACTTGTTTTTGGAGAGATCACAGAATTAATATCATAGATACGCCAGGTCACGTTGATTTCACAATTGAGGTTGAAAGATCATTAAAAGTTTTAGATGGAGCAGTGGCAGTTTTTGATGGTGTAGCTGGAGTTGAACCACAGTCAGAAACTGTTTGGAGGCAAGCAGATAAATATAAAGTTCCAAGAATTTGTTTTGTGAATAAGTTAGATAGAACTGGAGCAGATTTTTATAGATGTGTTGAAATGATTAAGGAGCGTTTAGGATGCAAACCACTTCCTTTACAACTACCAATAGGGTCAGAGGCTGACTTAAAAGGTGTAGTTGATTTAGTTAAAATGAAGGGTGTAGTTTGGCAAAATGAGGATTTAGGTGCTAAATTTGATTACGTCGACATTCCAGATGATTTGAAAGATAAAGCTAAAGAATATAGACAAAACTTGGTTGAAACAGCTGTTGAAGAAGACGAAAAATTAATGGAGGCCTATTTAGACGGGAAGGAGCCTTCTGATGAAGATTTAATTAAGTGTATCAGAAAAGGAACTCTAAGCTTTAATTTTGTCCCAATTTTAACTGGATCTGCTTTTAAAAACAAAGGTGTTCAACCCTTATTAGATGCTGTTATTGATTACTTGCCAAGCCCAAAGGATATTGGCTCAATTGAGGCTACAAAATTAAATTCAGAGGAAAAATTAAAAATGAAATTTGAAGATAACGAACCATTTTCTGCTTTAGCATTTAAAGTTGCTAATGATCCATTTGTTGGTTCATTAACATTCATTCGTATTTATTCTGGAAAGTTACAAGCTGGTACTGCTGTTTATAATTCATCCACCGAGAAAACAGAGAGGGTAGGAAGAATGTTGCTTATGCATGCAAATTCTAGAGAAGATATTAAAGAAGCTAACACAGGTGATATCGTTGCACTTGCGGGATTAAAAAATACAATAACTGGGCATACACTTTGTGATGAAAATAAACCAATATTACTTGAACCAATGGAATTTCCTGACCCTGTAATAGAAATTGCTGTTGAGCCAAAAACAAAAGGTGACCAAGAAAAAATGGGAGAAGCCTTAAACAGATTAGCAAAAGAAGATCCATCATTTAGGGTCAGCTCTGATGAGGAGTCAGGACAAACAATTATAAAAGGTATGGGTGAGCTCCATTTAGATATTATTGTTGATAGGATGAAAAGAGAATTCAAAGTTGAAGCAAATGTAGGAGCCCCCCAAGTGGCTTATCGAGAGACTATTCTTGGTTCTTCAGAAGTTACTTACATTCATAAAAAACAAAGTGGAGGATCAGGTCAATTTGCCAAAGTAACTTTAAGCGTCGAGCCTTTAGAGCCAGGAAAAGGAAGAGAAGTTGATAATAAAATTAAAGGTGGAGCTATTCCTAAAGAATTTATCCCTGGAGTAGAAAAAGGAGTTTTGAGTGTCGCAGAGAGTGGAATTTTAGCAGGTTTCCCCGTTATAGATTATAAAGTTACTATTATTGATGGTTTGCATCATGATGTGGACTCTAGTGTTCTTGCATTTGAGATTGCATCAAGAATGTGTTTTAGAGAAGCATGTACTAAAGCAACTTTAAAATTATTAGAACCGATGATGAAAGTTGAAGTTGTGACACCTGAAGACTTCATGGGTGATGTTATTGGAGATTTAAACAGCAGAAGAGGGCAAGTGGCCTCAACTGAAGCAAGAGGAAACGCGACAGTAATCAACGCGACTGTGCCATTAGCAAATATGTTTGGTTATATTAATAACCTACGTTCTTCTACACAAGGAAGAGCACAATATACGATGCAATTTAGTCATTATGATAAAGTTCCTCAAAACGTACAGGATGAAGTTACAAAAAAATTAGCTTAATTTATGGAAAATCAAAATATAAGAATACATTTAAAAGCTTACGATAATAAAATCCTAGATTTATCTACGGAGGAAATTGTGAACACTGCAAAAAGAACGGGAGCTCAAGTAAAGGGTCCTATTCCTTTACCTACTAGAATTGAAAGATATACGGTTCTTAGATCCCCTCATATTGACAAAAAAAGTAGAGAACAATTTGAAT
>CACBDC010000012.1 GCA_902537845.1 uncultured Pelagibacteraceae bacterium
TTCTCTCATCAGACAGTGATAAAGAAATTTTTGGTTTTTTATATTTAAAACGTTTGTTGATAATTTTTTTTGTACTACCTTCTACAAAAATGAAAGGTTTGCCAGATTTCTTATTTAAGATTATAATCTCATTAAAATTAATTCCATTTGAAATACCTGTTCCAAGGGCTTTTGAAAAAGCTTCTTTTGCGGCAAAACGCTTAGCATAACAATTATATGAATTTGAAATTTTTTTACATTTAAGTATTTCCTTTTCACTAAATATTCTTTTCAGGAAATTCTTATTTTTTAGAGATTTTTTTATTCTTTCTATGCTTACAATATCTGTTCCAATACCATAAATATTCATTATTTTAAAATCTTTTTAAATGATCTGATTGCCGATGACATTCCTACAAAAATTGATTCACCAACCAAAAAATGGCCAATATTAAATTCTTTAATCCCATCAATTTTAGTCAAAACTTTAGCAGAAGTGTACGTGAGGCCGTGACCTGCATGAACTTCAAGACCCAGCTCATTACCGAATTTCACAACATTTTTAATTCTTATTAACTCTTTTCTGTAATTCTTATTTTCATTTATTAAATTACAAAACTTTCCAGTATGGATTTCGACACAATCTGCATTTAGTTTTTTTGCCTTTTTTATATCTTTTAAACTTGGTTCTATAAATAAACTTACTCTTGATTTATTTTTTTTAAGTTTGTTAATCAAATTTTCTAAAAAATTTTTTTTATAATCTAAATTAAGTCCACCCTCTGTTGTAATTTCTTTTCTTTTTTCTGGAACTATACAAATAAAAGGAGGTCTACTTTTTAGAGCAATTTTCAGCATTTCGTTTGTTGCTGCTATTTCTAAATTTAAAGGTATTTTTAATTTTTTTTTTATTTGTTTTAAATCAAATTCATTAATATGTCTCCTATCCTCTCTTAGGTGAATTGTTACAGAGTCTGCTCCATTTTTTTGTGCTAAAAGAGCTGCTCTTAAGGGGCTTGGGTAAGTTTCACCCCTTGCATTTCTAACTGTTGCAACATGATCAATATTTACACCAAGTCTAATTTTCATTAAAGGTTTCTGCTTCCAGGTTTTATAGGTTTGATAGATAATAATTCTTTCGGTAAATTATCTTTTTGATAAGTTGGAATATTTAATTGTATTTGTGAAATTAACTTATCTTTTATTTGAGAATTCCCATTCGATCTGTCAATTATACAAGCGTATCCAACGATTGTTGCATTGTTCGAAGTTACTAAATTTGAGCATTCAATGCTTGATTTGCCAGTAGTAACAACATCTTCAACTATTAAAACTTTGCTACCTTTTTTGATTTTGAAATCTCTTCTTAATTGAAATACTCCATTTACTCTTTCAGAAAATATTGTTTCCTTATTTAATAATTTTCCCATTTCGTATCCAACTAATATTCCACCCATAGCTGGTGACAATATTAAGTCAAATTCATTTATTTCTTTTGAAATTTTTTGAGCTAAGGAATCGCATATTTTTGATGCTAAATTCGGCTTACTCATCAATTGAGCACACTGAATATATTTAGAACTATGGAGACCAGAAGAAAGTATGAAATGACCTTCAATTAAAGCGTTAGTTTCCCTTAAAATTTTCAAAGATTCTTCTAATGAAAGCATTTTTTTTCTGTTTATGCCTAATAATTTTGAATTGCAAATTACTCTGCTTTATCTGACTTATCAAGTTTGTAAAATTTTTTAAATCCTTTATTTGTAAATCAAATGAAAAAGTTAAGTACTCTTTTTTTCTTTTAATCATTTCAATATTGACAATATTTCCCTTATTTAATCCAATTAGAGAACTTATATGACCCAAAGCACCTGGTTTATGTGGTAAATCAACCTCAATTGTGCTTGAATAGTTTTTTTCTGCGACTTTTAAGCTTTCAGTTGATTTGTCTTGCCAATATCTACGTATAGAGGATCTAGCTTTACCCGTTGTAGATGAAGATAACCAATGCAAAGACGGGGAAGCGTTTTTAGAGGTTTCAATATTTACCAAATCACCATTTTTTAATATTGTTTGAAGAGTTGCATGTGTCCCATTAATTGTACAACCAATTGCACTATCACCAATTTTAGTATGCACAGCATATGCAAAATCTATAGGAGTAGCTTTTTGAGGCAACTTTATAACAGATCCTTTTGGTGTAAAGCAAAAAACATTTTCTTGAAACATTTGAAGTTTTGTAAACTCATAATAATGTTCTGGGCTGGTTCCTGCTTCAATAATTTCAACTAAATCTCTTAACCAATCATATTCTTTCCATGAGAGTTCTGAAAATTTTTCTGATGACTTATATTTCCAGTGAGATGCAATACCTCTTTGTGCAAATTCATGCATATCATGGGTTCTTATTTGAATTTCAATTCTATTTTTTCTAGGTCCAATTACTGCAGTATGAATAGACTTATAATTATTAATTTTTGGTGTGGAGATATAATCTTTAAATTTACCTGGTATTGTTGAAAACTTGCTATGAAATACACCTAATGTTTTGTAACATTCATTGATATCTTTGACAATTACTCTAAAACCAATAATGTCAGTTAATTGTTCTAAAGAAACTTTTTTATTTTGAATTTTTCTCCAAATGGAGAACGGTGTTTTTTCTCTTCCAGTAATTGTAGCTTTGATGCCATGATTATTTAAAAGTTCAATTAATTCGATTGATATAGTTTTAAAAGTATCTTCTTTGTTATTTTTTATAAAATTCAATCTCTCCAATATTAAATCTCTTGCCTGTTTATTTAAGACAGAAAAGGATAAATCTTCAAGTTCATCCCTTATTCTATTCATTCCCATTCTATCTGCTAATGGGGCATAGATCTCCATAGTTTCTTTAGCTTTTCTTATAATTTTACCTTTATCTTTTACAAACTGTATAGTCCGCATATTATGTAAACGGTCTGCAAGTTTAACAAGCAAAACCCTAATATCTTTTGAAGTTGCTAAAATTAATTTTCTAAAATTTTCAGCTTTTGAGTCACTTGATGCTTTATCTTCTAAAGCAGAAATTTTTGTTACTCCTTCAACAAGATTTGCAACTTCTTCTCCAAATTCTTTTTTAACAGTTTCATATGTAACGTTGGTATCCTCTATAGTATCATGAAGCAAACCAGTAGTTATTGTTGCGCTGTCTAATTTTAATTCGGTTAATATTTTTGCCACTGCTAAAGGATGGATTATATACGGAACTCCTTCATCTCTTTTTTGATTTTGATGAGCCTCTAATGCAAAATTATATGCTTTATTTAACGAATCTGAATTTAAAAACCTATTATAGGATTTAATTTTATCTATTAATTCATTATTATTAATCATACTTGTATATTAACATTTTTATTCAATCTTGTAATCTCAATCCTGGATTTCCGACTTAGATTGTTTATTAAATATTGCGTATTTTTGTTTAATATTGGGTGAGACCAATTGGGGTCAATTTGAAAAATTGGATATAACACAAAATTTCTT
The DNA here is from genome assembly GCA_902537845.1 of uncultured Pelagibacteraceae bacterium. Taxonomy (GTDB): domain Bacteria; phylum Pseudomonadota; class Alphaproteobacteria; order Pelagibacterales; family Pelagibacteraceae; genus Pelagilacustribacter. The sequence goes on from CACBDC010000012.1 coordinate 3,505, forward strand.
AAATGACATTTTGGATGCGGCAATGTTAATGTTTTTGTATTTTTAATCAATCTTTTAAAATCTATTATATCAATATCTATAATCCTGGGATCATTTTTTTTTGTTTTAATCCTCCCTAACTTAGTTTCAATAAATTTAATGATTTTATGAAGTTTAAATTGATCAGATTTAAAATTAACTAGAATCCCAACATTCAAAAATTTAGGCAAATTTTTATTTGGATACGATGGAGTTTCATAAAAATTTGATATTTTTTTTATAAAAATCTTAGCTTCTATTAATAGTTTTATGGCAATTGATATGTTGTCAAATCTTGAGCCAAACTTTGAATTTAGATTTGATCCAATATTAAGATGTATCATTTTATATTTTTACTCAGTAATCTAGCTTTTTCTCTATTCCAATCTCTTGTTTTTTTTACTTGTCTCTTATCGTAAAGTTTTTTTCCTTTCGCTACTGCTAATTCAATTTTAACTTTTCCTTTCAAAAAATATAACTTTGTTGGTATTAAAGTTAACCCCTCCTGATTAATTTTTCCAATAAGTTTATTAATTTCTTTTTTTTTTAATAATAATTTTCGATCTCCTTTTGGATTATGGTTATTATAAGATGATTGCCTGTAAAGAGGTATGTGAGAATTAACTAAAAATATTTCTCCATTATTATCTATTGCATAAGAATCAGCTATACTACCTTTGCCGTCTCTTAGAGATTTTACTTCTGAACCTTTCAAAACTATTCCAGCCTCTAACAATTCTATAAAAAAATAATTGAAACTTGCTTTGCGATTTAAGCAAATTATTTTTTGACCCAGTGCTAATTTTTGTTTCATTAAAGTATCTTGGCCACTTTAAGAGCATCTAATACTTTTTTTTTTGTTTCTTCTCTTATTTCAACCAATGGTAATCTTACTGATGGTTTACACATTCCTAGTAAGGATGCTGCATATTTAACAGGTGATGGGTTGCTTTCAATAAATAAAGCTGTGTGTAAAGGTTGAAGTAATTTGTCTATTTCTGACGCTTTATTAATATCATTTGCGCAAGCTTTTTGAAAATTTGCAGCAAGTTTTGCAGCCACATTTGCTGTTACACCGATCGCACCAACACCGCCACGTTTGTTAAATTCCAAAGCATTATCATCGTTTCCAGTTAGTTGTATGAAATCTTTTCCCATGGCATTTAATTGTTGGTTCACTCTATTTAAATCACCCGTAGCATCTTTTACCCCTTTAATATTTTTAAGCTCATATAATTTTGCCATTGTATCAACGCTCATATCTATTACTGATCTTGAAGGAATGTTATAAATTATAATTGGTATACCAACGCTATCATTAATCATTTTATAATGTTGATAAAGGCCTTCTTGAGTTGGTTTATTGTAATATGGGGTAACTACTAACAAAGCATCGGATCCTGCCTTTTCAGCAAATTTAGATAATTCTATAGCTTCTTGTGTAGAGTTAGAGCCTGTTCCGGCTATTACTGGAATTTTTCCTTTACATTCCTTAACTGCTATTTCAATTATTTTTTTGTGCTCATTATGAGATAATGTAGGAGACTCACCAGTAGTTCCCCCTGGAACGATTCCATTAGTGCCGCTTTCTAAATGATAATCAATGAGTTTTATGTAACTATCTTCACATAGATTTTCACCTTCAAAAGGGGTAATTAAAGCTACAATTGATCCTTTAAGCATAAAACAAAATAAGATAAATAAGTCTTAACTTATGACCAATAAATTAATTAGTCTAGTAATAATAACATTTTTTTTATCAATAGGTCATAGTTATTCAGACAGTCAATTCCTTTTTCCTAAAGAAAAACCTTCAATATTTAAAAAAATTAAAAAGGATCCGAAAGAGAGTTTTTCAAGTAATCTTCCACAAAAAAAACCTATTACTAATCAGGAAAAAGAACAAAAAAAGGATATTATCGTAACGCAGGAAGTAACTGCTCCAGATAAAAAAACTAATCAAAAAAAGAAAGAGGAAGCTAAAAATGATGTGATAGCTAAAAAGAAGATTTCTTTTATATTTCCACAAAAAAAACCATCGATTTATAAATCGACAAGGGAAACAGCTGAGAAATCATCCATTTTAAATCAAAAAGATTTTGTAAGGGCTAAAGAAACTATTCAATTTATAAAAGATAAAAAGTGGAACAGTGCGTTAAAAAGTGCTGGCAAAGTAAAAGATAGAGAATTTAGAAATTTGATTACTTGGATGCATCTAAAAACAACTAGAAATGGTGCCTCATTTGCTGAATATAAAAAATTTATTGAGCAAAATGAAGACTATCCCAGAATTAATAGAATAAGATATTTAGCTGAGGAAAAAATCTATTTAAGAAATAACTCCCCTACTTCGGTGATTAGTTGGTTTGAAAAATATCCACCTCTTGGCGGATTAGGTAAAATAAAATTAGCAGAGGCTTATCTTGAGCAAGGTCAATCTGAAAAGGTAAGAGAGTTGATAAAAGATGGTTGGATTACAGCTACAATAAGAAAAAACGATTTAGGTTATTACAGAGCAAAATTTAAAAAATTTATTGACTCTGATGATCACATTAAAAGAGCCGATTATTTAGCATGGGAAAGAAAACATTGGGATCTTAAACGAATGTTAAAATACTTACCAAAAGATCAAAGAGCTCTTTATAATGCGAGACAAATTTTAATGAGCAATTCTTATGGTGTAGATAATGCAATTTCAAAAGTTCCTCAATATCTAAAAGAAGATCCTGGCCTTGAATTTGATAGACTTAGATGGAGAAATAGAAGAGGAAGATTAGACGGATCTTTAGAAATTTTATATCGAAATTCAATCAAAACAGAGAAACAAATGGTTCGACCAGATAAATGGTGGGATCAAAGGGAAAGTGTTGTAAGAAGCTTAATTTACAAAAAAAGATATAAAACTGCTTATAAGATTTCAAGTGAACATGCGTTGTCTGCTGGTCCTTCCTTTGCGGAAGCAGAATGGTTATCGGGATGGATAGCATTAACTTTTCTTAATTCACCTGAATATGCAGTTAATCATTTTCAAAATTTTTATAACAACGTTGGATATCCAATAAGTTTAGCTAGAGGTGCTTATTGGCTAGGCGCGTCTTATGAATTACTTAAAGAAACAGAACTATCAAAAGAATTTTATTCCGCAGCAGCAAAATTTCCAATGACTTATTACGGACAACTTGCTTTCAATAAAATAAATCCAGGTGGAAACTTTGAACTTCAAGACCAAAGTTTTTTTGATAAAGATTATGAGAAAGAATTTAAAAAAAATAAATTAATTAGACATTTAATTTTATTAAAGGAGCTCAATGCTACACAATTAGGTAAAGATATCTTTAAACATTTAGCAGATTTAAATGTAGAGAAAGGGAGTGAAGTTTTAGCAGCAGATTTAGCAACAACTTTGGAAAGATACGATTTTGCTATACAGATATCAAAAAAAGCGTCGTATGAAAAAAGATTTTATAATAAATATAATTATCCAATTATTGCAACTCCTAAAAAAATAAACAATAAAATTATGCCTAAATCAGAAGTTATTCTAGCTATCATAAGACAAGAAAGTGAATTTGATAAAAGTGCCAACAGTTGGGCTGGCGCAAGAGGAATGATGCAGCTTATGAAGTACACTGCTAAGATTGTTGCAAAACAAGCAAAGCTTCCATATAGTATAAGTGGTTTAACTAGAGATCCTGAATATAATATAAAATTAGGTTCGTATTATTTTAATTCTTTGATTGAAGACTATAATGGTGTTTATCCATTCGCTATAGCTGCATACAATGCGGGGCCTAATCGTGTAAAGACTTGGAGAAGAGTAAACGGAGATCCATCTAAAGGGCAACTATCATATATAAACTGGATCGAGCAGATAAGATTTGAAGAGACCAGAAACTATGTGCAAAGAGTTTTGGAGAATATAAATGTTTACAAATATATTCTGAGTAAAGAGCCAGTCAAAATTGACAGTTATTTTAACTAATATTGGCGGAAGAGGAGAGATTCGAACTCTCGGTACGATGTTACTCGTACGGTTAGTTAGCAACCAACTGGTTTAAACCGCTCACCCACTCTTCCTTTTAAACGAGCTAATATAGTACTAATTATTAATTAATTACCTTATAAATCAATCAAAAAAATGGTCAAATGAGAAAAAATATATTTAAAGGAATTTCTTTTACAGTTGGTGCTTCTCTTTGGTGGGGTATAATTGGGGTCATATACTTTAAATTTGTATCTTACGCATCCCCTTTAGAATTAACAATTCATAGAACTATTTGGACAGCTTTATTATTAGTTATTACTACATCCTATTATGCTAAATGGAGTGAATTTAAAAGAATTATAAAAAATAGATTAAATATTTTTATTCTTTTTTTAACTGGCCTACTTGTGTCAATAAATTGGTTTACATGGCTTTATGCAGTAAGTACAAATAATTTATTAGACTCAGCTCTAGGTTATTATATTTTTCCAATTTTAAGTGTATTTCTTGGAATAATTTTCTTAAAGGAAAAATACAATCGGAATAAAATTATCTCAGTAGTTTTGGTCATTTTAGCATTGATTTACTTTCTTGTAAAACTTGGTGATGTCCCATGGATTGGAATTACTGTAGCTCTAACATTTAGTTTATATGGTTTAATTAGAAAAAAAGTTAAGGTTTCTTCAGATATAGGTTTGCTCATTGAAACTTTGCTTCTAACACCTGTTGCAATAGTTCTATTTATTTTTTTAATAAATAATAATTTAAATATTTTTTCCGTAAATGAACCGCTGCTCTCTTTTTATTTGTTTTGGGCAGGTTTAATGACTTTGATACCTCTGTTTTGGTATACTAAAGGCTTTAAATTAATAGGAATTGGACCAGCAAGCATGATTTTTTTTCTAACACCAACTGCACAATTTTTCTTAGGATTGTATTATTTTAATGAACCTTTAGCATTGGATGAACTAATATCATTTATTTTTATTTGGCTGGCTGTAATAATTTATTTAAATGAACTTCGTAAAGAATAAAATATTATAAAGAAAAATTGAGTAATTATCGCTATTGTAAATGAGATAAAAAGTAAGTTAGTAGTAATAATTGAACTAAAAGATTCTATAGGCAATAAATTCCCTACTAATATACTTGATTGAAAATCCATACTTGGAAAAAATAATATTCCTAAAATTAGCGCGCTTAAAATAGATAAATATGACATTTGAGAACTAATTTTCCTATTAAAAAAACCGTAAAAAATTGTAACAACTGCTGCACAACAAAATAAGTCTGCTAATAAAAATAAATATAAAATACTAAATCCCTTTGATGCCAAAATAAAAACTAAAATACTTATAAGTAAAATTATATAATTAGTTTTATTTTTTAAAGAACTACCAAAAATTGATTTACTAATTTGATTGCCATTAACAATAAGAATACTTGATATTGCATTTATTAAAGTATCTATTGTGCTTAATGTTAAAGCCAATGCTAATACTAAAATTGATATAATTAATAGAAAATTCTTTGATAACATTAAATCAAAAAAAGCTAAATCAGGAATTACTTTTGAATTTAAAGAAAAAGAAATAAGCCCTGTATATCCCATCCATAAAACTATAAATAATGTTATTATTGAAGAATAAATTAAACTTTTCTTCAATATTAAATTATTTTTTGCTGCAAATACCCTTTGCCAATTTCCTTGATGGAATAAATTTGTTGCAGCTACTGCTATAAAAAAAGTAAGGCCAGCTGTATAATTGGGTAAATATTTACTACTTATAAGATTAGGTGAATTTTCTTTGATTATTTTAAAGCTATTTATCTCTAAGTTTCCTAGAATTAAAATCATAGAAGCAGATATCAAAACTGCTATTATAATGAATTGGTACTTGTCAGTTATTATTGAAAGCTTGAACCCTCCTCTTAAAATGTAAAGTAAACAAATTATTAAGGTTATTCCTGCTGTAATCCATAATGGCGTTTTAGAGATAAAGTTTAATAGAAAAGCTATTGCAGTAACTTCAGCTATCAAAAAAATAATTAAATAAAACAAAATTAAGAATAAGCATAATTTTAGTATCCCTGTGCCAAACCGTTTTTTAATATATTCTGTTAAGGATAGCCCTTTGGGGAACTCTTTTCTTATTTTAGGTCCAAAATTGTATAACAATAACATTGGTGTTGCAGCACCTAAAGCATATCCTATTACTGCGCCAAAACCTCCCCATGTAGCGGCTGAGGCTGGACCAAATAGTATCCATGCTCCTAAAGCTGATGCAGCCAAACTTGTTGTTAATGAAAATGTATTTTCGTCTCTTTTTCCAACTATATAATTTTTATTTTCGACAGTTTTTTTTGAATTTAAATACCCTAGTCCGATAAAAAAAAAGCCAACTACGACAATTACTATTAATGATGACTGTATTGATAAATATGTTGTTTCCATAATTCCCTCACTGAATTACCGGTCAGGTTCGTCGGGTTTAATCTCAGTCTTCTAGACACCCCGTACTTACTTTATATACTTATCTTAGGTAGTGAGTCAAATGATGCGGTATCTATTTTTGATGAATGTTCTCTACGCATCTTCCAATCATTATTTATTCCTGCTTGGGCTATACTTATTGCATTACGTCCGTATTTTGCATTAGTAAAATCTATTGCTTTCATTAATGTTTTTGATTTATTTTCTAAAATTGGCGTTAACAAGTTTAATTCTTTTTCTGAAGAATTTTTCAATTTTGATAAAATAATCCCCGCCTTTTGATAAAAATATCCATATCTATAAATTTTGTTTAATCCATTTATGGCAGTTTTTACTAGCTCTAAACTATTATTGGTATCTACTGGTAGCTCGATTGTTATAGAATTTGAATAATATTTTCTATTCTTGTCAAAAGGACTTGTTCTAATAAATACTGTCACTGCTCTTGTGGTTTGTTTGTCCGTTCTAATTTTTTCTGCTGCGTTCAAGCAGTGCGTTGTTATAGACTCTTTTAGTTTGTCTAGACTTTCAACTTTTTTTCCAAAAGATCTTGATACACAACAACTTTTTCTTTTTGTTTCCTCTGTTTCCAAATCGATGCAAGGTATTCCTCTCAACTCCATTACGGTTTTAGCGCCTAATACATTTGTACTTTTTTTTACCCAGGTGTTAGATATATTTTTTAATTTATATGCATTATCTATTCCGTTTTTTATATATAGTTTTGATAGTTGTCGACCAACTCCCCATACATCTGAAATTTCAAATTTTTTTAATATTTCATCGATATCTTTTTTTAAAAATATTACGCCAGCTTTATTTTTTTTAGCTACATGATTTGCAACTTTGCTTAAAGTCTTTGTACACGAAATACCAACACTTGTTGGAATTCCTGTCCATTTAAGAACTCTTTCTCTAATTTTTTTTCCATATTCTTCTGTCATTTCATCTTTTATGTGTGATAAATCTATAAATGCTTCATCTATTGAATAAATTTCTATTTTATCTGAAAATCCTTTTAATACTCTCATTACCCTCCTGGATAGATCACCGTATAATGAATAGTTAGAAGAAAATATTTGAACATTATTTTTTTTAACTAATTCTTTAACTTTAAAATATGGTTCTCCCATCTTAATTCCTAATGCTTTAGCTTCTGTTGATCTTGATATTACGCAGCCATCATTATTTGACAGTACAACAACCGGCACGTTTCTTATTTTCGGATTAAATAATCTTTCGCATGAAACGTAGAAAGAATTGCAATCAACAAGAGCAATTTTTTTTTTACTATTGTTTATGAATGACATATGTGACTACCCCCCAAATTATAATTTCTGGATTGTTTGTTAAATTAATTCTATCTGATATATTTTTGGACCCAGATGTCAGATAGTTAGTTTCTTTGCTCTTGATTAAAGTTTTTACTACAAGTTCTTCATTAACATTTGCTATTACTGTTGAAAAATTTTTTGGGTTTAGACTTTTATCTACTATTAGTAGATCTCCATCATATATACCAACGTTAGTCATGGACTTGCCTTGAACTCTTATAATAAAAGTAGCTGGTGCATTTGTTATTAAGTGTGAATTTAAATCTATATCATCTTCAATATAATCGGTGGCTGGCGAAGGAAAACCGGCTCCTACTTTATGCAAATAAAATGGTATTGTTAGCTTCATAAATGTTCTTGTTTTGTTCTTTATAGCTGATAAACTGCCCTTCAGTCAACCCCTTTGATTTAAGTTAATTAAGTGGGTCAAATTGCAAATCGAAAAAAAGGAAAGGATTGGCTATTAACTAAATGTGATTAAAAAAATTTTTTCAGTATTATTAATATTACTTGTAACAACAAGTGCTCAAGCAGCATCTAAATTAGACTCAATCAAACAAAGTGGAGAGTTAAGAGTTGGAACAACAGGAGACTGGGATCCAATGTCAATGAAAGACCCTGCTACAAATAAGTACAAAGGTTTTGATATAGATGTAATGAAAGAGTTAGCAAAAGATTTAGGTGTAAAAGTAAAATTTGTTCCTGCAGAGTGGAAGACTATTGTTGCTGGAATAACTGCAGACAGATATGACATTTCTACTAGTGTAACTAAAACACCTAAAAGAGCTGAAGTGGCAGGTTTTACAGCTACGTATTACAAATACGGAACAGTTCCTTTAGTACTAAAAAAGAACTTAAAAAAATTTCCTACATGGGATTCTTTAAATAATAAAAAAGTTACGATAGCAACTACATTAGGTACATCTCAAGAAGAAAAAGCAAAAGAATTTTTCCCAAAATCAAAATTAAGATCAATTGAAGCACCGGCGAGAGACTTTCAAGAAGTTTTGGCTGGAAGAGCTGACGGTAACATTACTAGCTCACTAGAAGCAAATAAGCTTGTAGTAAAATATCCTCAACTAGCTATTGTACCAGATGGTGGAAAAAACCCTGCATTTCTAGCAATGATGGTTCCAAAAGGAGATAAAGTTTGGAACGATTACGTTAGTAATTGGATTAAAAGAAAACAATCCTCTGGGTTTTTTATGACATTAGAAGCAAAATATAATCTAAAAAGTTTATAATTTAAGTTTAAATACTTCTCATTTACAAATATAGTTAATCGGTGAAGATTTTAAAAATTGCATCTTTATTATTATTACTACAAGGATGTAGCTCTAACTATGAATGGGGATGGTATATACTAAGTCCAGATAATATAGATGGTCTTACTAATCTAAAATTTTTAATTAGCGGAATTACGACTACCATTTATATTTCAGTAGTTTCAATAATTCTAGCAATGATTATTGGTTTGATAGTTGCTCTACCTTCATTGTCTAATAATAAATTCTTAAGTTATTTTAATATAACGTATGTAGAAATTGTTAGAGCAATCCCTTTATTAGTTTTAATTCTTTGGATTTATTATGGTCTTCCAATCATGATCGGAGTGAGTTTCTCGCCATTTGTTTCTGGAATAATAGCTTTGACTATTAGTGAAAGTGCGTTTCAGGCAGAAATTTTTAGAGCTGGAATTAATTCTATTTCGAAAGGACAGCATGAAGTATCTGAGTCACTTGGAATGGATTTTTGGAGAAAAATGAGATTGGTAATTCTTCCGCAAGCGATTAAAGTTGTATTGCCAGCTATGGGAAATCAATTTGTTTATGTATTAAAAATGTCCTCTCTAGTATCAATTATAGGTATAGGAGATTTGACAAGAAAAGCTAATGAGCTAGTCACTACTACCTATAGACCTCTAGAAATATACACTTTTTTAATTTTGGAATACCTAGTGCTAATCTTAGTAGTATCTTATTTTGTGAGAAAATTAGAGAATAAACTAGAATACAAATAATTTTTTAAAAGAAATCCTAAATACTCTTTTTAAAAAGAATGGTACAAAAGTTAATACAACTAATCCCATCATCCAATTTGTTACTAAAATCGTATAAAAAATATCTTGATATTCGCCATTTCTAATATTTATGACATACCATAACGACATAAATGGTATTAACGTTAATCTAAGTATTGTCATGTACAAACTATAAATGGGTCTTTTGAGAGCCTGAAATAAAGCAGAGGTAATAAAGAAAACAGGATAAACCGGCCCAATTAAAGCTGCGACTTGTAAGTAGAGTGCTCCTCTTCGGATAACTTCTAAATCATTTGTGAAAAAAGAAATTATAATTTCTGAAGTCAGATAAACGAACATGCCTGCTAACACCATAAATCCAGAACCAAACATTAGGGCTTTTCCATACACTTCTTTTACTCTGAAATACATTTTTGCCCCAAAGTTTTGACCTGCAATTGATAAAACAGCAGTATTTAAACCTATCACTGGTAACAATAAAACTTGTTCAATTCTAACAGCAGTACCATAACCCGCTGTAGCTAATTCTCCAAACTGACCAACAAAATAGAAAATATTAAATACTCCAAACATTATCATCAACATAGTAAACATTATTGGCACTGATTGTTTAAAAAGCGAGCTTAAGTAATCAATTTTTGGTTTAAAGCATTCTAGATAAAGGAATTTTTTTAATTTACAGCAATAAACTTTATTAGCTAAATATATTAAGCCGATACACTGAGAAACTATTGTAGCAATAGCTAAACCTGCAATTCCAAATGCTGGTATAAATCCATAACCAAATATGAATAATGGATTTAAAAAAATATTTAAGAAAAAAGTAAAAATTAAAACATTTCTATAACTTTTTGTATCACCTTGAGCATTTAATGTTCCATTCAAAGATAATTGAACTAATACAATGACAGCTCCAAAAAAAATAATATCTAAGTATTCACGTGTTAAAATTATACTTTCTTCAGTAGAACCCATAATTCTTAAAAGTTCATCAGAAAAATTTAAACCAAATAAAGTTACGAAAATTGAAACAACAATTGCTAATATTATTGACTGAGCAACGTACATTGATGCTTTTCTGTCCTCTTTGGCTCCAATTGAATTACTGATTAAAGCTGTAGTTCCAGCTCCAATACCAACCGCAACGGCTATTGCTATAAAATAAATTGGCCAGGATTTTGCAATTGCTGCTAGCGCCTCTGGTGAAATTCTTCCAGCAAAATAAGTATCGACTAGATTGTAAAAAGTTTGAAAGAGAGACCCTGTACTTGCAGGTATGGTTACTTTTCTAAGAAGCTGCCAAATCGAACCTTTAGTCAAATCCATAATTAAAATTCCTTTTGAAACTTATGCTTTCTTCCAGCTTTTTTAGCAAGGTTAATTTGATTTTGCCTCATACGAAATCTAGTTTTTTGTGAATTTGAGAGTGTGTCATAACACCTAGGACATGAAACACCCTCCTCGTATTTGTAAGATTTTTTGTCTTTTGGTGAAAAAGGTTTTCTACAACCACTACATACGGAGTAGGTTCCTTGTTTTAATTTGTGTTTAAGAGATATTCTATTATCAAAAACAAAACACTCTCCTTTCCATAGACTGTCTTTCTTTTCGATTTTATTTAAATAATTAAGTATACCACCTTTTAACTGGAAAACGTTCTTAAAACCTTTTCTCTTTAAAAATATTGAGGCTTTTTCACACCGAATACCCCCGGTACAAAACATTGCTACAGGTTTAGCCTTATCGATTTTTTCTAAATATTTTGGAAAATCTCTAAAATTTTGAATATTTGGATTTATAGAATTTTTAAAAGTACCCACATCATATTCAAATGGCTTTCTAGCATCTACGACCAAAGTTTCTTTATTTGAAATAAGTTTATTCCATGATTTTCCAGAAATATATCTATTAAGTTTTTTATTCTTTGAGTTTATTTTTAAACCAAGTGGAACAACTTCTTTTTTAATTTTTATTTTACCTTTGTGGAATGGTTGAAAATGACTTTGAGACATATTCTTACTGTCAAAATCTTTAAAATTAAATACTTTTTTTAAAGATTTAATTATCTGGCTAATATTTCTCCTCTTTCCAGCAATTGTTCCATTAAATCCTTCTTGGGAAAGTATAATTGTACCACTTATGTTATTTTTTAAAATTTCTCTTTGCAGAAACTCTTTATTTTTCTTTAAAAAATTAATTTTCTTAAACTTATAAAATCCAAAAACAGTGAACATTATTTTTTAATACAAATTGTTAATCCATCACCAATGGGAATGATATTTTTTATCACTCTATTATCGTCTTTTATATATTTGTTAAATTCTCTAATGATATTGGTGAATTTATCATTTTTTGAATTATCAGCTACCTCACCATGCCATAAGACATTATCAATTATAATAAGACCATTTTTACCAATTAATACAATACTTTTTTCATAATAATTTATATAATTTTCTTTATCTGCATCAATAAAAACCAAATCAAATTTTTGTTTAGCATTTTCAAGTTCTTTCAAACTCTCAAGTGCTGGCTTTATAATTTGTGTTATCTTGTTTTCATTTGCCTTATCATAAAAAGATTTTGCTTTTTTACTAAATTCAACGTTTTTATCTAAGCTAATTAAAGATCCACTATCAGGTAATGATAAGGCCATTGATAAAGCGCTAAAACCTGTAAAACTTCCGATTTCTAAAACTTTTTTTGTATTAGATGTTTTAATTAATGTTTGAAGAAATTGCGCTTGTGAAATAGAAATTTGCAATTTCTTTTGATCACCAAGACTAAGATTATAATTTAAGATCTCTTTTTGGACGTCAGTAAGATCATCAGAATGGTCAATAATATACTTTTCAAGATTATCTGTTAAATCTAATTTTTTAGGCATAATTAGCCTTTTAAAAGTTTTTTTAGAATCTCGTTTGTTAATTGAGGATTTGCTTTTCCACCAGATAATTTCATAACCTGTCCAACAAAAAAACCAAATAATTTTTCTTTTCCAGCTTTGTATTGATCAACTTTATCTTTATTTTTTGATAATATTTCATTAATCATCTTCTCTAATTCTTTAGGATCACTTTGCTGCTTCATTCCTTTTGACTCTATAATTTTTTTTGGATTATCTCCGCTTTCAACCATAATTTCGAAAACTTCTTTTGCTATTCTTCCTGAAATTTCTCCAGATTTAATTGCTTGAACTAACTCTGCGAAATGTTTTGCAGATATGGGAGATTTTGATATATCAAGCCCCCTATCATTTAACATTGCAAATAAATCTCCCATCATCCAAGTAGCTGCAAGTTTTTTATCAGATAGTTTTGCAACTTCCTCGTAATAGTCAGATATTTCTTTTTCTGAGACTAAAACATTTGCCTCATATGCATTTAGACCATATTCTTTTACAAATCTTTCCTTTTTTTTATCAGGAAGCTCTGGAAGAGATTTTTTTAAATCATCGATTAATTTTTGTTCTAACTTTAATGGAAGAAGATCTGGATCAGGAAAATATCTATAATCATGTGCATCTTCTTTGGATCTCATTGATCTTGTTTCATTTTTTTTTGTGTCGAAAAGTCTTGTTTCTTGATCTATTTTTTTACCATTTTCTATTAGTTCAACTTGTCTTGCAGCTTCATATTCTATTGCCATCTGCATAAATTTTATAGAATTTACATTTTTGATTTCACAACGTGTTCCAAAATTTGTATCACCTTCTTTTCTTACAGATACGTTTACATCTGCTCTAAGTGATCCCTCTTGCATATTTCCATCACAGGTTCCTAAATATCTCATGATTGATCTTAATTTTTTTATGTAAGCATTAACTTCATCTGGTGATCTAAGATCTGGTTTGCTAACAATTTCCATTAAAGCAATTCCTGAACGATTTAAATCTACGTAAGTGTTAGATGGATCCATATCATGAATACTTTTACCTGCATCTTGCTCAAGATGAAGTCTCTCTATGCCAATTTCTTTTGACCCGTAAGGCATTTCTAATAAAACTTTACCTTCCCCTACGATAGGATTCTTATACTGAGATATTTGATAACCTTGAGGTAAATCTGCATAGAAATAATTTTTCCTATCAAAAACTGAGTAATTATTTATTTTAGCATTTAAACCAAGGCCAGTTCTTACTGCTTGCTTAACACATTCTTCATTGATGACCGGTAACATTCCTGGAAAAGCAGAGTCAATCAAACTCACCTGATTATTAGGATCAGCACCAAATTTAGTTGACGACCCAGAAAAAAGTTTGGATTTAGATAAAACTTGAGCATGAACTTCAAGCCCTATCACAACTTCATATTTCCCTTTTTCCCCCCTAATAAAATAATCAAATTTTTCTTTGCTCATGACCACCACTTTTTAATTTCATTTTTATAACCACAGTTTTTTTCAAATGCATAACCAATATTAAGAATTTTTTGCTCGTCTAGTGCTTTACCAATAAGCTGTAAACCTAAAGGATGACCTTGCTTATCTACACCTGCAGGCATTGATAAAGCTGGTAGACCAGCTAAATTTACAGGTACAGTAAAAATATCATTCAAATACATAGAAACAGGATCATTTGTTTTTTCTCCTATTTTGAATGCTGAACTTGGTGTTGATGGTGTAAGAATAGCATCTATTTTTTTAAAACTATCATCAAAATCTTTTTTAATTAGTTGTCTAACTTTTTGTGCTTTAAGATAATAAGCATCATAATAACCTGATGAAAGAACATAAGTTCCAATTAATATTCTGCGTTTAACCTCATCTCCAAAACCTTCAGACCGAGTTTTTTCATACATCTCAATTAAATCCTTTCCTTGTTTTGATCTATAGCCATATCTAACTCCATCATACCTGGCTAAATTGGACGAAGCTTCAGCTGGAGCAACTATATAATAAGTAGGTAAAGCATATTTCGTATGAGGCAATGAAATATCAATTAATTGTGCGCCAAGATCTTTTAATATCTTTTTTCCTTTTTCCCAGAGTTCATCAACTTCTTTAGGCATATTGTCAACACGATACTCTTTTGGAATTCCAATTTTTAAACCTTTAATATTATCTTTTAAATTTTTTGAATATTGTTCTTTTTTTTTATTTATTGAAGTAGAATCTTTTTCATCAAACCCAGACATGGCCTCCAACATAATTGCACAGTCTTTAATATTTTTTGTCATTGGACCAGCTTGATCTAAAGAAGATGCAAAAGCTACGATGCCCCATCTAGAACATAAACCATAAGTTGGTTTTAAACCTACTGTGCCTGTGAAAGAAGCTGGTTGTCTTATTGATCCACCTGTATCTGTTCCAATTGTAGCTGGAGTTAAGTCAGCAGCTAAAGCAGATGAGGATCCTCCAGATGAGCCACCAGGTACTAATTGATCTCCTACTGGATTAATTACATTTCCATAATAACTTGTTTCATTAGAAGAGCCCATTGCAAACTCATCACAATTTAATTTTCCTAAAAGAAAAGACCCATGGTCCCATAAATTTTTTGTAACTGTTGACTCATAAGATGGAATAAAATTATTTAAAATATTACTTCCAGCAGTTGTTTTTGTATTTTCTGTACAAAATAAATCTTTTACAGCTAAAGGTATTCCAGGAAGTAATTGATCAAAATTTGGTTTATTATCAAATTGTTTTGCGTTATCTAAAGCTTGATCAAATGTTGTAGTAACAAATGCATTTAACTTTTTTGCACTTTCAATATTTTTTACATATGCTTTAGTTAATTCTGTAGATGAGACTTTTTTCGTTTTTATGTTTTCTATAATATCATTTAGACTTTGATTTGTAATATCAGCCATTACTCCACCACCTTAGGAACTATAAAAAATTCTTCGTTTTCTTTAGGAGAATTTTTCAGAATTTTCTCTCTTATCTTGCCATCACTAATTTCATCTTTTCTCGATCTTAGTGACTGATTAAGTATAGAAGTTAATGGTTCAACTTTATCTGTATTTAGTTCATTTAATTGCTCTATAAACTTAAAAATAGAGTTTAAATCTTTTGTTAGACTTTCTACTTTAGCCTCATCGACTGAAATTCTAGCTAATTTAGCAACATGTTTAATTTTTTCTTTATCTAGGGACATTTGTGAAATAAGTTAATTTAAATGTGTTTTATCACAAATTAGGTAAATTTCATGCTTGATATTGATGAATTTAGGAAAAAACTCGATAAAAAGTCTAGGTTAATGGGAATTGACCCAGGTAGAAAACGTATTGGTATAGCCATTTCTGATGAAAATAAAATTATTGCCACTCCTTATACAACTTTAATTAAAAATAAATATTCAGAGTTTCTTAAAGAAATAATAAAGATTTATAATGAAAATCAGATTAAAGGCATAGTTGTTGGAAATCCAATCAATATGGACGGATCTTCTAGTCAATCGTCACAATCTGCTAAAGATTTAGCTATTAATCTATCAAAAGATGTTACTGAAAATGTCACTTTATGGGATGAAAGATTATCAAGTCAGGGAGCGTTTAATTTATCCAATGATTTAGCATCAAACACCTCAAAAAAGATAAGCAAATTAGATGAGAATTCTGCACAATTTATACTTCAAGGAGCCTTGGACTATTTAACTAAAGAAAATACTTGATCTGATACTATAAAACGCCTATAGAGTTGATTTTAATGGCAGTTAAGAAAAACAATACAGCTATTAAAAACTCTCCCAAACATCTTCTTGGTATACAAAACCTTTCAATAGTAGAAGCTAAATCAATATTAGACGAAGCAAAAAAATTTATTGAATTAAACAGAAGTAGCTCAAAAAAATTAGATGTTCTTAGAGGAAAAACTCAAATTAATTTATTTTTTGAACCATCCACAAGAACTCAAAGTTCGTTTGATCTAGCAGGTAAAAGATTAGGTGCAGATGTAATGTCTATGAACATGGATAATTCAGCGCTTAAAAAAGGTGAAACTTTAATTGATACTGCAATGACTTTAAATGCGATGCACCCTGACTTAATTGTAATTAGACATCAAGACTCTGGTGCACCAAATTTATTATCTCAAAAAGTAAATTGTGCAGTCATTAATGCTGGTGATGGAAGAAGAGAACACCCTACTCAAGCTTTACTTGATGCTTTAACAATAATTAACAGAAAAGGTAAAATTGAAGGACTTAAGATAGCAATTTGCGGTGACATACTTCACTCAAGAGTAGCTAGATCAAATATTTATTTAATGAACATGTTGGGTGCTGAAGTAAATGTAATAGCACCAAAAACATTAATGCCAAAATCAATTGATAGGATGGGAGTTAAGTCTTTTACAGATATGAGAAAAGGCCTCGAAGGTACTGACATTGTAATGATGTTAAGATTACAAAATGAAAGAATGCAAGGTTCATTCTTACCTTCAAAAAGAGAATATTATGAATTTTACGGTTTAACTCCAGAGAAATTAAAATTTGCGAAAAAAGATGCGCTGATCATGCATCCTGGTCCAATGAATAGAGGAGTAGAAATAGATACAAAGCTTGCAGATGACATAAACGTTAGTTTAGTAAAAGAGCAAGTTGAATTAGGTGTAGCAGTGAGAATGGCTTGTTTAAAAAAGTATTGTAAATAAATGAAAGAAAAAATTTTTATTAATGCAAGAATTATAGATCCATCACAAAATATGGATGAGAAAGGCTCTTTACTTTTAAACGAAAAAGGGAAAGTAAAAGCTATTGGAAAAAATGTAAAAAAAAGTGACGCTAACAAAGATGCTGAGGTAATTGATTTAAAAGGCAATGTTTTAATTCCAGGGTTAGTAGACATGAAGGCTTTTGTAGGTGAGCCAGGATATGAATATAAGGAAAACTTTAGAACTCTTAGCCAAGCTGCTTTAGCTGGAGGGGTTACATCTATAGTTACTATGCCAAATACAAAACCTATTATCGATAACGTTTCAATGGTTGATTTCATTATTAGAAGAGGAAGAGATAAAGCCAATGTTAACCTTTTTCCTTGCGCTTCAATAACTAAACAATGCGAAGGTAAATTGATGACTGAGTTTGGTTTGCTCTCTGGGAGAGGAATAATTGGCTTTAGTGATGTAAATAAAACTATTCAAAATACAGAGCTAATGTCTAGGATCATGGATTATGCGTCTGATATTGGCGTTCTGATTATGCAACATGCGGAAGATTATGAATTATCCAAAAATGCTTGTATCAACGATGGAGAAGTAGCTACAAGACTGGGACTGCAAGGTATATCAGCTCTAGCCGAAAAAATAATAATTGAAAGAGACTTAAGTTTACTTAGTGAGTATCCTTGTAGATATCATATCAATCAGATTTCATCTAAACAATCATTAGAAGTAATTAGAAAAAATAAAAATAATGGTAAAAAATTTAGCGTAGGTGTTTCAATAAATAATTTATCCTTAAATGAGAATGATATTGGTGAATTTAAAACTTTTTTAAAATTATCTCCCCCTCTAAGACTTGAAGACGATAGATTATCACTTGTTCAAGGTATCAAAGATGAATTAATAGATGTAATTGTTTCAGATCATTTGCCTGAGGATGAAGAAAGTAAAAGATTGCCTTTCGCACAAGCAGCTACAGGCGCTATTGGTGTAGAGACCCTTCTGCCTCTTTCTTTAGAAATGTATCACAATGAGTCTCTTCCTCTGAATAAAATTATAGAAACTTTAACCATAAACCCTGCTAAAATATTAAATATAAAAAAAGGAACTTTAACAAAAGGGTCAGATGGAGATATTTGTATATTTGATTTAGAGGCGCCATGGAAAGTAGACGCTGATAAACTGAAATCTAAATCAAAAAATACAGCAATAGAAAATAGAAATCTTCAAGGCAAAATTTTAATGACTTATCTTAATGGTGAACTAGTCTACTCAAACTGATGGACATGAATTTAATAATAGTTGCTGTGTATTCTTATTTATTAGGATCTATTCCTTTTGGATTAGTTTTAACAAAAATATTTTTAAAAAAAGATATTAGAGAAATTGGATCAGGAAATATTGGAACCACGAACGTTTTAAGAACTGGAAAAAAATCTCTAGCAATTGCTACCCTTATACTTGATTTATTAAAAGGATATTTTTCTATAGCTATAACATTTATTTATTTTGAAAATCTAATTTCATATTCTGCCTTGATTTGTTTTATCGGTCATATTTTTCCTGTTTGGTTAAAATTTAAGGGTGGTAAAGGAGTTGCAACTTATCTAGGTGTTGTATTAGCACTTTCATATAAATTTTTTCTAATTTTTGGAATTACTTGGCTTGTTCTGTCTTTTTTATTTAGATACGCGTCATTATCTTCAATCATTTCATCTTTGATTGTTTTTGTTTATTCATATTTTTTTATAAATAATTTTTCATTAATACTTTTTATTTTTTTTGTAATTATCATTTACACACATCGGGAAAATATAGTTCGATTAAAAAATTCTGAAGAAAGTAAAATTAAGTTATAAGTGTTGTCTTTTCTAGTTTTTAAATAATAAATTTGACAAATTCATTTAATTTTGAAAATAAACGAATAATGAACTTAGTAATTGTTGAAAGTCCAGCGAAAGCAAAAACAATTAATAAATATTTAGGTAAAGATTATTTAGTTTTAGCTAGCTATGGACACATAAGAGACCTTCCTTCAAAAAATGGGTCTGTTGATCCTGAAAATAAATTTCAAATGGAATGGGAAATAGACTCATTTTCAAAAAAATATTTAAAAGAAATTACAAATGCTGCCGAAGACTCTGATAAAATTATTTTAGCTACGGACCCTGATCGTGAAGGTGAAGCTATTGCATGGCATGTTAAAGAGGTTTTAGATAAAAAAAAATTACTCAAAGATAAACATCTAGAAAGAGTTGTTTTCAATGAGATAACAAAAAAAGCAATTCTCGACGCTATTAAAAATCCAAGAGAAATTCATTTGCCTTTGGTTGAAGCTTATCTGGCGCGGAGAGCTTTGGATTATCTTGTAGGTTTTAATATCTCACCAATTCTTTGGACAAAATTACCTGGGTCAAAATCAGCGGGAAGAGTTCAATCAGTAGCCTTAAAACTTATTACTGAAAGAGAAAAGGAAATAGAATTATTTAAACCAGAAGAATACTGGACACTTACTTCAGACTTTACGAACAAAGATAATAAAAATATTTTTTCAAAATTAAGTTTATTTAATGGAGATAAAATTGAAAAATTTTCTTTCAAAAATAAAGAAGAAGTACAAAAAGCGGTTGATATAATCAATAAAACAAAATTTAAAATTGCCGATGTGAATACAAAGGTATTTAGACGAAACCCTCTAGCTCCTTTTACAACATCAACTTTACAACAAACTGCTTCAGGGCGATTTGGTTTTGGTGCTTCCAGAACAATGCAAATTGCACAACGACTTTATCAAGGAATAGATATTGAGGGAGAAACCACTGGATTAATTACTTATATGAGAACTGATGGAACTAATATTTCAAAAGAAGCAATTGATGACTTTAGAAAATTCATTACTGATGATTTTGGTGATAAATATTTACCAGAGGCTCCGAATAGTTATACGGGAAAGAAAGCAAAGAATGCTCAGGAAGCTCATGAGGCAATTAGACCAACTAATATAAGCAGGAAACCTTCTGATATCAAAAAATATGTAAATACAGATCAATTTAAACTCTATGAATTAATTTGGAGTAGAGCCTTATCATCTCAAATGACTCCAGCAGAGTTTGATAGAAATACCATAATTATTTCTTCAAACGATAATAAGATTAACTTTAGAGCTAGCGGCTCTGTCGTAAAATTTGATGGATTTCTTAAAGTGTACCAAGTTCAAGAAACTGATGAGGATGCAAGGAATATTTTACCCGAAGTCAAAGTCGGAGAAGAAATTAGTATACTTAAGTTAAATGATGAACAACACTTTACAGATCCACCACCGCGATACTCTGAAGCTAGTTTGGTGAAAAAGATGGAGGAATTAGGCATAGGGAGACCCTCCACTTATGCTAGCATTATATCAGTATTATCAACGAGAAATTATGTCGAATTAATTAATAAAAGGTTTAATCCAACTGACAGAGGTAAGCTGATTTCAGCTTTTTTAGAGAAATTGTTTTCAAAATACGTGGATTATAATTTCACTGCAGACTTAGAAAATCAGCTAGATGAAATCACAAGTGGTAAAATTGAATGGGTTCAAGTTTTAGATAATTTTTGGAAAGATTTTTACGAAAATGTTGGAAAAGTTAAAGAAAAGAGAACTAGAGAAGTATTAGACTTATTAAATGAAAGTTTAGGGGCTTTAATTTTTGAAAGAGATGATAAAGACGCCATAGATCGAAAATGCAAGTTATGTTCCAATGGAGAACTAAGTCTTAAAAATAGTTTTAGAGGTGGGGCCTTTATAGGATGTTCAAATTATCCGGAGTGCAAATTTACTAGACCTTTATCTAAAGCTAAAGCTGCAGCTCAATATAACTTGGCAGAACCTAAGCTACTGGGTCAAAACGAAAAAGGTAAAGATATATATTTAAAGAATGGTAGATTTGGCCCCTACTTGCAATATGAAAAAGAAAAGGAAGAATTAGAAACAAAAAAGAAAAAAAGTAGAAAGAAAAAAAATGAGAATGAACATCTCAAAAATGTTTCCATTCCTAAAGGTATTGATGTTGACAGTGTTGATTTAGACAAAGCGAAATATTTATGCTCACTTCCAAAAGTATTAGGACAACACCCAGATAATGGGCAAGACATAACTTTAAACTCTGGAAGGTTTGGTCCATATCTAAAATGCGAAAATAAATCAGCAAGACTCGAAAATGTTGAGGATCTATTTTCTATTGGAATTAATCGAGCAATAACATTAATAGCTGAAGCTAAGCCTGGAAGGATTTCTTCTTCACTCATTAAAGATCTTGGAGAACATCCTGAAGATAAAAAGCCTGTCCGAATTATGAAAGGGCAATACGGTCCTTATATTAAGTACAAGTCTCTAAATGCAACTATACCTGAAGAAAAAGATCCAAATGAACTTACTATGGAAGAAGCGCTCATATTAATTGAAAAAAGAAAAGAATACGATAAAACTAAAAAAAAAGGTAAAAGAAAATGAGTGACATTGAAAACAAAATTAAAAGTTTAAATATAAAACTACCTGAACCAAAAGCACCAGTAGGAGCTTATGTTGCTACTAAGATTATTGGAAAATTATTATATATCTCTGGTCAAGTATCTATTGATGAAAATGCAAAACTTATAACAGGTAAGATTGGAAAAGATTTAGATTTAGAGAAAGGTTATAAAGCAGCTGAAAGATGTGGTTTAAGCATTGTTGCCCATGTAAAAAATGCTTGTGGAGGAGACTTTGATAAAGTTAAATCTTGTGTCAAATTAACAGGTTACGTTAATTCAACAGATGATTTTAAAGATCAACCAAAGATTATAAACGGCGCTTCAGATATTATAGCAAAGATTTTTGATAAAAAAGGTGAACATACACGTGCTGCTGTAAGTGTGAATAGTTTGCCTTTAGGAGTTGCAGTAGAAGTTGATGCTATCTTTGAACTTAATTAGTATTAGGCCTTCCAATTGAGTAGTATTTAATCTTATTTTTTTTCATTTCTTCAGCAGAATAAAGATTTCTTAGGTCGTATATTTTAAATTTATTATTTTTAACGATCTTTTTGAAGTCTATTGATTTGAATTCATCCCATTCAGTAAGTAAAATTACTAGATCTGCACCATTACAATTAGATTTTATATTGTTTCTGTAATTGCAGTTTTTGATTTTTCTAAATTCTTTTTTTTCTCCTGAGGGATCATAATAATTAACTTTTGCCCCTTTTTTGCATAAATGAGGTATCATTTTAAGGCTAGTAGAATCCCTCATATCGTCAGTGTTTGGTTTAAATGTAACACCTAAGAAAGAAATTTTTTTATTTCTTATATTTGAACCTAAAATTTTATGAATTCTTTGAGTTAATAAACCAACTCTTTCTTGATTAGATTTAATTACTGATTTAACAACTGATAGATTTATTTTATATTTCTCTGCAGCTGATACAAGACCTTTGGTGTCTTTTGGAAAGCATGAACCACCATAAGCTGGACCAGCTCGTAAAAATCTACCGCCTATTCTACTATCAGAGCCCATACCTAATGAAATATCTTCTACCTCTACTCCAGATTTTTCACACAGGTTAGCAAGTTCATTAATAAAAGTAATTTTGGTTGCAAGAAAAGCATTTGACGCATATTTTATTAATTCAGCTCCTCTTCTTGAAGTAGTAAAAAATTTTGAGCCTTTGTTTGTTAAGGGCGCATAAAGTTTTCTCATAATATTAAAAACTTTTTTTTCGTTTGATCCTATTACGATCCTATCAGGATATCTAAAATCACGTATTGCTTCTCCTTCTCTTAAAAATTCAGGATTAGAGATTACTGTAAAAAGTTTTTTCTTTTTTTTTAGAATTTTTTCAATTTCATCACCTGTTCCTACTGGAACTGTAGACTTGGTAATTATAATCTTTTTTCTTTTTGAATATTTTAATATTTCTTTTGCACATTTATAAACAAAAGATAAATCAACTTTAATTGATTTTTTTTTTGTAGGAGTTCCTACACATATAAATATTATATCTGATATGTTTAAAGCTTTATTAATATCTGTTGTGAATGAGAGACGTTTAGCTGCAAAATTTTTTTTTATTAATTCATCTAATCCTGGTTCATAAATTGGTGAAATTCCAGAGTTAAGTTTATCTATTTTGTTTTTATCTTTATCAACACAGATAACTTGATTTCCAATATCAGCAAAACAGACACCGCTTACTAATCCAACATAACCAGTTCCTATCATACATAATTTCATTTACTGTCCTTTAAATATTTGTATTCCTGAATTAATATACCCACTTAAAGTTCCACAATCTAAATACTTACCTTTAAAAATATTTCCATAAAATTTATTTTCTTTTTTAATTAAGCTTCTAATTGCGTCAGTAATATGTATCTCTCCTCCTTGACCGGGTTTTAATTTCTTTATTTCAGTAAAGATTTTTGTTGGTAATATGTATCTGCCAATAATTGCAAAATTTGATGGCGCTTTTTTGATGCTAGGTTTCTCTACTACATCTTTAATTTGAAAATATCTTTTTTTTTTATTTTTAATTGATAAAATTCCCCATCTTGAAACTGTTTTTCTTTCTACTCTTTTTGTGGCGATTATAGATCCATTAGTTTTTTTATGTAATCTTATCATTTCTTTAGAGCAATTATTTTTAATGATTAAGTCATCAGGTAAAAGCATTAAAAAGTATTTGTTTTTTATATATTTCTGACATCTTAAAACTGCATCGCCTGTGCCTTTTGGTTTATTCTGATAAACAAATTTTATCATTTTTTGATATCTTTTTATTTTTTTGAACTCTTCAATAAGTCTTTTATCTTTTTTCTTTTTTATTATTTTTTTATAAAAATTGTCGTTAAAAAAATATTTTTTTATTGATAATTTTTTTTTTGAAATAATGAATATGAATTCTTTTACACCTGCATCGATACATTCTTCTAATATATATTGTAAATTTGGCTTACCATTGATGGGCATTAACTCTTTTGGCATTACACTTGTCAAAGGTAGCATTCTAGTCCCTAATCCTGCTAATGGAATAATGGCTTGTTTTATCATATGATTCTTATAATAGTTATTATCATTGCTTAATAGAAATGAAAATATTTAAAGACAAACATACCCTTCAGAAAGAGATTTTAAAAACCAAAGGGACATCTTTTGTACCTACAATGGGTGGATTACATAAAGGACATATCTCATTAATCAAACAATCTAAAAAAACTAGGTTTAAAACTTTAGTCTCTATTTTTGTGAATCCTAAACAGTTCAATAAAAAAAGCGATTTTAAGTCTTATCCTAGAAATACAAAAAGAGACATAAAACTACTTAAGAAATTGAAGATTAATTATTTATATATTCCAACGATTAAAGACATTTATGGGTTTAGACCTAAGAATAAAGTTTTTTTAGATAAATCTTCAAAAAAGTTATGTGGTAAATTTAGAAAAGGTCATTTTGAGGGTGTTTTAAATGTAGTTAATAGATTTATAGAAATAATTAAACCAAGATATATCTTTTTAGGAAAAAAAGATTATCAGCAACTGTATCTAATTAAA
>CACBDC010000013.1 GCA_902537845.1 uncultured Pelagibacteraceae bacterium
TTTGTAATTGTCTCATCAGGTGCAATCGCTCTTGGCCAAAAATATCTAAAGATTAAAAAGGGAAAAATTAAATTAGAAATGAGCCAAGCTATTGCAGCAGTTGGCCAAATTCATCTAGCAGGAGAGTTTCAAAAACTATTTGATAAATATAAAATTAAAACTGGTCAAATTTTAATTAGCCCAGATGATACCGAGCAAAGAAGAAGAGCTATTAATGTAAGAAGGACATTTGATAATTTGTTTAAACTTAAAGCTATCCCTGTAGTAAATGAAAATGATTCAACGGCAACTAGTGAAATAAAATATGGGGATAATGATAGACTAGCTGCACGAGTAGCTCAAATTATTGGTGCAGATATGCTGATTTTATTTTCTGATGTTGATGGACTATATGATAAATCGAAAGGGAAAAAAATTGTAAGACAAGTAACTTCAATTAATGAAAAAATAATGTCTTTGATGGATAACAAGAAAAATAAATTTGGTTCAGGCGGAATCGCTACAAAGTTGGATGCCGCTAAAATTTGTATGAATTCAGGCAGCCATATGTTTATTGCTAATGGTAAAGTAAATAATCCAATTACAAATATGATACAAAATAAAAAATATACCCATTTCTTGCCAAAAATTTCTACGTTAGACGCCAGAAAAAAATGGATTATCGGTTCCCTTAATTACAATGGAACTATTTATATTGATTATGGAGCAGCTAAAGCTTTATCAAATGGTAAAAGCTTGCTCGCAGCTGGCATAACCAAGATTAATGGAAATTTCAAAAAAGGAGAAAATGTAATAATTTTAGATCAAAATGATAACCAACTAGCTCGGGGGCTATCATCATTTAGCTCTGTTGAAATAGATAAAATTAAAGGTAAACAAAGTAGAGAGATAGAAAAAATTCTTGGTTATCTAAGTAAAACAGAGGTCATTCATAAAGATGATATGGTATTATTATAAATGAGTTATTTAGAAAAAGTCGGCAAAAATGCAAAAAAAGCCTTTGAGGATTTAAAGGACGTTAAACATAAAAAAATAAAAAAAGTTTTAGATAATTACAATCAATCTCTTCTAAAAAATTCAAATAAGATAATCAGAGAAAATTTAAAAGATGTAAAAAATGTTAAAAGAAAACATTTAGTTGACAGACTTATTTTAAATAAAAAGAGAATAGAAGGTATTAGACATTCAATAAATGAGATATTAAAGTTTAAAGACCCAGTTGGAAGAGTTCTAGAAACATGGCACAGACCTAATAATTTAACTATTAAAAGAGTTACAACTCCAATTGGTGTCATAGGCGTAATATATGAAAGCAGACCTAATGTAACTGCCGATGTTGCAGCATTGTGTTTAAAATCGGGAAACTGCTCAATTTTAAGAGGTGGATCTGAAGCTTTTAATTCAAATAGATTGTTAGCTAATTTATTCAGAGATAATTTGAAAAAAAATAATATCAATCAAAACTGTGTTCAGTTTATTGAAAACAAAAATAGAAAAATAGTAGATCAATTATTATCAAAAATGAGTGCATACATTGATGTAATTGTACCAAGAGGAGGGAAAGGACTTGTGGCAAAAGTGCAAAAATTTTCTAACGTTCATGTAATTGGTCATCTTGAAGGATTGTGCCACATTTATGTGGATAAGACAGCAAATATAAAAATGGCGAAAGATTTAATTATTAATGCAAAAATGAGACGAACAAGTATTTGTGGCGCTGTCGAAACACTTCTAATTGAAGAAAAAGCTTTAAATACTCACGCAAAAGAAATAATCAATTCTTTAATTAATGCAGGGTGCGAAGTAAGGGTAGACAAAAAGATTAATAAATTATTTAAAGGAAGGCTTAAAATTGCAAAGGAAAAAGATTGGAAAACAGAATATCTGGACTCTATTTTATCAATCAAAACTGTTAAAAACGTTAAAGAAGGCGTTGATCATATTTTGAAATACGGGACTATGCATACTGATAGTATAATAACTGCCAACAAGAAAAATGCTAAATTTTTTTTAAATGGTGTGAATAGTTCAATTGCTATGCATAACGTATCAACTCAATTTGCTGATGGCGGTGAATTTGGATTTGGTGGAGAAATTGGAATTTCTACTAATAAACTTCCACCTAGAGGACCGGTTGGAATAAACCAACTGATGTCTTATAAATATTTAGTTTCTGGAAAAGGAATTATAAGACCATAGTAAATGGTAAAGACCTTTAATAAATCTATTGGATTATTTGGTGGAAGTTTTGACCCTGCTCATAAGGGGCACTTAGCTATATCAAAGATTGCAATTAAAAAAATAAAATTACATAAAATTTTATGGATTGTAACAAAAAAAAATCCTTTTAAAAAAGATGCTTTTTTCCCTCTGAATGAAAGAATAGATAAAGCAAAAAAGATAACTGAGGGTATTAAAAACATTCATGTAACTTACTTAGATAAGATTGTAGGCTCATCAAATAGCATCAATTTGATAAATTATTTGATAAATAAAAAGAAACTTAAAAATATCTATTTAATTATTGGATCTGATAACTTGATTAAGTTTCATAAGTGGAAAAGTTGGAAAAAAATAGTAAAATTAGTAAAATTAGTAGTTTTTTCTCGCAAGGGATATGATAGAAATGGGAAGAAATCAATAGTGGCTAAATACTTGAAAAAAAAGATAATATTTATAAACAATAAGCCTATAATTATTTCCTCAACAAAATTAAGAAAAAGAATAAAAAAAATTTATTAATGGAAGTGATAGAAATTAAAAATAATATTGAAAGAATTCTTGATAATAATAAAGCTCAAAATATTGCTACAATTAATTTAAAAAATAAATCGTACATTGCTGATTATATGATTGTTGCTTCAGGAACATCCTCTAGACATCTTCAGTCTCTTTCTGAAATTCTTGTAATTGAATTAAAAAAGTTAGGTTTAGATAACTGTCGTATCGAAGGAAAAGATAGTAATGATTGGAAACTAGTCGATGCTCATGATGTTATAATTCATATTTTTCATCCCGAGAAAAGAGATTTTTACGATCTAGAAAAAATGTGGTCTGAGGAAATTCCAAAAGAAAAAGCAATGATATGAAAAAAATTTTAATTTCGTCAGTTTTATTAGTTTGTGTTTTAAGCACTAAAGCTTTCTCAAAAAATGAACTTTATGAGAAAATTGATCTTTTTGGAGAAGTACTAGAAAACATTAAAAAAGATTATGTTGATGACGTTAATCAATCAAAAATGATGGACTCTGCGATTAATGGAGTTTTACAATCGCTTGATCCTTACTCGGCTTATATGAGCCCTGAACTTTTTAAAGAAATGCAAACTGATACTAAAGGAGAATTTGGGGGTTTAGGCATCGAAATCGGCATGGAAGCTGGGGTCGTTAAAGTAATTTCTCCAATCGATGACACACCTGCACAAAAGGCAGGTATAAAAGCAGGAGATTACATAGTTAAAATTGGAAAAGAGCAAGTTCAAGGTAAATCTTTAATGGAAGCTGTAAAATTAATGCGAGGACCAGTTGGGACCTCCATTAGTTTAACAATTCGAAGAAAAAATGTCAAAAAACCCCTAGAGTTTAGAGTTGTAAGAAAAATAATTGAAATTCAGTCTGTAAGCTCAAAAATTATAAGTAAAGAGAAAAGTATTGGCTATGTAAGACTTAAATCATTTAATGAAAATAGTGACAATCAATTCTTAAAAATAATTAAAAAATTTGAAAAAAATCAAAAGATAAAGGGTTATGTTATAGATTTAAGAAATAACCCTGGTGGATTATTAACTCAAGCTATCAATATAACAGATTTTTTCTTAGATGATGGAGAAATAGTATCTACTAAAGGGCGTAAAGTTTCAGAAACAAGAAAATTTTTTGCTAGAAAAGGAGATGAAATAAAAGGGAAGCCAATTGTCGTATTAATTAATAATGGCTCCGCTTCTGCCTCAGAAATTTTTGCTGGAGCTTTAAAAGATCACAAAAGAGCAATAATTTTAGGTGAAAATTCCTATGGTAAAGGTTCAGTTCAGTCAATAATACCGTTAAAGAATGGTGGTGGTATGAGGTTGACCATTTCGAAATATTACCTTCCATCAGGTGAGTCTATTTCAGAGGTTGGTGTTACTCCTGATATTTTAGTTGAAGAAAATGAAGGTGACTTTAAAATAAGTTCTGAAAAAGATAATCAATTAAACTATGCTATTAAACTATTTAACTCTTAATTATGAATGGCCAGAAACTCCCTTTGCGCACTGGAGTAGGTATAATAGTTTTAAATAATAACAATCAAGTATTTGTTGGTAAAAGAAAAGATAATCCAGGAAATAAATGGCAAATGCCCCAGGGTGGTGTTGATAAAGGGGAAGATTTTATCACTGCGATGAGAAGAGAGTTGATGGAAGAAACTGGTATTAAAAATATTAAAATTTTAAAGGAAATTGAAAATTTTTACCAATATGAACTTCCGGATAATTTAGTTGGGATTATTTGGCAGGGGAGATTTAGAGGTCAAAAACAAAAATGGTATATTACGAGATTCTTAGGGGATGATAGTGAAATAAATTTAAAAACAGCACATCCAGAATTTATTGAGTGGAAATGGATTGATCCTAAAGAATTGCCTGAAGTAATTGTGAGTTTTAAAAAAAAATTGTATTTAAATCTTTTGAAGGAAATAAATTTATTTATTAATTAATCTCTTTAAGTGTATTAATTTTATAAGATACTAAATATTTTTCTTTATCGGATAAGTTGCTCTCCTGTAATTTACTTTCAGCTTGCCCTAGCATTTCATTAATAAATTTTTTACTCATACTCGACAAGTCTCTGGCACTTGAAGATAAAATTAAAAGGTTATTTTTTGAAAATTCAACTGTTCCTTCTTCAACAAAATATTTTTTTTCATCCGAGTTTTTTATAGAAATAATCCCTGGTCTTAAGAATGTAATTAAGGGAATATGGTCTTTTAAGATACCCATTTGACCTTCAAAAGAAGGGATGGTTACCTCTGTTGCTTCTGATTTTAATATTTTTTGGTCTGGTGAAATAATTTCTACTACAAATTTGTCAGACATTATTTTTTATCTTTTGATAATTTTTCTGCTTTCTCTATTGCTTCATCAATACCACCAACCATATAAAAGGCAGCTTCTGGTAAATGATCGTATTCACCCTTACAAATAGCGTCAAATCCCTTTATGGTGTCTCCTAAATCAACTAATTTCCCTGGCGAACCGGTAAAAACTTCTGCAACAAAGAAAGGTTGAGAAAGAAATCGCTGAATTTTCCTTGCTCTTGCAACAGTAAGTTTATCCTCCTCGGAAAGTTCATCCATTCCAAGAATTGCAATTATATCCTGTAAAGATTTGTAGGCTTGCAAAATTCTTTGAACATCTCTAGCTACTCTATAATGCTCATCACCAACGACTCTTGGATCCAAAATTCTAGAGGTAGAGTCAAGCGGGTCGACTGCAGGATAAATTCCTATTTCAGCTATTTGCCTAGATAATACTGTTGTAGCATCTAAATGCGAAAAAGAAGTAGCTGGAGCCGGATCTGTTAAATCATCTGCAGGCACGTATATTGCTTGAACTGAAGTAATTGAGCCTTTATCTGTTGAAGTAATTCTCTCTTGAAGGTTACCCATGTCAGTAGCTAAAGTAGGTTGATATCCTACAGCTGAAGGTATTCTCCCTAGTAAAGCAGATACTTCCGAACCTGCTTGAGTAAATCTAAATATGTTGTCAACGAAAAATAGAACGTCCTGCCCTTCTTTATCTCTAAAATACTCTGCGACTGTTAAACCTGTTAAAGCTACTCTTGCCCTAGCTCCCGGTGGTTCATTCATTTGTCCATAAACAAGTGCAGCTTTTGATCCTTTGCCGTTTGTTTTAATTACGCCCGACTCGATCATTTCATGATATAAATCATTTCCTTCTCTTGTTCTTTCACCTACACCTGCAAATACTGAAAAGCCACCGTGTGCTTTTGCGATATTATTAATTAATTCCATAATAGTTACTGTTTTGCCTACACCAGCTCCGCCGAATAAACCTATCTTTCCTCCTTTTGCATACGGAGCTAAAAGATCAATAACTTTTATTCCAGTCACTAATTGTTCTGTTTCAGTAGCTTGATCCGTAAATTTTGGTGCTGATCTATGAATTGGCCATTTTTCTTTCGTTTTTACTTCACCTTTTTCATCAATAGACTCACCTACAACATTAATAATTCTTCCTAATGTTTCAGGTCCTACAGGTACAGTTATTGGGGCTCCAGTGTTCGTTACTTCATCTCCACGTTTTAGTCCCTCAGTTGCATCCATCGCTATAGTTCTTACATCGTTTTCACCCAAATGCTGCGCAACCTCCAAGATTAGTTTATTTCCTGAATTATTTACTTCTAAGGCAGTATAAATTTCAGGTAATTCAGTCTCGAAATTTACATCTACCACAGCACCAATAATTTGTGTAATCTTTCCTTTTTTACTCATTTTATAAACTCTCTGCACCTGATATAATTTCTATTAACTCTTTTGTAATTGAAGCTTGACGACTTCTATTGTAGTTAATAGTAAGTTTATCAACTAAATCCCCAGCATTTCTTGTTGCATTATCCATTGCAGTCATTCTTGATCCTTGTTCACTTGCTGCATTTTCCAATAAAGCTTTAAAAACTTGAGTAGAGATATTTTTTGGAAGTAAATCCTCTAAAATCTCATCCTCCTCAGGTTCGAACTCATATAAAAAATCTACCTCATCAATTTTTTTTATATCTTTTGTTTCTGCTGGAATTATTTGTTGCGCCTGTGGAATTTGCGTAATAACATTCTTAAAATTATTATAAAATATTATACACTTATCAAATTCATTCTGATTAAATAAAGATATAATCTCATTACCAACTATATTTGCTTCTTCAAAAGAAATATTTTTTTTTTCTTTAAAGCTAAATTTTTTAATTACATATTTACCATACTCTCTTCTTATTTGATCATATCCTTTTGATCCTACAGTGATAATTTTAAGCAGTTTTCCCTCGTTTAAAATTTTTTTAAAGTTAGATTTTGCTAATTTACAAATATTTGAGTTGAATCCACCACATAATCCACGGTCAGCTGTTAAAACTACGCACAAGTATTTTTTATCTTGTCCAGTTCCAACTAATAGCCTTGGAGCATTTTGAGGATCATTAATTGATTTTGTTAAGTTGAAAATTATATTTTGCATCTTTTGGCTGTATGGTCTGCCTTTCTCGGCACTTTCTTGGGCTTTTCTTAACTTTGCCGCTGCTACCATTTTCATAGCTTTTGTAATTTTTTGTGTTGATTTTACACTTTTTATTCTTTTTTTTAAATCGTCTAAACTTGGCATTACTTATTTTTTATATTGTTCAATAATTTGCGTTAATAATTTTTCTATGTCTTCTTCTAATTTACCTGAAGTTTGAATTGCATCGATTATCTCTGGTTTCTCAGTTTTAACTTTTTCAATAATATCCTTCTCAAATTGTTTTATTTTATCTAGTTCAACATCATCTAAATAGCCATTTACACCTGTAAAAACTGAAATTACTTGCTCTGCAACTGTCATTGGAGAGTACTGATCTTGCTTAAGTAATTCAGTCAACTTAGCTCCTCGATTTAATAATTGCTGAGTTGATGCATCTAAATCTGATCCAAACTGAGCGAATGCTGCCATTTCTCTGTATTGAGCAAGTTCCAACTTGATTGATCCAGCAACTTTTTTCATAGCTTTAGTTTGAGCGGCTGACCCCACACGAGATACGGACAAACCAACATTAACCGCTGGTCTTATTCCTTGATTAAATAGTTCAGTCTCTAAAAATATTTGACCGTCTGTAATGGAGATCACATTCGTAGGGATGTAAGCTGAAACATCACCAGCTTGTGTTTCAATAATTGGTAAAGCAGTAAGTGATCCTCCACCATTTGCGTCACTTAATTTTGCAGATCTCTCTAGAAGTCTACTATGTAAATAAAAAACATCACCAGGGTAAGCTTCCCTTCCTGGTGGTCTCCTTAACAAAAGAGACATTTGTCTGTATGCTACAGCTTGTTTCGATAAGTCATCATAAATAATTAAAGCGTGCATTCCATTATCTCTAAAATATTCACCGATCGTACAGCCTGTGTAAGGAGCTAAAAATTGAAGAGGAGCAGAGTCTGATGCTGTAGCAGCAACAATTGTTGTATATTTTAAAGCACCTGCTTCCTCCAGTGTTTTTGATATTTGTGCCACAGTTGATCTTTTTTGACCGATTGCTACATAAACACAATATAATTTTTTTTTCTCATCTGAAGACTCATTTATTTTTTTTTGATTTATAATCGCATCTATTGCCACTGCAGTTTTACCTGTTTGTCTATCACCAATGATTAATTCTCTTTGTCCTCTGCCAACAGGTATTAATGAGTCTATAGATTTTAATCCTGTTTGCATTGGTTCACTAACTGACTGTCTTGGAATAATTCCAGGAGCTTTTACTTCTACCCTTTTTCTTTCTTTAGATGTAATTGATCCTTTCCCATCAATTGGGTTTCCTAAACCGTCAACTACTCTTCCTAGAAGCTCTTTCCCAACAGGAACATCTACAATCGCATTTGTTCTTTTAATTGTATCACCTTCTTTAATTTTCCTATCGTCACCAAAGATAACTACACCAACATTATCGTTTTCTAAGTTTAAAGCCATTCCTTTAGATCCATCCTCGAATTCTACCATTTCTCCAGCTTGAACATTATCTAAACCATAAACACGGGCAATACCGTCACCTACTGATAAAACCTTTCCAACTTCAGATACTTCGGCTTTCTCACCAAAATTTTTTATTTGGTCCTTTAGTAGTTTTGTTACTTCTGAGGGGTTTACAGTCATTTTAATTCTCTAACATTTTTTGTTTATATTTTTTTAATTTATTTTTTATTGATGTATCGACCATAATACTGCCTAGCTGCAATTTTAATCCTCCAATTAATTCTTTATCAATTTTATAGTCAAATTTTATATTCGAACCCATATAGGAAGATAAGTCTTTACTTATATTTTCTAGTTCACTTTCACTTAATTCTTTGGACGATATTAAAGATGCTTTAACTTCTCCTCTTTTTTGTAAACATAATTTTAAAAAACTATCTATAATTTTTCCAATAAAAAATATTCTTCTTTTTTCGATTAATAAAAACATAAAATTCTTAAGATTTTTTGAAAAGCTTAATTTATCTGCTAAAAGCCTAATCAAATTATGTTGGTTTTCTTTACTTTGAGTTGGGTTTTGAATAAAATTTTTTAACTCAACATTTTGAGTCAAAATAGATTGAAAACTTTTTACATCTGCTTCTGTTTTTTCTAATTCACTAGACTCTTTCGCGACTTCAAAAAGGGCGCGCGAGTATCTTTCAGAAGTTTCTGTTGAGAAAGATTTGTTTGTGCTCATTTTAATTTTATGAAATTAATGTGAAATATTGATGGTGTCGTACCATATGAGATTATGTTGATCAAGTTGCCAATTTGAGAATTATCCGAAATTTACTGGATCAACATCAACCGTAAGTTTAATTTTATTTGAAATTTTCAAGGTATTTAGAGTGTAAGAAATTTGTTTCTGTACTAAAGACTTATCTTTAATCCTAATCAATAATCTAGATCTATACTTTTTTTTAATCTTTAAAATAGGAGAGTCTACTGGGCCCATTATATCTATTCCATTAATTTTTTTAAGATGAATCTTAATTTCTTTAGCGCCTTTTGAGCTTAAACTTTGTAAATTAGAAGACACAATAATAGCTATTAGTCTTCTGAATGGAGGTAATAAATTTTTCTTTCTTAAAGAAAGTTCTTTTTTTAAAATTTCATCAGAATTATTTTTAATTATATCATTTAAAATAATATTTTCTGGGGATAATGTTTGATAAATGATCATCGAATCAGAACTAAATCTTCCAGCTCTACCGCTTAATTGATGATATAATTGAATATTTTTTTCAGTAGTTCTAAGATCATAACCTCTTCCAGAAAAATCTGCATCAATCACCACAATACAATTTAGTTTTGGAAAATTGAACCCCTTAGAAATCATTTGAGTGCCAATAAGGATATCTACTTTGTTGTTAGTAATTCTTTTGAACAAAGAGTTAATATGATCTTTTTTTTTCATATAATCACTAGAAAAAATTTCAACTTTATTTGAAGGAAATATTTTTTTTACTTCTTCATTAATTTTTTCTACACCGGGTCCGTACATTATATAATCACAAATTTTTCCTTCTTTGCATTTACTGGAAATTTTTCTTTCAATTAAACAATGATGGCATATAGCTTTATTTTTATTTTTGTGAAATGTTAGATACATAGAGCAATTTGAACAAACCTGCTTGTGACCACAAATTTTACAAATTAGGTAAGGTGCATACCCTCTTCTATTAAGAAAAAACAAAACTTGCTCTTTTTTTTCAAGAAATTTTTTTACTATCTCAACGCTTTCATCAGCAATGAAACGATTTTTTATTTTACTCAGATTTAAATTTATAATCTTCGTTTTTGGCAAAGGTACATTATCATATCTATTAAGAATTTTAAAATGTCTAAACTTTTTATTTTGAATATTATTAAAAGTTTCTAAAGATGGTATAGAACTCACTAAATGGATCGGAATTTTTTCAAACGAAGCTCTAGCTACAGCCATGTCTCTCGCATGATATATAACACCCTCGTCTTGTTTGTAAGATGCATCATGCTCTTCGTCTACAATTATAACACCTAGATTTTTGAAAGGTAATAAAAGAGAAGATCTAGCACCAATCACAATTTTAATTTTATTATTTATAATGCCATTCCAAATGCTTCTTCTGTTTTTTGGAGTAATTTTTGAATGCCATACTGCTGGCTCGAAACCAAAAAAATCAAAAAACCTTGACTTAAACTCATTAGTTAAAAATATTTCAGGAAGCAAAACTAATGCTTGTTTTTGTTCCGAAATAATTTTCTTTATTCTTTCAAAATATACAAGAGTTTTACCTGAACCAGTTGTACCTTGCAAAACTGAAACATCAAATTTGTTATTTTTTAGATTTAAAAAATTCAATGCATTTTTTTGCTCTTCATTTAATTTATACTCATTTCTTTTTTTTATATTTTGATCTAAATCTCTTATATTCCCTGATAAATTCTTACTGTTTCCTATAACCATTTTTAAAACTAATCCCAATGGCATCATGTTATACATCGCAAACCATTTTATAAAATCAATCAAATTTTGATTTAATGTAAAATTTCTAATTTTCTTATTTATATTTTTGATCTTTATTTTTTTTAAGTCAGAGCTTTCACCTGGCCAAACAACACCAATTTCTTTACTGTTTCCAAAAGGAACTTCAACTAGATCTCCTAACTTAAACTTTCTTTGGTCTGTATTATATGTAAATGAAAAATTAAAAATTTTGGGTAGCAAGACTTGTGCTCTCATATTTTAATAGTAATTGAATTTTGCTTATTTAAAAATGAATTGGTCTTTTATCAACAGCTAATGCAGCTTCTTTAATCGCTTCCGTATGGGTTGGGTGCGCATGACAAGTTCTAGCTATATCTTCTGCGCTAGCTCCAAATTCCATAGCTAATGCCATTTCAGCTATCATATCGCCACAATGAGGGCCGATTATATGAACGCCTAAAACTTTATCTGTTTTGCTATCAGCTAAAATTTTTACAAAACCATCAGTTTCATTATTCACTTTTGCTCTTGAATTGGCCATAAAAGGAAACTTTCCGACTTTGTAAGATTTATTTTCTTCCTTTAATTGTTCCTCGGTTTTACCAACTGTAGCAACTTCTGGTGAAGTATAAACTACACCTGGTATAACGTCATAATTTACATGGCCAGACTGACCAGCTAATATCTCTGCTACTGCTATGCCTTCTTCTTCAGCTTTATGAGCTAGCATTGGTCCTTTAATTACATCACCAATAGCATAGATGTTTGATATTGAAGTTTGTAATTTCCCATTAACTTCAATTCTTCCCTTACTATCTTTTTTAACTCCAACTTTTGATAAATTTAAACCTTCTGTGTAAGGTTTTCTTCCGACTGAAACTAAAACTTTATCAACTTCCATAGCTTCCTTTTTTGAACTTTTTACATCTTTATATTTAATTGTAACAATATTTCCTTGATTTTCTACTGACTCAACTTTTGATCCCATTTTAAATTTAATTCCTTGTTTAACCAATATCTTTTGAAATTCATTTGAGATTTCTCTATCCATACCTGGTGTTATGTAGTCCAAATATTCAATAACTGTTACTTCTGAACCTAGTCTCGACCAAACAGAACCCATCTCTAGGCCAATATAACCTCCACCGATCACCACTAGTTTTTTAGGAACCTCATTAAATGATAAAGCGCCAGTTGAGGAAACAATATTTTTTTCATCTATTTTAATACCAGGTAGAGATGTCGCTTCAGAACCAGTAGCGATAACTATATTTTTAGCTTTTATATTAACTCTTTTATTATTATTTTCATAAACAACAATATCATTTTTAGAAAAAAGGACACCTTTTCCTTTAAAATATGAAACTTTATTTTTCTTAAATAAAAACTCCACTCCTTTAGTTAAAACTTGAATTGACTTATTTTTATTAGACATCATTTTTTCAATATTTAATTTGATGCCATCAATTTCTATCCCTTGTTTGTTGAAATCTTTTTTGGCTTTGTTGAAATTGTCCGATAAGTTTAATAAACTTTTTGAGGGAATACATCCCACATTAAGGCAAGTGCCTCCGAGGGCACCTCTTGACTCAACACAAGCAGACTTTAATCCTAATTGAGCTGCTCTGATTGCGCAAACATATCCGCCTGGCCCACCTCCAATAATAACTACGTCAAAATTATTTTCCATGGTCAAATGTCAAGAAAGAGTCTTTTTGGTTGCTCTAGTGACTCTTTTACTATTTTTAAAAATGATACAGCCTCCTTACCATCTATAATTCTATGATCGTAAGATAGGGCTAGATACATAATTGGTCTTACTTCCACATTTCCATCTACAACTATAGGTCTCTGAATAATATTATGCATACCTAAAACTGCAGACTGCGGTGGATTCAAAATTGGAGTTGAAAGCATTGATCCATAGATTCCACCATTGGTAATTGTAAAAGTTCCGCCTTGTAAATCTTCAATTGTAATCTTGCCTTCTTTAGCTTTTTGACTAAGAGAACTTATATTTTTTTCAATATCAGCAAATGACATTTCGTCCGTCTCTCTAAGAACAGGAACAACTAAACCTCTTTCAGTGCCAACAGCAATACTTATATTATAGTAATTTTTATATACAATTTCCTCTCCTTGAATCTCAGCGTTTATGGCCGGATAATTTTTTAAACCAATTACACAAGCTTTAACGAAAAAAGACATAAAACCGAGTTTTACAC
This sequence comes from uncultured Pelagibacteraceae bacterium, assembly GCA_902537845.1. Taxonomy (GTDB): domain Bacteria; phylum Pseudomonadota; class Alphaproteobacteria; order Pelagibacterales; family Pelagibacteraceae; genus Pelagilacustribacter. The sequence goes on from CACBDC010000013.1 coordinate 13,454, forward strand.
CATACTTATCTTGAAAATCCTCTTTATATTGATTTCTCATTGCAATAACCTCACTCATATCGACTTCATTAAAAGTTGTGAGCATAGCTGCATTTTCTTGTGCCTCTTTTAATCTTTTTGCTATAGTTAATCTTAATCTAGTCATCTTAACTCGTTCTTCCGGACCATTTTTAATTTTTCTTTCAGATGGAGAAGGTTTTGATCCCATTAGGCTCATTATATCTTCTTTTAAAATTAAACCGTTTTTTCCAGTTCCTTGGACTTGACTTAAATCAACTTTAGACTCGCTTGCCATTTTTCTAGCTGCAGGTGAAACCTGTATCTTTTCTTTTTTTATGTTCTTTTCATCATGAATTTGTTCTAAAATAAGTGGCTCTTCATCCTCCAGCTTCAGAGACGGTTCTTCAGTGTCTAGTTTAAGCACTGAACTTTCTTTAATTTTAGATTTTGTTTTTTTAGGTTTTAAAATTTTTTCCTCTTCAAAAATTTTCGGTCTGATTTCATCCTTTTCTCTTTTTGGTGGGCTGTAATTATTTGAATCAGCTTTATTCTCTTTTTTGTTATTCACTAAAGAACTGTCTACAGTTCCAAGAAGAGAACCAACATTAACTGTCTCACCTTCTTTCACAGCTATACTTCCTATTACTCCATTTGTTGGGGAAGGTACTTCAACATTTACTTTATCTGTCTCGAGTTCAACTATTGGCTCATCAGCGTTTACTTTTTCGCCTTTTGATTTAAGCCACTTTGAGACTGTTGCCTCTGTGACTGACTCACCGAGTGTTGGAACTGTAATTTTTTCTACCATTTAGTCTTTAAGTATCTTTTCTAATATTTCTTTTTGTTGTGCAAGGTGTTTGTTAAAATTTCCGGTCGCAGTTGTAGAAGAAGCTTTTCTTCCTACAAATTTGACAGACTTATCACCAAAATTTACTATTTCTAAAGTACGATCTATATAATTTCTCACCGTATTCCATGCTCCCATGTTTTTGGGTTCTTCTTGACACCAAAAAAAAGATGCTTTTGTGTATCTTTTTAAAATGTTTGCTAAAGTTTTAGCTGGGAATGGATATAACTGTTCAATTCTCACAAAAGTAACTTTATTATTCTTATACTTCTCTCTGGCCTCTATCAAATCATAATATACTTTACCAGAACACATCACCACTTTTTTTATTTGATCATCTCTTTTTTTTAGTTCTAATAAATTATTTACTTTTGAATAAGCATCGTCCTCTAGAACTCTATGGAATGTACTTTTTTTCGAAAACTCCAAAATATTTGAAACACATTTTTTATGTCTAAGTAAAGATTTTGGTGTCATAATTATTAATGGTTTTCTAAATTCTCTATGCATCTGTCTTCTTAGAACATGAAAATAATTTGATGGAGTTGTGCAATTTACAACCTGAATATTTTCCCCGGCACATAGTTGTAAAAATCTTTCCAGTCTTGCTGAGGAATGTTCTGGTCCTTGACCTTCATATCCATGAGGCAATAATAAAACTAAGCCACTAGCTCTACCCCATTTTGACTCTCCTGAAGAAATAAATTGATCGATAATTATTTGCGCTCCATTGGCAAAATCTCCAAATTGTGCTTCCCATAAAACTAATGTTTCTGGCTCTGAAAGAGAATATCCAAATTCAAAACCTAAAACTGCTAATTCTGAAAGCAAACTATCAATAATTTCAAAATTTTTTTGATTTTTAGAAATATTGTTTAAAGGCACATATCGTTGGTGATTATCTTGGTTTCTTAATACGGCATGTCTTTGGCTAAATGTTCCCCTCCCTGAATCTTGTCCGGACAATCTTACCGAAAAACCCTCTGTTAAAAGTGTACCAAAAGCTAAACTCTCTGCGGTAGACCAATCAATTGATTTTCCGTTTTCTACAGATTTCATTCTAAAGTCGAAGATTTTTTTTAATGTATTATGGACATTAAAATTACCAGGTATGCTTGAAATTTTTTTACCAATATCGATAAGTTTTTTTCTGTCGACACCACTTACACCTCTTTTATCTTTTCCAAGGCCCGGTTTAAATCTAGACCAGGCTCCTTCAAACCACTTTAATTCTGATTTATAATTTTTAGATCTCTCAAATTCAGTCTCTAAAAACTTTTTAAAGTTTGTTTTTTCTTTTTGCAGATCAATCTCTGTGGTTAAACCTTCGTTACTCAGTTTTTTTCCATAAATAGTTAGTGTAGTTGGATGGGTTTTAATTTTTTTATACATTATTGGTTGAGTAAATGATGGCTCGTCCCCCTCATTATGTCCAAATCTTCTGTAACAAACCATATCAATTACAACGTCTCTATTAAATTTTTGTCTATACTCAGTTGCGATCTTGGCACAGTGGACAACTGCTTCTGGATCATCAGCGTTCACATGAAATATTGGGGCTTGAGCAATTTTAGCTACATCAGAAGGATATGGAGATGATCTTGCAAATCTTGGTGCAGTTGTAAAACCTATTTGATTATTTACAATTATATGAATGGTCCCGCCAATATTATGACCAGGTAATCCAGACATAGCAAAACACTCTGCAACGATTCCCTGACCAGCAAAAGCTGCGTCCCCATGCATTAAAACTGGTATTACTTTTTTTCTTTCTTTATCTTTATGGAAAAATTGTTTAGCTCTAACTTGCCCAAGCACTACTGGATTTACTGCCTCTAAATGGGATGGATTATCTGTAAGGCTAATATGAACAGAATTTCCATCGAACTCTCTATTTGATGAAGCTCCTAAATGGTATTTTACGTCCCCCTCAAAATCTTTACTTGAGCTTGCAGATTTTCCAAAAAATTCACTAAAAATAGCTTTAAAGGGTTTACCCATTACATTAGCTAAGACATTTAATCTTCCTCGGTGAGGCATTCCAATTTTAATTTCTTTTGCTCCTAAATTTCCACCTCTTTTAATAATTTGTTCTAACGCTGGTATTAAAGACTCGCCTCCGTCTAAACCAAATCTCTTTGTTCCAACAAACTTAACATGTAAATATTTTTCAAAAACTTCTGCTTGAATAATTTTATTTAAAATTGCCTTTTTTCCATTATCTGTAAAAGTAATATTTTTTTCTGGACCTTCAATTCTATCTCTTATCCACGCCTTTTCCTCGGGATCACCCATATGCATAAATTCATAACCAATATTTGAGCAATAAGTTTTTTTAACAATAGTAAGAATTTGTTTTAAGTCTGCATATTGAAGTCCAAGAACGCCATCAAGAAATATTTTCCTATTATAATCTTTTTTTGTAAATCCATAGCTTTCTGGTTTTAACTCAGGATGTTCCTCTTTTTTTTGAATTGATAATGGATCTAAATTTGAAATTAAATGACCTCTTATTCTATATGCTCTTATAAGCATTATAGCTCTGACAGAATCTTTAGAGGCTTGTTTAACGGATTGTGAGTTTAAATCTGAAGAAATTTTCTCAATAGTTTTTTTATCATCTATTTTAACTGAGGATTTTCTTATTTTTTTTTCAGGTGACCAGCTCGGTCCTTTTAAGTCTTCGTAAATTAATTTTTCATCATCACTTAGTCCTTCAAAAAACTTTCTCCAGCTTTCAGGTAATGAGCTGGGATCGGAAATATAGTCAGCATAAAACTCATTAATAAATTCTGAATTATTTCCTGCTAAGAAGGATGTTTTTTTATATATTGTATTATTTTTTGAAGATGACATTAAAAATTTATTCTAACATAAATTTATAAAAATCAACCATTTAGTTTTTGATAAAGCGTCTTTCCTATGTCAGCTGGAGATTTTGAAATTGTAATTCCAGCAGATTTCATTGTTTCTATTTTGTCTTCAGCACCGCCTTTACCCCCTGAGATAATGGCCCCAGCGTGCCCCATTCTTCTTCCTGGTGGGGCAGTTAAACCAGCTATGAAACCAACCATGGGTTTTTTAGCCTTTTCTCTCTTTAAAAAATCTGCAGCTTGCTCCTCTGCAGAGCCACCAATTTCTCCTATCATTACAATTGATTTAGTTTCATCATCTTTCAAAAAAAGCTCTAAACAATCAATAAAATTAGTTCCATTTATTGGATCTCCTCCAATTCCTATACACGTTGATTGTCCCATACCATTTTCTGAAGTTTGGGCAACTGCCTCGTAAGTTAATGTTCCTGATCTTGAAACAATTCCAACAGATCCTTTCTTGTGGATGTTCCCGGGCATTATGCCTATTTTACATTCATCCGGAGTTATGATCCCAGGACAGTTTGGACCTATCAATCTTGAGGAGCTCTTGTTTAATATCTTTTTTACTTTTAACATATCTACAACTGGTATTCCCTCTGTTATACAAACGATTAATTCGATTTTTGCTTCTATAGCTTCAATAATTGCTGCACCAGCAAATTTAGGTGGAACATATATCATAGTTGCGTTTGCTGATGTCTGATCTTTAGCTTCTTGAACGGTATTAAAAACTGGTAGACCTAAATGTTTTTGACCACCCTTTTTTGGAGTCACTCCTCCAACTAATTTTGTTCCATATTTTAATGCTTGCTCAGAGTGAAAAGTTCCGTGTGTACCGGTAAAACCTTGGCATATAACTTTTGTTTTATTATTAATTAAAACTGACATTTTATTTGATTGCCTCAACAATTTTTTTTGCAGCATCATTTAAATCTGATGCAGATAAAATCTTCAAATTTGATTTATCTAATATTTCTTTACCTTCTTTAAAATTCGTACCTGCTAATCTCACTACTAGGGGAACAGATAGGTTAACTTCTTTTGCAGCGTTGACTACTCCTTCGGCAAGAACATCGCACCGCATAATTCCTCCAAATATATTTATTAAGATACCTTTAACATTTTTATCTGATAAAATTAGCTTAAAAGCAGCTGCAACTTTTTCTTTCGAAGCGCCTCCTCCTACATCTAAAAAATTTGCTGGTTCTTTTCCATAAAGTTTAATAATATCCATAGTAGCCATTGCTAAGCCAGCTCCATTAACCATACATCCTATGGATCCATCTAGTTTGATATAAGCTAAATCATATTTACTAGCTTCAATTTCAGCAGGCTCTTCTTCATGTAAGTCTCTAAGTTTTACTATTTCTGGTCTTCTGAAAAGAGCGTTGTCATCAAAATTCATTTTTGCATCTAAACAAATTAGTTGATTATTTTTTGTAACTATAAGTGGATTAATTTCAATCAAGCTTGCATCCTTTTCTATAATAATTTTAAAAAGAGATTTTATTATTTTAAAAGCTATCATTTTTTGTTTTTCATCAAAGTTAAAAATTGAAATTATGTTTTCTATTTCTTGTTTAGAAGGTCCCTCGCTTCCTAGTTCCACTTTATTAGTTATAATTTTGTCTGGTGTTTCTGCTGCAACTTTTTCGATATCCATACCTCCCTCGGTGCTACTAATAAAAGCAATTTTTGAAGATTCTCTATCTACAAGGCATGATAAATAAAATTCTTTTGAAATATCTGAGGCCTCTTCAATATAAATCTTTTTAACCTCCTTGCCTTTGGGTCCTGTTTGATGAGTCACAAGAATTTTTCCCATCATTTCTTTTATCTCCAGGTGAAGCTCTTCAAAACTTTTAACTAATTTGACGCCTCCTGCTTTTCCTCTTCCTCCAGCATGAATTTGGGCCTTAACGACAAATTGTTTACCTTTAAGTTTAGATGTTATTTGTAAAATATCCTTTAAATTCTCAATTAAAAGACCATTTGAAATTGGTGAACCGTATTCTTTCAGAATTTGCTTAGCTTGATATTCATGAATATTCATTTGAAATTCTTATATATAATTTAGTGAAAATTTTCATTAATATAATAAATGTTATTTTGTATAAATTACAATGAATTTAAATAATTATTTAAAGCTTTTATCAAATTCTCGTTTTCAACAAATTATAACTATATTTTTTTTTATTTTATTTTTTGTAATTGGTCTTAATATTTACAAAGATTATGGTCTTTCTAATGACGAGCCTTTTCAAAGAAGTGTTGGATATTTTTGGTACATTCATCTTTTAGAAAATTTCTCAAACAATGTTGAAATCATAAATGAGATTAAACAAAAATTTCAATCCATGTATTGGTCGAACTATCTAAATGAAGGAAATTTAAATCAGTATGGTATTTTATTTGATACACTTGCAGCAATTTTAGAGGAGCTATTTAACATTAATGAAAATAGGGAGGCCTTTTTTTTAAAACATTTTTTGACTTTTTTGTTTTTCTTCATATCATCAATTTTTTTTTATAAAATAATTTCCGAAAGGTATAATAATAATTTTTTTTCAATTGCGTTTACTTTTATCTATATAAGCTCACCAAGAATATTTGCCGAGTCCTTTTATAATTGTAAAGATATAGTATTTATGGCTTTTTGTGTTTATTCAATCTACTTCGCCTTGAAAAATTTTAAAAGTCTTACTTACAAAAACTTATTTCTTTTTTCTTTATTTACAGCTTTTGCTACAAACATAAGAATAATGGGCATTATTCTTTTTTTACTATTTTTTATTTTTTTATTATTAGATTGTTTAGAAAATAAAAACCTGTTTAGAAAGAATATTTTTAGAATACTCTTTCTTCTTTTTTCGTTTCCTATTTTTGTTTATTTATTTTGGCCATTCTTATGGAATGCTCCAATAGATAATTTTTTATTTACCATCAAATCATCTGCTAATTTTAAATCGTTTCCTGGACAAGGTATTTTATATTTGGGGAGTTACTATGACGCTTCTAATTTACCTTGGCATTATATTCCTGTTTGGATTTTAATCACTACACCAATAATATTAATATTATTTTTTTCAAGTGGTTTGATAACAACTAGTACTTTTTTGTTTCAAAAAATTCTAAATCTTTCTGAAAAAAATAAATTGTGGAATACCTCAAATGAAAAAAAGGATTTTTTTATGCTCTTATTTTTTTTAATCCCAATTTTTTTAGTTATATTGCTTAATTCTACTCTTTATGGGGGATGGAGACACTTATATTTTATCTATCCTTGTTTAGTTTACCTTTCTGCAATTGGCTTTGACTATGTTTTGCGAAACAATACTCTCAATAAATTTAAAAATATTTTTTATATTCTCATTTTTTTCTTACTGCTAAATAATATTTATAATTGTGTAAGATTTCATCCTTTTCAAAACGTATACTTTAATTACCTGTTTGAAAAAAAAGCAAATAATTTGTTTGAAATTGATTTTTGGGGTCTAGGAAATATAAAAGCATTAGAATATTTAGCTAAAGAAAAATATAAAGGCGAAAAAATTCAAATTAAAGTTTCCAGCTACACACCACTGAAATATAGTAAATTAATTCTAGATAAGAATTTGAGGGAGATATTTTCAGACATGAATACCTCAAATGAGAACCAAAAGTTTGTTTTTACAAATTATACATTCGAAAGCAATCCAAAGTTTGAAAAAAAATACTTTATTCCTGAGAATTATGATAAAATCTATTCTTTAAAGAGAGGTGGAATTATAATAAACGAACTATTCGAAAAAAATTAATATCAATGAGATTATTTGTATACAAATCACTTTTTATCTTCTTTTGTATTTTAATTACATTCAAATTGACCATAGGAAGTCTATTAAAAGACGTAGAAACGAGGATAAGTCAGATAAAATCAAAAGAAAATATAGTTCTTATTAAAGATAAGATTAGAGAAGAAATTAGGGGCTCATTGAACAAAGATCAAATTCTTAATACGGAAGATGCAATTCTTTTAAAGAAATTTTTAGAGAAGATAAATTCTGAAATTCAAAACGCAAATTAATTTTTTATCTTGATTATTGCAAATTATAAAATTCTTCACATTTACTATTTATTTTAAACTTCATAATCTTATTATTTATTTCTTCTTTTTTAAAACAATTTGCATCTATATAATTGATGACATTAGTTTCACTTACATCTGGTAAAACATAAATTGTTTCAGTTTCTCTTAATCTTAAAGATGTAATAATGAATTTTTTATAGCTTCCATAATATTTGTCCCCTTTTTTTGGAAAAGCAGAACTATCGCCCGGGTACCATCTTGAGTAACTGCTTACGTTTTGATTAGATATAACTGAAAAAAAAGAATAATTTGTAATTACCATTTTTCTACTTTTATCTGATTGTAATATATCAATAAAACTTTTCAAAAAGGCAACGTCCAGATTTGCTCTTATCTTTCGATGTTTTATTGGTAAAGCCCAATTCAATCCTTTAAACTTTTTATGAATAGTCTCACCACCCACCGCGTTTGAAAAATTGATATTATCAAGCTCGTGAAATTTTCTATCAACATTAAATCTTAAGTGGTATTTAATTGTTATGCTTACACAAAATAAAACCAAAAAAACTGATAAAATATTCTTAAACTTTATATTTAATTTAATTAATTGTAGGTGAGCAAATGCTAAAAATATTGGAATAAGAAAAAAAATATAAATTTGGTTCTTTGTTACAATCATATGTTGAACTAAGGAGACGAATAGAAAAAAATTTACTAAAAATATTTGAAAACTCCTTTCTTTATAAAATCTTTTTTTATTATTTATACTTTTTAAACAAAGAAAAAATAAAATCACCAAAGCTAAATAAATAAATTTAAAATTTAAAAAAACATTTTTAAAATCGTAACTAATTGAAGTATATCTTTGACCACCTAAGGAGCTCGGATAAAGTATGTATTGTGTTAAAAAATTTTCTACATCTATCGAATAAATTTTAAAAAAAAATAATACTGAACTTATTAATAAAACTGATGAAGATGTTAATGATAATATTATTTTAAAAAAAATTTTTTTATTTTGATGTGTAAGATGAATGAGAGTAATTATAATTATTGACAAAATAATATAAGCAGCAGGGACTTGTTTGCTTAAAAAAGCAAAAAACATAAAAACTGGTATTAGAAACCAATGAAAAAATTTATTAGTGCTAATTGAGATTATTAAAACATACAAAGCTATAATTGATAAAAAAGTCGAGTGATGGTCAACAAATGGGGTGCCGCTAGACGGATAAGCTAAAATGGCAAAACATATAGAGTAAAAAAAACTTAATTTTTTATCCAATCCAAAACGAATTAATAAATAATAAGTTAATATTGATACTAAACCATTTAGTAAAGACGAGCTTAATAGATAAACTTGCCAATTTATTCCAAATAAAAAGAAAATTAAACTTTGTATATAATCTATAAATGGTCCTGATATAGCCCAAAAATCTTTAAAGGGATGTTCGCCGTTTAAAACTCTAAATCCTGAGTCAAAGTGACCAAAACTATCTATTGGGAAAATTCCCCTATTTCCAGTGTATTGACATATTAGAACTGCAAAAATAAATAAAAAAATAGCATAAAAATTATTTAAAAAAAAAATTTTTGCAAATTTCATATCAAATATATTAAACTAATATTGAGAATTAAGATAATGATGAGTCAATTTTTTTTGCAGCATCAAATAAATCTTTTACTGCATTTATAGAATTTTCAAACTGAGATTTTTCATCATTTGATAAATCTAATTCAACAACTTTTTCAACTCCTTCTGATCCAATTATTACTGGCACTCCAGCGTAAATACCCTTAATGCCATATTCCCCATCTAAATAAGCAGCACAAGGAAGTTGTTTCTTCAAATTTTTTAAATAACTCTCGGCCATTTCTACCCCGGATGCCGCCGGTGCGTAATATGCTGATCCTTTTTCAAGATATTTTACAATTTCTGCTCCACCTTTTTTAGTTCTTTCAACAATCTGACTTAATCTCTCACTTGTAATCTTGCCCTCTTTTACCAAATCTTTAATTTTTTTTCCCAGAACTTCTGTAAATTCTAGCATTGCAACCATACTATCGCCATGTCCGCCTAATACCAAAGATTTTATTTTTTGAACAGGTACTTTTAATTCTTCTGATAAAAAATAAATAAATCTAGAGGAGTCTAAGATACCAGCCATTCCGACAACTTTATTTTTAGGTAATCCAGAATATTTTTGTAACGCCATAACTATTACATCTAATGGATTTGTTATACAAATTACAAAAGCATTCGGTGAAGTTTTTTTAATTCCTTCTGCAACTTGTTTTATAATTTTAAGATTTATTCCGAGTAAATCATCACGGGTCATACCTGGTTTTCTTGGAACACCTGCTGTGATAATAACCACATCTGAATTTTTAGTATCTTCATAATTATCTGTTCCTATCAAATTTACGTTAAAACCATTAACTGGAGATGATTGTGCTATATCTAATGCTTTTCCTTTCGCAATACCGGCAGCTACATCAAACAAGACAACATCTGCTAATTCTTTAAGTGCAATAAGGTGAGCTAAAGTACCGCCTATCTGACCTGCTCCTATTAATGTAATTTTTTTTTTCATATAAAATTTTTTTATTTCATTGTTGGCATTACAAATTCTGGGTCAGACCTTAAACCTGAAGGCCATCTTGATGTAATTGTTTTTAATTTTGTGTAAAATCTTACACCTTCTGGTCCATGCATATGCTGATCCCCAAACAAGGACCTTTTCCATCCACCAAAACTGTGAAAAGCCATTGGAACAGGAATAGGTATATTTATTCCAACCATCCCAATTTTAGCTTTGCTTGAAAATGTTCTACCCGCATCTCCGTCCCTAGTAAATATACTTACTCCGTTACCAAATTCATGATCATTTACAAGTTTTAAAGCCTCGTCAAAATCTTTTGCTCTCACCACTGACAAAACTGGGCCAAAAATTTCTTCTTTATAAATTCTCATATCTTTTTTCACATGATCAAATAAGCAACCTCCCATGTAATATCCTTTTTCATAGCCTTGTAATTTGAAGTTTCTGCCGTCCACAACTAGTTTTGCCCCCTCCTTTACACCAATATCTACATAACCTTTAACTTTTTCCAAATGTTCTTTTGTTACTAATGGACCCATTTCTGATTGTTTATCCATTCCGGGGCCAACTTTTAAAGCTTCAACTTTCTGCGCAAGAGACTCTACTAATTTATCTCCTATGTTTCCCACAGCCACTGCAACTGATTGGGCCATACACCGTTCACCAGCTGAACCGTATGCGGCGCCCATTAGACCATTGACGGCTTGATCTAAATCACAATCAGGCATCACAACACAGTGATTTTTAGCGCCACCTAATGCTTGAACTCTTTTTTCATTTTTAGCACAGTTTTCGTAAATATATTTTGCAATTGGCGTAGATCCAACAAAGCTCATAGCAACAACATCTCTATTGTCTATTAAGGCATCAACTGCTTCTTTATCTCCGTTAATGACATTAAAAACTCCATCTGGTAAACCAGCTTCTTTTAAGAGTTCGGCTAATCTCATAGAGCAAGAAGGGTCTTTTTCTGAAGGTTTCAAAACAAAAGTATTCCCGCACGCAATCGCCATTGGAAACATCCACATTGGTACCATAGCTGGAAAATTAAAAGGTGTGATACCTGCGCAAACGCCTAACGGTTGTCTAATAGACCAACTGTCAACATTAGAACCAACATTTTCTGTAAACTCTCCCTTAAGCATTTGGGGAATACCGCATGCGTATTCGACGACTTCTAGACCTCTCGTTAATGAACCTCGTGCGTCCTCATAAACTTTACCATGTTCAGAAACTATAATTTTAGTTAATTCATCAGAATTTTTTTCAATTAATTCCTTAAATTTAAACATTACTCTTGCTCTTTGTAGAGGAGGAGTATTTGCCCAAGCCTCAAAAGCTTTCTTAGCATTTTCAACTGCTTGGTTTACATCTTTTGTGGAAGCGAGTTTTACTTCAGCACTATGCTCTCCTGTGGCTGGGTTAAATACTTTAGCTTTCTTTTTTGAGTCCCCACTGAATGATTTTCCTCCAACAAAGTGTTCAATAGTTTTCATGATGATATTGATTAAATAAGCTTTTAGCTTGTTGCAAGCATTTTCTTAATAGATCCAATAGCTTTTGCTGGATTTAATCCTTTTGGACAAGAATTAGTGCAATTCATTATCGTATGGCATCTATATAACTTTAATTCATCTGCTACTTTCTTTAATCTTTCTTTTTTGTCACCATCTCTACTATCATTTATCCAACGGTAAGCTTGTAATAAAACCGCTGGACCTAAATATTTATCGCCATTCCACCAGTAGCTTGGGCAAGAAGTCGAGCAGCAAGCACATAAAATACATTCATAATAACCATCTAATTTTTCCCTATCTTTTTGAGACTGTTTTATTTCCTCTTTTTCTCTTCCAGTTTGCTCTGTTTGTAGCCATGGTTTTATAGACTCGTACTGCTTGTATAATGTAGTCAAATCACCAATTAAATCTTTTACGACTTTTAAATGAGGCAAAGGATAAACATTCAAATCTCCATTAATATCTGTATGAGATTTAATACAAGCTAATGTATTTACTCCATCTATATTCATTGCGCATGAACCACAGACACCATGAGCGCAAGATCTTCTAAAAGTAAGGGATGGATCTATTTCATTTTTAATCTTAAATAAAATATCCAAAACTTTTGGGCCACAGTTATCCATATCAACTTCAAACGTATCTACTCTAGGACTTAATTTTGTAGATGGATCCCATCTATAAACATTTACTTTTCTCAAATTTTTGGAATTTGTCTTGTCTTTGTAATACTTACCAACTTCTATCTTTGAGTTTTGAGGTAAGTTGAATTGAGCCATACTTAATAAACTCTTTCCTTTGGAGGAAAATATTGAACATCATTTGTTAAAGTTTTTGAATGAACGTCTCTATATTTTATTTCAACTTTTTTATCATTCTGCCAAGCTAAAGTGTGTTTCATAAAATTTTTGTCATCTCTTTTATTATAATCTTCTCTTGCGTGAGCACCTCTGCTTTCTTTTCTATTATATGCCGAGTCCATAGTAGTAAGAGCTTGCCTAATTAAATTGTCGAATTCTAAAGTTTCTACTAACTCTGTATTGAAAAGAAGAGATTTATCTTTAACTGAGATATCTTGCAATCCCTCATACGGTTTTCTGATTTGATCTACACCTTCTTTTAATGTCTTCTCAGTTCTGAAAACAGCGCATTTTGACTGCATTGTTTTTTGCATGTTTAACCTTAATTCAGCGGTCTTAGAAGATCCTGAGGAATTTCTAATTTTATCAAATCGATCTAAACATTTATCTGTTTCTGAATTAGAAACTTCTTCATGAGTCATGCCTGGTTTAATGAGTTCCGCTGCTCTTTTAGCTGCTGCTCTTCCAAATACCACGAGATCGATTAATGAGTTTGAACCTAATCTATTGGCTCCATGTACAGATACACAAGCTGCTTCTCCGATTGCCATAAGTCCCGGAACTGTTTTTTCTGAACCATTTAAAGTTAGTACTTCGGCTTTATAATTAGTTGGGATACCTCCCATATTGTAGTGCACAGTGGGAACAACGGGTATCGGTTGTTTATTTACATCAACATTTGCAAAAGTTTTTGCAGCTTCTGATATTCCTGGAAGTCTCTCTTCTAAAACTTCTTTATCCAAATGATCTAAGTGTAAATTTATGTGATCTTTGTCTTTACCAACGCCTCTACCTTCATTAATTTCCATCTCCATTGATCTACTTACTACATCTCTAGAGGCTAAATCTTTTGCGTTTGGCGCGTAACGCTCCATAAATCTTTCGCCTTTTCCGTTAACTAAAAAACCTCCTTCTCCTCTTGCGCCTTCAGTTATTAAACATCCTACTCCATAAATACCTGTTGGATGGAATTGAACAAACTCCATATCTTGTAAAGGTAACCCAGCTCTTAATACCATTGCGTTACCATCGCCTGTACAAGTGTGCGCTGAGGTGGCTGAATAATAAACTTTTCCATAACCGCCTGTTGCAATTATTGTAATATGTGATCTGAATCTATGAATAGTACCGTCCGTTAAATTCCAAGCGATGACTCCTTTGCACTCACCGTTTTTCATAATTAAGTCTAATGCAAAATATTCAATAAAAAATTCTGTATTGTGTTTTAATGCTTGACCATAAAGAGTGTGTAAAATCGCATGACCAGTTCTATCAGCAGCAGCACATGTTCTTTGTGCTGTACCATTTCCATAATTTTTTGTCATTCCACCAAATGGTCTTTGATAAATTTTTCCATCGTCTGTTCTACTGAATGGAACGCCATATCTTTCTAATTCTACTACTGCTCTTGGTGCCTCTTTACATAAATATTCTATAGCATCTTGGTCACCTAACCAGTCAGAGCCTTTGACTGTATCGTACATATGCCATCTCCAATCATCTTCTCCCATATTCCCAAGTGCTGCAGAAATACCTCCTTGTGCTGCAGAAGTATGACTTCTAGTAGGAAAGACTTTTGAAATACAGGCAGTTTTTAATCCAGCTTCAGATAATCCTACAGCCGCTCTAAGTCCGGAACCACCCGCACCTAAAACAACAACGTCATACTCGTGATCTATAATTTTATATGCACTCATTAA
>CACBDC010000014.1 GCA_902537845.1 uncultured Pelagibacteraceae bacterium
AACTAAATTAACGAGCTTAGTACGTTTTTTTATGATGTCTAATAACTTATTATCTAGTTTATCTAATTTTTTTCTTATTTTAAGTATATTTTTATTTACCATAGCGACAATATTAAAAAGTTAAGATTAATATTTAAAGTATATATTATTATTTATGCTTTCAAACGAGAAAAAAATAAATAGATTATTTCTTTATTGGTTAACTATATCTCTAATTTTAGTCTTTTTTATAATTATAGTTGGTGGTTTAACAAGGCTAACTAACTCCGGGCTCTCAATAACACAATGGGAATTATTTGAGGGTATATTACCGCCATTAAGTCAAATATCATGGGAAAACTATTTTGAACAATATAAAAAAATCCCTCAATACAAGATTTTAAACTTTAATATGAGTCTTGAAGAGTTTAAAATTATTTTTTACTGGGAATATTTTCATAGAATTCTTGCAAGAATAATTGGTTTATTTTTTTTAATTCCTTTAGTTTTTTTCTATTTTTCTAATCAAGTCGATAGAAAATACATGTCTGTTTGTTACTTAATTTTTATTTTAATAGTTTTGCAAGGAATTATTGGTTGGTATATGGTAAAAAGTGGTTTAGTAGACGATATAACTGTAAGTCATTATAGATTATCAATTCATTTATCTACTGCAATTTTAATTATTTCATCATTATTCTGGTTAATAAGAAATATAAATTCTGAAACAAAAAAAAAATTTTTTAAGTTTTCTTATGGTGATTTACCTTTCCAAACTTTGATATTATTGATTTTTATTCAAATTATAATCGGTGCATTTGTTTCTGGTTTAGATGCTGGAAAAATTTATCAAACTTGGCCAAAAATGGGTAGTACTTTTTTACCGAATGATCTCTATATTGATAACCTTAAGAATTTAATGCAATTTGATAACCACTCTTTAGTGCAATTTTATCACCGTAATTTTGCATATGTAATAATATTATATGTTTTGTTTTTGACTGTCTTTATTTTAAAAAAAAGATTATCCAATTTATATTTTCCTTTAAAAATCCTTTTATTTTTTATATTTTTACAAGCTATATTAGGAGTTTTCACTCTTGTTAGTGGCCTAAATATTTATTTAGCATCCACTCATCAAATTACCAGTGTGCTGCTTATATTTAGCGCAATAAATCTATATTTTTTAAAAACTAAATAAATTGACTTTGCTACTCATTCTTTGTATTTATCGCCCATTATCATGACACCTTTTATAAAAAAGAAAGAAGTAAAAAAAGATTGGTATTTAATAGATGCGCAGAACGCTGCGGTCGGTAGATTAGCTGCTTTTATTTCAAAAGTCCTAAGAGGAAAAAATAAAGCAACATACAATTCACATATAGATAATGGTGATTTTGTGGTTGTAACAAATATTGATAAAATTAGATTTACAGGGAAAAAATTTTCTAAAAAAAAATATTATAGACATACTGGACATCCTGGAGGCATAAAAGAATCCACGCCCTCATTGTTGAAAGAAAAAAATAAAACACATGAAATTTTAAAAATGGCGGTTAAAAGAATGTTGCCTGGTGGACCACTAGCAAAAAAGCAACTGACTAAGTTAAAAATTTATACAGGTGATAAACATCCTCACGAAATTCAAAAACCAAAAGTAATTGATTTTGAAAAAATGAACAAAAGAAATATAGTCAGATAATGTCACAAACAAATCAATTAACAACAAAGACTAAAATTAAATTAGATTTTAAAAATAGTAAATATGCTACTGGAAGAAGAAAAAAATCTATTGCAAAAGTTTGGGTTAAAAAAGGTTCGGGGAATATTCATATAAACGGTCTAAAAATGAATGAATATTTTAAAAGACCTGTGCATCAAATAATTGTTACAAGACCCTTAGAAATTTCACAAGTAGCTACTAGCTATGATGTGAAGTGCTCTGTAAAAGGGGGCGGATTATCTGGCCAAGCTGGAGCGATAATTTTAGGTATTTCAAAAGCTTTGATTAGCCATGATGAAAAACTTAAAAAGAATTTAAAAAAAGATAAACTCACCACCAGAGACTCTAGAGTTGTAGAGCGTAAAAAATACGGTCATAGGAAAGCTAGAAGAAGCTTCCAGTTTTCTAAGAGATAATCATTTATTTTAATTATTATAAGGACGATGGTATAAGACAGTATGTCTATTCATAACAAAATAAAAGTAGCTGTAATTGGAGCAACAGGTTATACAGGACTTGATTTAGTCCTGTTACTATCTAAACATCCAAAGGTTTTAATCACAAATCTTTGTGCCACAAAAAATTTAGGAAAAAATATAAATTTTTTTGATAGAAGAATTAAAAAAAAATTACCTAAAATTACGTCGATAAAAAAGATTAATTGGAGCAATTTAGATTTAGTTTTTTTGTCATTACCAAATGGAGAAGCACAAAAATTAATCAATTTAAATTTTAATAAATTTAAACACTTAAAATTTATTGATTTGTCTGCTGATTTCAGAATTTCAAGTCCTAAAATATATGAAAATAATTACAAAATAAGATTTAAAGCTAAAAATTTGATAAAATTTTCACTTTACTCAATACCAGAATTTACAAAAAATATAATTAATAAATTTAGAATAATTGCAAACCCAGGATGTTACCCTACATCAGTGCAATTACCATTAATTCCGTTAATTAAAAAAAATCTTATCAAAATGGATAATATTACTATCGATTCAAAATCAGGATATTCTGGTGCAGGTAAAAACTTAGAAAAGAAATTTAAACATAAACATTTATATTCATCTACATTTGCATATAGCACGAAGAACCATAGACATATATGTGAAATGGATGAACAATTTTTTAAATTAACAAAGAAAAAATTGGTTTATTCATTTAATCCACATTTACTCCCTACTTTTAGAGGAATTTTAACTTCAATCTATGTGCATGCTAAAAAAGGAAATTCAGCAAAAACTTTAAGAGATGAACTTATCAAATCTTATAAAAAATCAAAATTTATAAAAATAATTAAGCTTAATTCTGAGCTTGGTTCTGGTAACGTTTTAAATACTAATAATTGTGAAATATCTATATGTGAAACAAGAATAAAAAATAAATTTATAATATTTTCTGCGATAGATAATCTTGTAAAAGGTGCTTCTGGTCAAGCTATACAAAATATGAATTTATTATTCAATTACCCTGAAAGTTTAGGTTTAAAATGAAAATCTTATTAATCTTTTTTACAATTTTTTTTTTATCAAATTGTAGTAAACCTAAAACTGTATTAATTTGTGGAGATCATATTTGTGTAAATCAAAAAGAGGCAGAACAATATTTTGAGGAAAACCTTTCTATTGAAGTAAAAATAATTAGTAAAAATAAGGGCAAGAAATTAGATTTAGTCGAATTAAATTTGAGTGAAAATAATAAGGGGAAAAGAAAAATAAGTCTTGCGGCTAAACAAAATACAAATCAAAATTTAAAAACTTTGTCTAATGATGAAATAAAAAATATAAAAGAAAATATAAGAAAGAAGGAAAAAAATAGAAGAGTTGTTAAAAGTATCCCTAATAAAAATAATAATAAAAATGAGATGAATTCGGATAAAGTTAATATAAATTTACAAAAAAAAAAGAATATTAAAAAAAATGTGAATAAAATTAATAAAAATGTAGTGGATGTTTGCACAATATTAGAAAAATGTAGTATTGATGAAATATCAAAATATTTACTAGATCAAGGAAAAAGAAAAGGGTTCCCGGATATAACAAGAAGACAGTAAGTTACTATGAGAAAATTAAACATTGCGATTATAGGTTTAGGCAATATCGGAAGTTACTTATTCGAATATTTGAATGAAAATAAACAGATTTTAACAGAAAAAAATAATTGTTTGCCAATTGTAAAGTATGTCTCGGCGAGAAATCCAAAAAAGAAGAGAAAAATTAAAATTAAAAAAAAACAATGGCTTAAAAATTTCTTAGATGCAACTAAAATTGACGATATTGATTTGATAGTTGAGTTAATTGGTGGAGCTGAAGGGCCTGCTAAAAAACTTGTTTTTAATGCTTTAAAAAATAAAAAACATGTTGTAACTGCAAACAAGGCTCTGATAGCAAAATATGGTGATCAACTTGCTAAGATTGCTGAGAAAAATAAAGTTAATTTGGAGTTTGAAGCGTCAGTTTGCGGCGGCGTTCCTATAATCAGATCTTTAAAAGAGGGATTAATAGCTAATAAGATTTCCAAAATTTATGGAATTTTTAATGGAACTTCAAATTTTATTTTATCAGAAATGGACAAGCAGAATAAATCTTTTTCTGAAGTATTGCATGATGCACAAAAATTAGGTTATGCAGAAGCTAATCCTTCTGCGGACTTAAATGGTGATGATGTTTCATCTAAATTAAAGATTTTATCTTCTTTATGTTTTAATTCTTTTTTGAATAATAATATTTATGTAGAAGGTATTAAAGATATTGATAAAACCGATATAGATAATGCTAATAAATTAGGATATAAAATTAAATTATTAGGTTTTGCTGAACAAGTTAATAAAAAAATTTATCAAAGAGTTCATCCAACATTAATAAAGAAGAATTCTTATGTTGCTAGTATTGATGGAGTGCTTAATGCAGTGATAATTGATGGAAAACCAGTAGGGCAATCTATAATTCAAGGCGAGGGTGCCGGTGCGGCTGCTACAACATCTGCTTTGATATCAGATATTTCTTCAATTTTGAGAGGTAATATTAAATTTCCATTTTCTTTATCTAATAAGAAAAGGAAAAAACTTAAATTTCATAATATTGAAGATAGATCGTTTTCAGCATATCTACGTTTTGAAGTGATTGATAAACCAGGTGTGCTCTCTAACATTACTAGTGTTTTTTCAAAAAATAAAGTTTCTATTAAAAGATTAGTGCAAAATCCAAATAAAAATAAAAATGTTTCATCAGTAGTTATTATTACTCATGAGTCTAAAAATAAATCTTTGATGAAAATTATTAATCAAATTATTAAAAAAGATTATTTAATTAAAAAACCAAAATTAATTAGAATTAATCAAAACTAAATGGCTATTGATAAGAAATTTTTAAATTTATTTATCAAAGTTACAGAAAAAGCTGCAATCGGTGCATCTAAATTTATTGGCAAAAAAGATAAAATAGCAGCAGACAAAGGTGCGGTGGATCCGATGAGAAGAGAGTTGAATAAAATAAATATGGTCGGCACTGTTGTAATTGGTGAGGGTGAAATGGATGAAGCTCCAATGTTATACACTGGGGAAAAACTTGGAACTTTAAATGGTCCGAAGTTTGACATTGCTGTCGATCCATTAGAGGGCACAAAATTTACCGCTAACGCTCAACCAAATGCATTTTCTGTATTAGCAATCTCAGAAAAAGGTGGATTACTATCGGCACCAGACACATATATGGAAAAAATCGTAATCGGATCAAACTTGCCAAAAAATTTAATGGATATTGATTATGGAGTTGAAAAAAACATTAAACTTTTAGCTAATGCAAAAAATAAAAAAATTTCTGAATTGAACGCTTGTGTTTTAAAAAGACCTAGGCACGATAACATTGTAAAAGAATTGACCAAATTAAATGTAAATATAAATTATATTACTGATGGAGATATAGCTGGAGCTTTAAGTGTTATTGGAGAAAAACCTAAAAATGATATTTATTACAGCACTGGTGGTGGCCCTGAAGGAGTAATTGTAGCCGCTGCTCTTTCTTGCTTTGGAGGTCAAATACAAGGAAGATTAGTTTTAAATGATGACGAGAAAATCAGAGCAAAAAAGCTCGGGATAACAAATTTTAATAAGAAATATAATATTGATGATATGGTAAAAGGTGATGTAATGTTTTGTGCTACTGGTGTTACATCTGGAGATTTAGCAAGAGGAGTGAAAGATTTAGGTAATGAATACGAGGTAAATACTTTTGCGCTTCACAAAAGTCAAAATACTATTAAGACAATTACTAATATTTATAACAAATGAGTTCACTTTCTATAAGTGGTAAAAATTGGATTTTAAAAAAATATAATCAAGCAGACTTAAATTTTATTAAAGAAAATTTTTTTCTAGATGAAGTAACTTCAAAACTCCTATCTATTAGAAAAATAAAAAGAGAGGAAGTAAACTCATTTTTAAATCCCTCTATTAAAAATTTTCTACCTAATCCTAATACTTTAATTGATATGGACAAGTCAACATCAAGAACATCAATGGCTATTTCAAGTAATGAAAAAATAGGAATTTTTGGTGATTATGATGTAGACGGAGCAACATCAACTGCTTTGTTAGGTAATTATTTTTCAGAACTAGATATAAATTATGAAATTTATATTCCAGATCGAAAGACTGAGGGATATGGACCATCAATAAAAAGTTTTAAAGAATTAATTGATAAAAAAGTAAAATTAATTTTTACAGTTGATTGCGGAACATTATCTTTTGATGCCATTAACTACGCTAAACAAAATGATATTGATGTAATTGTACTTGATCACCATCAATCCGAAATTAATTTACCAAGTGCATTTTCTATAATTAATCCAAATAGATTAGACGACAAATCCAATTTACAATATTTATGTGCTGCTGGTGTATCATTTATGTTTCTTGTATCATTAAATAGAGAATTAAGATCTCTAAATTGGTTTAACAAAAAAAATATTAAAGAACCTAATTTAATTGATTATCTTGATCTTGTATCTCTAGGCACAGTTTGTGATGTTGTTCCACTAGTAGGTTTAAATAGAGCTTTAGTAAAACAAGGATTAAAAATTATAAAGTCAAAAAAAAACTTAGGACTAAAAACTTTGATAGATATATGTAAGATTGAAACAAATCCGTCAATTTATCATCTCGGATATTTACTCGGTCCTAGAATAAATGCTGGTGGACGAGTTGGAAAATGCTCACATGGTGCAAATTTACTTTTAAATAAAGACCCAAAAAAAGCTTTTCAAATAGCATCTGAATTAAATCAATATAATAATGAAAGACAATTTCTTGAAAAAGATCTTTTAAATAAAATTCTAAATCAAACAAAAGATATTTCTAAAGATCCGGTTTTAATCTTAAGCGGTAAAAATTGGCATGAGGGAATTATTGGAATAGTAGCAGCTAGATTGAAAGATAAGTTCAATAAACCAGTAATAATTATTTCTTTAGAAGGAAATATTGGCAAAGCATCTGCAAGATCAATTGTAGGTTTTGATATTGGATCTATAATTATTGCAGCAACGCAAGAAAAAATCTTATTAAAAGGAGGTGGACATAAAATGGCAGGCGGTTTTTCTATCAAAATTGAAAATTTAGAAAAATTTAAAAATTTCGTATTTAGAAAATTTAAAAACATTAATGAGGATTTGACATCAGATAAGCCTTTGCTTTTAGATAGCATAATTTCACCGTCAGCTGTAAATTTAGAGTTTTACAAAAAAGTATCTCTTTTATCTCCTTTTGGCTCAGGAAATCCAGAGCCAAGATTTATTATTGAAGATCTTAAAACAATTAATGGAAAAATTGTTGGCGAAAAACACATTAAATCGATTTTGTTGGGTAAAGATGGAAATACAATTAAATCTATAGCTTTTAATGCTGTAGAAAACGATCTGTGCGGTTATTTGCTCAAAAAAAATAATAAAATATTTAATATTGCTGGAAAATTATCCTTAAATGAATGGAAAGGGCAATCAAATGTAGAGTTTATTATCGATGATATTTCTGTTAATAAGACTTTCAAAAAAACGGTCCCATCGTCTATCGGTTAGGACAGTTGGTTTTCATCCAACAAAGAGGGGTTCGATTCCCCTTGGGACCGCCAACAATTTATGAAAAAAATTGCTGTTATAGAACAAATCCACAAAGACGGTCTAGAACTTTTTGAAAAAAATCCAGAATACGAATATGAATTAATAACTAATGTTTCTGAAGAAAACCTAATCAAAAAACTCCCAGAGTTTGATGGATGTACTTTAAGAGTATCTAAACTTAATGAGAACATTCTTAAACATTGTCCCAATCTCAAAGTTATTTCTAGACATGGTGTAGGCTATGACAACGTTGACCTTCCTTTTATTAAAAAGAAAAATATATCGTTATTAATTACTGCAACTGCTAATGCTGTAGCCGTGGCTGAGCATGTTATTTATATGATGCTATCAATATCAAAAAGTATTAACAAATACGACAATGAGGTTAGGATAGGAAATTTTAAAAAAAATGCCTTCAATATTGAAACACTGGAATTATTTAATAAAAAAATGCTTATTGTGGGTTTTGGAAGAATTGGAAAGAGTCTAATAAAAAGGTGTTTAGGTTTTGAAATGAAAGTAAATGTTTTTGATCCATTTGTGAATGAAGAGGTAATTAAAGATTTTGGAGGAAAAAAAATTGAAAATTTAGACGAAGGTTTAAAAAATTGCGATTATCTTTCTCTACACATTCCATTAACAGAAGAAACCAAAAATATGATCGATTACAAAAAAATTAAATTAATGAAAAAAAATGCAATAATTATCAATACATCTAGAGGTGGGATAATAAATGAAATTGATTTAGATAAGACATTAAAAAATAATATGATATTTGGTGCGGGACTAGACGTTTTTGAAAAAGAACCTTTAGATAAAAATAATCCATTAATAAATAACGAAAAAGTTTTATTAAGCCCCCATTCAGCAACATTTACTAATGAATGTAAATCAAGAATGGCGATTGAAACTACAAAGAATATTATTGATTTTTTTGAAAATAAGTTAGATAAGTCAATGATTGTAAAAATATGATAAATATAAAAAGAAAATTAAAAGATTTTGGCCCTTTAGAATTTCTGGTTTTAAGTTCAATTACTTACGTTGTCATAATGTTGCTTTGGACAGCGACAACAAGATCAGCTGTTGTTGAAAAAGCTAATGATATCAAATCTAATCATAAAATGGTTGTGGACTTTATTAATGATGAAGTAAATAAATGCAGTTCAGACAATAATGGAGTCACATCATGGGGAGAAAATTGTGGTTCAAGCTGGAACTCTTCAAAAATTGTGGAATTCATTATTGAAAATTTTAAACTAAATAATCCTTATAAAGTTGAAAAACCATTAATTCAAACATCACAAGATCCTAGAATTCAAGCAGAAGGAAAAGCTGGTCAATCGACTGACAAAGGAATAATTTTTGTATCAGAAAGTAATTTTGAATCTGAAGCGGGATCAGAATGGGTTATTGGCACATGTGTTAAATCACCTTGTGTTGCTGCAGGAAATAACGAACTAGTATCTGCTTATCGTTAATTGATTATTGTAAAACCACATTCTTTAGCAGTTTTGCTTAAATAATTATATCCAATTTTAGCATACTCAAATGGGTTAGCTTTTACTGGATCCTGTTCTGCCTCAACCACTAACCAACCTTCGTAATTTTTATTCTTCAAAATAGCTAAGAAAGGTTTATAATCAATACATCCATCTCCAGGAACAGTAAAAGCTCCATCTAGAAAAGCCTGTCTGAAAGTACTATCATTTTTTAAAGATTTTTCTAAAACATCTTTACGAATATCTTTACAATGAACATGGATTATTCTCTCTATAAAATCCTCAGTTAACTTAATTGAATTTCCTTTAGCGAAAAGCATGTGTCCTGTATCTATTAATAATTTTACATGATCATTAGTGCTTTCTATTAATCTTCTTGTTTCCGCCTCAGTTTCAATTACTGTTCCCATGTGATGATGATAGGCGAGCGGCATATTTTCATCTATCATCATTTTTCCTATTTCATTTATTCTTGAAATTAATAACTTCCATTCATCTTCCGAAAGCTTAGGTTTTTGTGATAATGGTGTTTTAGGGTCACTTTGTATTGATTTAGTAACCTCAGCAAAAACCATGCATGGTGATTTACAATCTTTAAACAAATTCATTTGTTCACGCATCAATTTAAATTCCTCTTTGGGTGTATTTTTCAAAAGTGAAGCCCCATACCATCCAGAGCATAGTTGTAAATTTTCCTTTTCTAATTTTGGTAATAATTCTTTAGAATTTTTTGGAAATTTACCGCCTGACTCGATTCCTGTAAAACCGGCTCGGCTAGCTTCAGATAAACATTGTTCTAATGTAGTTTCACCACCAAGTTCTGGCATGTCATCATTGCTCCATGCGATAGGTGCTACACCTAATTTTATAGACATAATTTTAATAAAGTACTAAGTTTATATTACAAATAATAACTTTATACAAAAAATATGATCAATGTAGCTCTATTTGGATTTGGAAGAATTGGACAAATGCATGCTGAAAATTTAGCCAAAAACAAAGAAATAAAATTATTATATGTTTATGAAAAAATCAATCAATTAAGCAATAAGGCAAAAAAACTTTACGGTTGCAAAATTGAAAAAAATTATAATAAAATCTTTAATGATAAAAATGTAGATATAATTTTTATCTCGAGTCCTACAAATACTCACATAAAATTTATCGAAGAAGGAATGAAAAGAAAAAAAACAATTTTTTGCGAAAAACCCTTAGATTTAAATATTAATAAAATAATTAAAACTTTAAGAAAAATTAAAAAAAAACGACCTAAAATTCAATTAGGTTTTAATAGAAGGTATGATCCAGGACATTTTTCGTTAAAAAAGGACCTAGATAATAACAAAATAGGTAAATTAGAAAAAATTATCATTACAAGTAGAGATCCTGCACCACCAGCAATTTCTTATTTAAAATCATCAGGAGGTATTTTTAGAGATATGATGATTCACGATTTTGATTTATGTAGATTGTACTTGGGAAATGATGAAGTTAAAGAGATTCATGCATTTGTCTCATCGTTTGTACCCTTTTATAAAAAAATTAAAGATCATGAGATAGCCGTTGTAACAATGAAATCAAAAAAAGGAGTGATTTGTGTTATCTCTAATTCAAGACATTGCTCATTTGGTTACGATCAACGAGTTGAATTATTTGGAAAAAAAGGAATGTTAATCTCAGGTAATAAAAAAGTAAATTCAACAGAATATTTTAATTCAAATCATACAAACTCTCAAAAACCTTTTTTAAATTTTTTTATTGAAAGATATAACGATGCATATAATTTACAATTAAAAGAGTTAATTTCACTTCACAAAAATAAAATTAAATCTAGGTCAACTTTTGAAGATGGTTATCTTGCTTTAAAATTAGCAAATGCGGCATATAAATCTTTAAGATTAAAAAAAACAATTAAAGTCTAGTACAATAATAACTTTTTAATATACTGTAGGTTGTATCTAAAATATTTTTTTTTGTAATTACTCTTATAATTTGTTTAAATGCGCACAAATTAATTAACAATAAGAGGGAAATAATGAAAAAAATATACTTAACAATCGCTGCTCTTTTAACATGGGCGATGACATCTGTTGCTGCATTAGCTGTAGATATTATCGTTGTGTCACACGGGCAAGCTAATGACCCTTTCTGGTCAGTTGCTAAAAATGGTGTAGATAAAGCTTGTAAAGATATGAAAGTATCTTGCAAATATACTGCTCCAGCAACATTCGACATGGTTGAAATGGCTAAACTAATTGATAATGCTGTTTCTCAAAAACCAAAAGGTATTGTAATAACTTTACCAGATGCTGCCGCTTTAGGTAAATCTGTTAAAGCTGCAATATCTGCTGGAATTCCAGTAATCTCTATGAACTCTGGTTCAGATGACTATATGAAACTAGGTATTAGTGCTCACGTTGGTCAAACTGAATTTGAAGCAGGAGTAGGTGGTGGACAAAAAATGAAAGCTGCTGGTGGAAAAAAAGCATTATGTGTTAACCACGAAGTTGGTAACGTTGCTCTAGATAGAAGATGTGCTGGTTTCAAAAAAGGTTTTGGAGGTTCTGTAGAAATTTTAGGAACATCTAATGACCCAACTGAAATTCAAAAGGCTGTAGCTGCTAAGTTAGGTGGTGGATATGACACTATCCTTACTCTTGGAGCTGGTCTAGCGGGTGAAGCTGCTCTTAAAGCGTTAGAGTCAGCTGGAAAAGTTGGAAGCGTAAAGCTTGGAACATTTGATATGTCTCCAGGAATGCTTAAAGCTGCTGCTGCTGGAAAAGTTGAGTTTTTAATAGATCAACAACAGTACTTACAAGGTTACTTACCTATAGCTATCTTTTCTCAATATATGAGATATGGAACTATGCCAGCAGGCGTAGTAATGACAGGACCTGGTTTTGTTACACCTAAAAATGCTAAGAGTGTAATTAAATGGGCGGCTCAAGGTTATAGATAAAAAATATATCTAAAAGGCCTAGTGATTTTTCACTAGGCCTTTTTTTTTAAGTTTTTATTATGTCTACAAAGTCAAAAAGTATAAAAAGTAAAACTGATTTTAATCAGGACGAAAGACTTAAAAAAGTTTCAAATTTAAAAGTATTATTAAATAGACCTGAATTAGGGGCTTTGGGTGGAGCAATTTTAGTTTTTATTTTTTTTGGTATTGTTGCTGGTGATACCGGCATGTTCAGTGCTTATGGAATTTTAAATTTTTTAGATGTATCAGCTAATCTTGGAATTATAGCTATCGCTGCAGCAATGTTAATGATTGGTGGAGAATTTGATTTATCAATCGGTTCAATGATTGGTTTTGCTGGAATCTGTATAGCTATTCCAGCTATCTATTGGGGATGGCCTTTATGGATGAGCATTATATTTGCCTTTTCAATGGCTGTCTTAGTCGGTTATTTTAATGGAATACTCGTAGTCAGAACTGGCTTGCCATCTTTTATAGTTACACTTGCAATGCTGTTTATCCTAAGAGGGGCAACTTTAGCTTTAACAAGGTTAATCACAGGACGTACACAAGTACCTGGGTTGAGAGTTTTGATTGAAAATGATCCAATAGCTTGGATATTTGCGACCGACTCATTTAAGTGGGTTTTTACATGGCTAGGTTCAATGAATTTAATTGCTTTAAGAACAGATGGCACCCCATTAGCTACGGGCATTCCTCCTTCAGTTATTTGGTTTATTGCATTAGCAATTTTAACTACCTGGATATTAATGAAAACTAGATATGGAAATTGGATATTTGCATCAGGCGGAGATAAAAACGGTGCAAACAATGTAGGTGTACCAGTGGGAAGAGTAAAAATAAGTTTATTTATTGGTACAGCGGTTGCAGCAACTATCTTTGCAACGATACAAGTATTAGATGCTGGATCAGCAGATACTATGCGGGGAACCTTAAAAGAATTAGAGGCAATTGCAGCTGCTGTAGTTGGAGGATGTCTACTTACCGGAGGTTATGGATCAGCAATTGGTGCAGCTTTTGGAGCAATTATTTTTGGAACTGTATCTATGGGTATTTTTTATACAGACGTGGACACAGATTGGTTTAAAGTTTTTTTAGGAGCTATGATGCTTATAGCTGTAATATTTAACAATTATATAAGAAGAAAAGTAACAGAAAGTAAATAATGTCGGATTATCTAGTTCAATTTAATAATATCAGTAAATTTTTTGGAAAAGTTATTGCACTTAAAGATGTAACCATGAAATTACGAAAAGGTGAGATCATGTGTTTATTAGGTGATAATGGAGCAGGTAAGTCGACTTTAATTAAAACACTTGCTGGTGTCCATAAACCTGATGAGGGAGAAATAATATTTGAAGGTGAAAAAATTATTTTCGATAGTCCGAAAGACGCTTTAGATATAGGTATAGCCACAGTATACCAAGATTTAGCTTTGGTACCATTGATGAGTGTTACCAGAAATTTTTTTATGGGCAGAGAACCTTTAAAAGGACCTCCTTTTCTGAAAACTTTTGATATAGAGAAGGCAAATAAAATCGCTGCAGAAAGAATGGGACAAATAGGAATTGATGTAAGAGACCCATCACAAGCAGTAGGAACTATGTCAGGTGGTGAAAGGCAGTGTCTGGCAATAAGTAGAGCTATATATTTTGGTGCAAAAGTTTTAGTTTTAGATGAGCCAACTTCAGCATTAGGAGTTCACCAAGCATCTGTGGTGTTGAAATATATAGTAAAAGCTGCATCACAAGGTTTAGCAGTAATTTTAATAACTCATAATGTTCATCACGCTTATCCAGTTGGAAACAGTTTTACTGTTCTTAATAGAGGTAAAAGTTTAGGGACATATGAAAAGAAAGATATCTCTAGAGAAAAACTTCTGAGCATGATGGCGGGGGGAGAAGAGCTTGACAAGTTAGAAGTCGAACTTAAAGAAATGAATAGAATTTCTTCATAGAAATGCAAATTGGTATAGATTTAGGTGCAACAAAGATCGAATATGTTTTGCTAGATAATCAAAATAAAGAGTTAACTAGAAATAGAATTTCTACACCTAAAGATTATATTGAGACTATAAAATCAATTATTTCAATTATTAAAGATATCGAGAGTAAAAATAGGAAAAACTTAAATGTTGGAATTTGCCACCCAGGAGCAACGGATAAAACAACTGGTTTAATTAAAAACGCACATAATTCACAATGGTTAAATAATAAAAATTTGATCAAAGATTTAAAAAAAAATATAAATAATAATATTTACTTAGAAAATGATGCTAATTGTTTTTGTTTATCTGAAGCAAGTGATGGATCTGCAAGCCATTATGAAACAGTTTTTGGCATAATACTCGGTTCTGGCTGTGGTGGGGGATTAGTTATAAATAAGAAAATAATTTCTGGTTCAAATGGTTTAGGAGGCGAATGGAGTTTAAATCAAATGCCTGAAATGGATGTTCAAAATCTAAAATCAGAAAAGAAAATTGATTTCTCGAATAGAATAGAGGGTTTTCTTTCAGGAAAATCCATAGAAAAAAATTTTCATTTAAAATTTGGAAAAAAAATGTCAGCTAAAGAAATTTTTAATAATTACAAAAAAAAAGAAAAATATTCTTATCAATTTATAAATGATTATAAAGTAAAATTAGCAAGAGCCTTGGTTATTATAATCACAACTATTGATCCAGATGCAATCGTCTTTGGTGGAGGAGTTTCAAATGAAATTGATTTTTTAGACGAAATTAAACAAATTACTGCTAAATTTATTAATGAGCCTAATCTAAAAACAATTTTTCTAAAACCATTATATGGAGATGCGAGTGGTGTTAGGGGTGCAGCATTATTAGGAAGAGAAAACTTTATTTAATTATATTTTTAATTTCTTTTTTAGAGAAAATTGTGGGTCGTTCACATAATTGATTTATTTTAACTTTTTTACCTTTTTTTGCAGAATTATGTATTGCATCAATTATATTCAACACATGTAAAGATAAATTTCCATTACATTTATGTAATTTCTTCTTTTGAATAGAGCTTATCATTTCAGACAAACCCACGCCTCTATAATTTGCATTAGTAGGTGACTCGTTAGCTCTTGAACTTTGTGATCGAATATTGATTTTTCCAAGAGTCATTTTATTTGTCTTAATATTTTTCCATGAACTTCCTAATTTTTTGCTAATTAAAACTGATCCACCAAACATATTTGGATCAGGAACAATCATTGATCCCTCATTACCATACAATTCAATATGATTTCTTAAATGTGAGATTACGTCGAAAGAAAGTGTCAGTCTTATTATAGTTCCATTTAAAAATCTAATTGTTGAAAAATAAGTTGTTGGGCATTCTACTTTAAACTTTTTACCTTTCTTAGGGCCAATGCCAATAACTCTTTTTGATTTACCTTTTTCAGATTGACTAAAAACTTCTTTTGCGGGGCCCAATAAGTTTACTAAAGCAGTTAAATAATACGGCCCCATATCTATTACAGGACCACCACCTTTTTTTGCAAACCACGGTTCAGGATTTGGATGATAAGATTGGACACCTGGATATGCAAAGATAGCGTTTCCAAATTTAACCTTACCAATAATTTTTTTATCTAGAAGCTCTCTTGATTTCTGAATACCGCCTCCCAAAAATGTATCTGGTGCATTTCCAACATACAATTTCTTTTTTCTTGCTAATTTAATTAATTTTATGCCGTCAGATAGATTTATAGCTAGAGGTTTTTCCGAGTAAACATGTTTGCCATGTTTAAGAGCAAGTTTTGCAACAGAATAATGAGCTGCAGGAATTGTTAAATTTAGAATTACTTTTATATTTTTATCATTTAATAATTCCTTTATTGATACAGCTTTAATTCTATTAGCTTTAGCACATTTAATTGCAGCTTTGTTGTTGATATCAGCACATTTAATTATTTTAAAATTATTAAAATACTTATGCGCTCTAAAGTATGTCTCGGCTATATGGCCGCAACCTATCAGGCCTACATTAAAAATTTTTTTCATCAATTTTAAACACCTTTTCTTTGTTTTTTTTTGCCTTCAAGATGTTCTTTAAGAGATTTTTTATTTTCTTCTGTTGTAGGTATGCCGAGAGTAGGGCTTTCCCAGTAAGCTGACCCTTCTAACCATTGGTAACCATCTGTATGTATTGAAATTACGTATGTTTTTTTTGATTTTTTTGCTCTTTTAAATGCCTCCTCTAATTCAGCAATTGAATTAACGTGTTCGCCATCTGCTCCCATACTCTTAGCATGACCTGCAAAATCTACAGGCACCAAATTAGGAGCATTTGAGCTCTTAAGTAAACAATTAAATTCTTTACCACCTTTATATAATTGTAATCTATTGATTACAGCGTGACCACCATTGTCACAAACTATTAGTATTAATTTATTATTTGTAATTACAGAACTATATATGTCAGAATTATAAAGTAGATACGATCCATCTCCTACAAATGATACTACTTCTTTTTCTGGATTTGCCATTTTTATACCAAGTGCTCCAGAAATTTCATAACTCATACAACTAAAACCCCATTCAGTTTCATGTGTATTAAGTTCTCTAGGTTTCCATACTTGTATTACTTCGCCAACTAATCCACCTGCAGCGGTAACAGCTATATCAGTCGGGTCTGAATTTCTGTAGCATGCTCCAATAACTTGTGCATAGCTTGGAAGTTTTTGGTTAGTTGGTCCACTTTCTTTTTCAACATAAGCTTCCCAATTTTTAAGTTCGATTCTAGATTTCTTATACCAACTATCATCAGCTTTCCAGCCTCCTAATGCTTGTGATAATTCGATCAAAGATACTTTAGCATCACCAACTACA
Source organism: uncultured Pelagibacteraceae bacterium (assembly GCA_902537845.1). Taxonomy (GTDB): domain Bacteria; phylum Pseudomonadota; class Alphaproteobacteria; order Pelagibacterales; family Pelagibacteraceae; genus Pelagilacustribacter. The sequence goes on from CACBDC010000014.1 coordinate 17,139, forward strand.
GCCTGAGCCATGTGTTTATTTGCATCAAATCTTGCTGCATTAATAGAAACTAATTTAAAATTTGGATTTTCAAAATTAGCCCAAGATCCAGTTGTAAAATCTGCAAGTTTTGTTCCAATAGCAATTGCTGTATCAGTTTCTTTGCTTAAATTGTTCGCAGCTCTTCCTCCTAAACCGCCAATAGTTCCTAAATAATGAGTATGATCTTTTTTTAAAGATGAATAACCCATTACGGTTTGTGTTACGGGAATATTATGTTTTTTTGCAAAATTACTTAATTCATCTGTAGCATCCGAGTAAAAAACTCCCCCACCGGCAATGATAATTGGTTTCTTCGATTTTTTAATAAGTTCAGCTGCCTCTTTTATTTGAAAATCGTCTGGTCTAGGTCTTCTAATCGTATGAACTCTTTCTTTAAAGAATTCTTCTGGATAATCGTAAACTTCACCTTGAACATCTTGACTCAATGAAACGCATGCTGGACCACAATCTGCTGGATCTAACATAATTTGAATTGCTTGTTGTAAACTTGAAATGATTTGTTCTGGTCTAGTAATTCTATCAAAATATCTCACAACAGATTTAAACCCATCATTCTGAGTTATCCCTGGGTTATTGAAGTGCTCAACTTGTTGTAATACTGGATCAGGCATTCTATTTGCAAACGTATCACCAGGCAAAAAAAGTATTGGAAGTCTATTACTCATTGCTACAGCAGCTGCTGTAATCATGTTTGTTGATCCGGGTCCAACTGAAGAAGTAGCAACAAAAATCTGTTTTCTTCTTTTAGCTCTTGAGTAAGCTATTCCTGTTAGAGCCATATTCTGCTCGTGATGTCCTCGCCAAGTAGGAAGCTTTTTTTGGTTTTCTTGAAGTGCCTGACCTAAACAAGCAACATTGCCATGACCAAAAATTCCAAACACACCTGGAAATAAAGGCTCTTTTTTTCCTTCTATAAGAGTTTTCTGAGCAATCAAGAATTTAACTAAAGCGTGGGCACAAGTAAGTTGAATATTTTTCATAAATTCAATATAAACTATTTAATTAATATTCTTTATTCAACAATAATATATGTACGATAAATATGGACAGTTCATTGATGGTAAGTGGCAAAAGTCTGCAAGTGGTGAAACTTACGATGTTATTAATCCAGCAACTGAAGAAATAATAGGTAAGGCGTCAAAAGCAAATAGTTCAGATGTTCAAAAAGCTCTTAAATCAGCTGAAAAAGGTTTACATATTTGGAAAAATACATCTCCTTGGGATAGATCTAAAATTATAAGAAAGATATCTGATTTAATAAGGAAGAGAGTTGATGTTCTCTCAAAATGGTTAACACTTGAAGTAGGTAAACCATTAACAGAGGGTCCAGGGGAAATAGGTGGTGCGGCTGATATATTTGAGTGGAATTCAGAAGAAACTAAAAGAATTTTCGGAGAAATAAATCAAAGTCGGTTTCCAAATACTCAAATTCACGTAATGTATCAACCAGTTGGTGTTGTAGCGGCCTTAGTTCCATGGAATTTTCCAATTATTCTTGCCTCAAGAAAAATTTCGACCGCTTTAGCAGCAGGATGTTCAGTAATAGTTAAACCAGATGTAATAACACCGGGCAGTGTAATGGAGATAGTTGATATATGTAGAGAGGCAGGCGTCCCTCCAGGAGTAGTTAATTTATTATCAGGCGATCCAGCTAGTATTTCTGAAGAATTAATAAAGTCAGATATAGTAAAAAAAATTTCAATAACCGGCTCAACAAGAGTTGGTAAATTAATTCTAAAGCAAGCTGCAGACAAAGTTCAAAGAGTAACTATGGAGTTAAGTGGTCATTCGCCTTTTATAGTTTTCGATGACGTTGATTTAAATAAAGTTACTGACATGGCAATTACCTCTAAATTTAGAAATAATGGGCAAGTATGTATTTCACCGAATAGATTTTATATACACGAAAAGAAAAAAGATGAATTTGCAAATTTAATGGTAGAAAAAACAAAAAAACTTAAAATTGGAAACGGTATGGATAAAGACACATTGCTTGGACCTTTATGCACTAAACAACGATTAGAAGGTGTTGAAAAATTAGTAGAAACTACTAAAAAAGAAGGTGGTAAAGTTTTGCTTGGAGGTAAAAGAGCTGCAAATTTTAATAAAGGGTACTTCTACGAACCTACAATATTTGATAACATCAAAGATGATTTTACCGTAATGAAAGAAGAGCCATTCGGTCCAATAGTTCCTATTCTAACTTTTAAAAATTTTGATGAAGTGATGGAAAGAGCTAATAACAATGATCTAGGTTTATGCAGTTATGTTTACACAACTGATTTAAAAAAGGCTAATAAAGCATCTGAACAATTAGAATCTGGTTGTGTAGCTGTAAACACTCCTGTCGTAGCTGTAGCAGAGGCGCCTTTTGGTGGAATTAAACAAACTGGATACGGAAGAGAAGGTGGTTCAATGGCAATTAAAGATTATTTAAACATAAAGTATACTCATTTCGGAATCTCTTACGAATGAGAAAAAATAAACTTAAAGAATTTTTTAAAACAGGCAAACCAATTATTAATAGTTGGTTAGCTGTGCCAAGTTCTTTTTCTACAGAAGTTATGGCTCAACAAGGTTGGGATTCACTTACAATTGATATGCAGCACGGTCTTATAGATTATTCAAGCGCTGTAAACATGCTGCAAGCAATATCAACAACGGAAACCACTCCAATAGCTAGAGTAAATTGGAATGAGCCAGGTCAAATAATGAAAATTTTAGATGCTGGGTGTTATGGAGTTATTTGTCCAATGGTAAGTAATAGAAAAGACGCTGAAAATTTTATTCAAGCGTGTTTATACCCTCCTAAAGGTTATAGAAGCTTTGGCCCTATAAGAGCATCAATTTATGGTGGTAGCGACTATGCAAAACATGCTGACCAAGAAATATTAAAATTAGCAATGATTGAAACCAAAGAAGCATTGGAAAAACTTGATGAAATTTTAGATACACCAAATTTAGATGGTATTTATATAGGTCCAGCAGATTTGAGTTTAGCTGTAGGTGAGGAACCTGGTTTTGATAAACCTGAAAATACGAAAGCTTATAAAGAAATTTTAAGAATTCTTGAGGCTGCAAAAAAGAGAAACTTGTTAGCAGGTTTACATAATGGATCAGCTGAATATGCTCTAAAAATGATAAATAAGGGTTTCAATATGGTAACAGTTGGATCTGATAGTAGATATATTGCTTCGGGAGCTAAATCTGATCTTTTCAAACTTAAAGGGTTAAAGGAATCTAAATCAAAAGGATATTAATAATTGACCTATTATGTTTATATGCTCAAATCAAAGGGCATTAAGCCTGTCACTTATGTTGGTTATACAAATAATTTAAAAAAAAGAATCATGCTCCATAATTTAGGTAAAGGAGCAAAATTCACGAGAGGTAGAAAATGGAGACTAATTTATAAAGAAAAATTTAAATCAAAAAAAGAGGCAATTTCTAGAGAATATTATATAAAGAATAATCGATTGTTAAGAAACAAAATTAAAAATGAAAATTTCAATTCTTCTTCCATATAAAGAAAATTTTTCACCTGAGTATCCAGGTGCAGTATCACTTTTTGTTTATGAAACTTCTAAGATAAGTAAATTTAAAAAAAATATAATTGTTTATGGAAACACAAATTATAAAAAAACATTCAATCTTAAATACATTAATATAAATACGAAAAAAGAGGTTTTTACCAGTCAAACAAAAAACTATGTAAATGACTTTATAAAATTAGAAAAAAAGAATAGTTCCTCAATAATAGAAGTTCACAACAGACCGAGCTATATACATATTATTAATGAAAAAATTAAAGATAAAATTCTTACACTCTATTTTCATAATGATCCTTTATCAATGGATGGGTCAAAAACTATTGAACAAAGAAAAAGATTATTAAAAAAATGTTATAAAATAATTTTTAATAGTGCTTGGTCTAAAAAGAGATTTTTAGAAGGTTTAGAAAATAAATTTGTAAATAGCAATAAATTATTAATATTTTATCAATCAGCAAAGAAAGGCAATTTATCGTTACTTAATAAAAAAAAGAAATGGATTACTTTTGTTGGAAAGCTTAATAAAGCAAAGGGCTATGATATTTTCGCTAAATCTATCGTAAAGATTTTAAATAAATATAAAGATTGGAAGGCTTTAGTTATTGGCGACGAAAAAAGAGAGAAAATTTTTCTTGAGCATAAAAACGCATCAATTTTAGGTTTCAAAAAACATAATGAAGTAATAGATATATTTAAAAAAACGAGTATTACAGTTGCATGTTCTAGATGGGATGAGCCATTTGGTAGAACAAGCCTTGAAGCATCTGCGAATGGATGTGCGGTCATTATTACAAATAAAGGTGGTTTACCAGAAACAGTAACTGATGCAAAAATTTTAGAAAAACTTAATGAAAAGAATTTAACTAAATCTATTTCAAATTTAGTAGCTAATAAAACTTTGAGAAAAAAATTACAGTCTAAATCGATTAAAAATTTTTATTTAACTCATCAATTTGTTTCTCAAATGATAGATAATTACAGATCTGAAAAATTATTTTTGAGAAAAATATTTTTTACAAAAAAGAAATTAAAAAATTTAAGAATTTTACACGTAACCAATTTCAACGAAAGGTTAGATGGAAGGCTTTTTTTTAACACTGGTCGAAGAATTAATAATGGCTTCATAAGATTAGGGCACAGTGTATTGGGCTTTAGTGACAGAGATATACAAAAATATTATAAATCATTAGGTGATTTGAAAGGTAAAAAAACACTTAACGATAAATTAAAAAAAACTTGCTATAATTATAAACCAGATTTAATTGTTACTGGTCACGCTGATTTAATTTCAAAAGATCAAATTCAAGAATTAAAAGAGGATAATCCTAATACAAAATTTGTCCAATGGTTCTTAGATCCACTAAATAAAAAAGGACCAGATTATCAAAGAAATAAAGATAGGATTTTAGATAAAATTGAAGCCATGGATGCAACATTCATTACAACAAGTCCATCTGCTTTGAGTTTTTTGCCAATGAACAATAAAAATTTTTACATACCAAATCCTAGTGATCATTCTTTCGAAACTTTAAATAATTTTGACAAATCATGTAGCGTAGATGTGTTTTTTGCTTTAAGTCATGGAGTGCATAGGGG
>CACBDC010000015.1 GCA_902537845.1 uncultured Pelagibacteraceae bacterium
TTTGAAGAAGGAAATTTAAATATAAAAATGGATGAAGATCTTAATATATTTATGAGAGGTCCGGTTTCAGAAATAAAACATACTAAACTTGAAATCTAAATGGGTTTGTTTGATAAATTTAAAATAGGATTAGGTAAGAGTTCGGATGGACTCTCTACCGGCTTTAAAAATATATTTTCCAAAAAAAAAATAGATGAAAATGTTCTAACAGAATTTGAAGAATTAATTATTACATCTGATGCTGGGGTAGAGGTTGCAAAAGAACTAAGAAAAGATTTTGAAAACTTTAAAGTTGATAAAAAATTAGACGATCATAAAGAAATTTTAAAACTGATAGCGGATAAATTAGCGATTAATCTTCAAAAGTACGAAAAAGATTTAAGCTTAATGGGAAATGCAAAATCTTCTGTAATTGTTGTATCTGGTGTAAACGGAGTTGGAAAAACTACTAGTATTGGAAAACTTGGAAAATTTTTTAAAGACAATAATAGATCTGTCGTGTTTGGGGCTGCCGATACTTTTAGAGCAGCAGCCATAGATCAGCTGCAAGTTTGGGCTGCAAAAGTAAAAGTAGATATTATTAAGTCAGAAATTAATAGTGACCCAGCCTCTGTGGCTTTTAAGACTGCAGAATTTGCTAAAAAAAATGAAATTGATATTGCTTTAATAGATACCGCAGGAAGATTACAAAATAAAAAAAATTTAATGGAAGAATACAAAAAAATAATAAATGTCTTAAAAAAAATTGATCAGTCTTTTCCAAATGAAATATTATTAGTTCTTGATGCAACCACAGGGCAAAATGCGTTAAATCAAGTTGAGGAATTTAGTAAAATTCATAATCTTACAGGTTTAATAATTACAAAGGTAGATAGCACCGCTAAAGGCGGAGTAGTTTTAGCAATTTGTAAAAAATACGATTTACCTATTGTTGCAATTGGAATGGGAGAAAAGGAAGATGACTTACAACCTTTTAACGCTGAATATTTTTCAAAAGCTTTATTAGGTATTGAAACTTAAAAACTTTCTTAAAGAATCCATTAATTGGTCATTAAATTCCATCATATGATCGTCATTTTCGGAAAAGTAACTAAATTTTGGTTGATTAGCTTTGTCAAATAATTCTACACCCATTTTGAAAGGAACAACATCATCTTTCTTACCGTGCATAACCAAAATTGGAACATTTATATTTTTGATTTTTTTTAAAGAGTCATATCTATCTTTTATTAATAAATCGATTGGCAAATAAGGATAATAAATTTTTGCCGCATCAGCAATCGAGGTAAAAGGTGACTCCAAAACAATTCCCGCAAAAGAATTATCCTGACCTAATTCTGTAGCTACACCTGTACCAAGCGACTCGCCATATAAAATTATGTTTTCATTTATAACGCCGGCCTTGTTAAGCCATTCGATTGATTTTCTAGCATCATTATATAAATTTTTTTCTGTAGGCTTGCCTGGATTACCGCTAAATCCTCTCCATGAAATAATAAGAATATTTACATCTAGCTTATTTAGTTCATTAAGCTTATGAACCCTATTAGTTAGATCACCTGCATTACCATGGAAGTACAAAATAGTTTTATTTTTTTTGAAGTCTTTTTCCAAAAACCATGATTTAAGTTTTATATCTTTATCAACCTCGATAAAAACTTCTTTATAATCAAATTGAATTTCATCTCCCGTGTAGTTATTTTCACTTGGGTGATAAAGTAATTTTCTTTGGTATAGATAAGTGAAAAGAACAATTATAATGTAAGCTAATATAATTGATGATAAAGTTAGATAAAGATACTTCATACTTTTGTCCTAGCGAAATAAACTCCAGTAAAAACCATTAAGCCACCTAAATAATGAAAACTGAGGAGAGGTTCTTCAAAAATTATAATTCCAAAGATAGATCCATAGACTGCGAATAAATATAAAGTAAACCCAGCAAAGGATGCGCCTACATATTTTTGTAATCGTGTATATAGAGAAAAAGCAATAATGCTAGGAGAAATAGCAGCAAATATAATCCAGAACAAAAATGTCTGATTATAGTTTGTCTTAGCAAAGTAAATATTTTCTAAAATAAAAAATGGGAAAAGTGATATAAATCCAAACATTGCGATCAAGGTAAATCGGGCCATCAAACTATATTTTGATTTCCAATTTAACAAATAAATTGAGTAAAGAGCCCAACCTAAAGCAGCCCCCAAAACCCATAGATCACCTGTTGTAAAATTTAGATTAATTAAAAATTCTAAATTACCTTTAGATATAATTGTAAAAACACCTGTAATACAAATTAATAAGCCTAATATCCTTAAAAAATTAATTTTTTCTTTAAAGAATAGAATTGATAAAAAAATTATTATTACTGGTGAAGATGTATATATTATGCCAATATTAGCCATTGTTGTTGTCATACCTGCAAGATTAGGAAAAGCTCCACATATACCACAGCCCATTGAACCTAAGAAAAACAGCTTGAAAAACTCTTTATTAAATTCTTTTTTATATTTTAAAATTTCATTAAAAAAAAAAGGAAATAACAGAATGAAGACTGTAAACCATCGCCAAAACGCTAAAGAAATAGGAGGCACGAACTCCACACCTCCTCTTGCAACAATAGTATTTGTAGCCATAAAAATTGGCTGAATTAACAAAAGTAAATAAGGAGCGTAAGGATTATTTTTTGTCAATGAAGGCTTCATAGAACATCATTACAATTACCATACCCATTAAAATATAAACAGGAAGCACATCAAAAAAACCTATCATCATTGATCTGGTCAATGTTGTTGCTAAACCAATTAAAAAAAAGGTACAGAGTGCAACTCCAATAATTATTGTAACTTTATCCTTCATCTCTACAATTTTTCTCAAGCCAATTAGCTGTTCCTAAGAATCTTAAGTCATCAAGTTTATCGCCAACTAATTGAACACCTAATGGTAAGTCATTTTCTCCTGTAAGTAAAGGTAATGAAATTGCAGGTAAACCAAGATAAGTCCAAATCTTTTGAAAGTCCGCGCTACCTGTTGATTTCAATCCTTTATCTGCTACTCCGGTTGATGATGGAGTTATAATTCCATGATAGTCCTCAAAAACTTCTTTGTATGACTCATAGCTTTGCTTCATAAAATCTGCAGCGTCTCCGTATTCTTTTGCTGAATATTTTAATCCTCTGGAGATAGCTTCTCTCATTTCTTTTGATAGTTTTGTTTTATCTTTTTTATAATAAACCTGAAAATTATTTGCCATGTCAACTTCATGAATTATTTGATGATACTTTGGAATATCATCAAAATATGAAGGTGTGTCAAATACCTCGATATTCTTTTTAAAGTTTTTTATTAAAAATTCAAAAGCCTGCTGCGATTTTTTATTAATATTTTTCCAATTTTTTGTTTTATAAAAAATAAATTTAGGGTCAAAAACAGGACCTTTCTCACATTCCTCCACCATCTTTTCAGCAGCAAAATAAACTGTTGAGGGATCATGTAAATCTTTTCTAATTAGTGATTTAGCAAGTAATGCAACATCTTTTACTGTTTTACCAAATACACCCATTGTATCTAATTTATCTGAAACTTTTAGGACGCCATTTCTTGAGATCAATCCATAAGAAGGTTTATAGCCAACAACTCCGCAATATGATGCTGGTCTAATTACTGAACCTCCAGTTTGAGAACCAACCGATAAAGGCGCCATATGGGCAGCAACTGCAGCTGCTGATCCGCTTGATGAACCTCCCGGAGTTCTTGCATAATCATGAGGATTTTTTGTTTTAGAGGGGTGTATGTAAGCAAGTTCACAAGTAACAGTTTTACCCATTATTATTGCACCCGAATTTTTTAGTAAGTTAACAATTTCAGAGTCCTGTGAATTAGACATTTTTTTTCTAAATACTGTCCCACATTCAGTCGGCATGTCATAGGTTCCTATAATATCTTTAATTGCGACGGGTATCCCGTGCAATGGTCCTAGAGGTTTTCCAGATTTTCTATAAGTATCTGCTTCTTCAGCTTTTTCTATTAAAAGTTTCTTGTCTATAAATTGCCAAGCTTGAACATCTTTTTCAAATTTTTTTATTCTATCTAAATATGCTGTGCAAAGATCGACGGATGATATTTCACCTGAATAAAGTTTTCGAGATAACTCGTATGCACTTAAAGATGTAACGTCTATCATTTAAATATATTAATTAGCAAATAATGTATCTGGCAACCAAAGAGCTATTCCCGGGAAGAGATACATTAAAAACATAGCTAATATAACTATACCTAGAAAAGGCATAATACCTTTAAATATTTCCATTAACTCTACATTTTTACTTTGTACACCTTTTAAATAGTACGCGGACATTGCCATGGGTGGAGTTAAAAATGAAGTTTGTAAATTTAAAGCAATTAACATTGCAAAAAAGTAAGGGTTAACTTCAAAAAATGCCACTAAAGGTAAAAATATCGGTACAAAAATGATTAATATCTCTGTCCACTCTAATGGCCAACCCAGTAAGAAAATTATAATTTGAGTAATTACCAAGAACTGCCAAGGTTGTAGATTCATTGATTTAAAGAAATGTTCAAATACTTCGTGTCCACCTAAATAAGAGAAAACTGAAGCAAAGGTCCATGATCCTATAAACAACCACATAATCATGGCAGTCGTTTTTGCAGTTAAAAATACCGACTCTTTAAAATTTTTCCACTTAAGCGTTTTATAAAAATATGAAAGTATTAATGCCCCAAATGCTCCAACCGCTGCCGCTTCTGCAGGAGTTGCAAGTCCTCCTAAAATAGTTCCTAATACTAAAATTATTAAAGAGAAAAGCGGTAAGAAGGAAACCATTACCTCTTTTAGAATTACTGATCTTGGTGGAATATCTTCCTTAGGTGGTTTAGGTGCGATCGAAGGATTAAAATAAGCTAAAGTTACCGCATAACCTATATATAATCCTGCTAATAATAATCCTGGAAAAATTGCTGCAGCAAATAATCTTAAAGGAGAGAGTTGAGCAATTACAGAATAAACGATTAACATAATGCTAGGTGGAATTAAAATACCCAAACAACCTCCAGAACAAATTACACCAGAAGCAAACTTTTTATCATATCCAGCTCTGATCATCGCTGGCCAAGCAAGAAGCCCCATTAAAGTTACCACGGCTCCGATAATTCCAGTCGCTGTAGAAAATAAAGCACAAGTAACTAATGCAGCTACTGCCATTGAAGCTGGTAGTCTATGAGAAGCTAGTCTAATCGCAAAAAATAATCTTGAAACTATTCCAGCTCTTTCAACTAAATACCCCATAAATAAAAAGAGTGGGACCGCTGTCAAAACTGTATTATCCATGACGGTGTAAGTATTTTGAACGAATAATTGGAAGATTCTGTTATCAAAAAGATGTTCCATTCTTGTCGGATCAAAGTAAGCGTAATAACCAAAACCAACTCCCATTGCCATTAATGTAAATGCTATTGGGAATCCAAGTAGCACTGCAAATAGGAATATTCCCATCATTAAAATTGCGATTTCAGGATTAGTTAAACTAAATAACATCTTTTTGATCCTCGTCTTGTGAAGTTCTCATTAACATTTTTTCTGTTTCCTCTGCTACAACCATTCTTGCGGGCCAGTGTCCTGTTTGAATGCAAATGATTGCTCTACAAACTTCACTGATACCTTGTAACGTTAATAAAATTCCTGCAGCAGGAATTAAAGATTTAGCCATGTAAATTTGAATTTGCGCAGGGCTATTCCAACTTGTTTCTTTGATCTTCCAAGCTAATGACGCATATTCATAACCATAAAATGCAAGAGCAAGCACACCTGGAAAGAAAAATATAAAATATAAAACTAAATCGATGTAACCCTGTGTTCTTGGTTTAAAAAGTCTGTAAATTACATCACCTCTCACATGAGCTTCTGTAGATAAAGTATATGCACCTGCCATCATAAAAATCGCACCGTACATTTGTAAACTGAAATCAAAATTCCATAAGGTAGGAGCATTAAAGGCATATGCCATAACTACTTCGTAGCAAGTTCCGCCCATTAAAATTACGATACACCAAGAAAACGCCTTTCCAACGGAAGTGCTTAAAGTATCTGCAAAATGAATAAATCCCCTCATGAATTTTTAAACTATTCTAATTTTTTTGTTATTTCCATAAAAAAAGGGGGTGAAAAATCACCCCCTTTTTACGTTTAAAATATAATTAAATTTTAACTTTAGCTATTGAGCCGAATTCATTCTCGTAAGCCAACTTATAATTAGGTTGGTTCATAAGTAAGTACTTCATAACTCTCTTAGCGTATTTCTTCTGTGAATCTACAATCTTTTTAAAGAATGGATCTTTCTTATTGAAATCTCCGATTACTTTATCCCAACCTTTTAACTGTTGAGCTAAGATCGCATCAGATGTTTGATACACATTTACTTTATGCTGGTTCATCAATTTAGATAAGTCAGCTGAGTATCTTACTAATGCTTTAAAGTAGTTATCACTGTTCGCAGCATAAGCAGCATTTTTTAGAATAGCCTGATGCTTAGGCGATAATCCATTAAATGTCTTCTTATTCACTGGAATTTCAAACATCTCTTGTGATTGGTGGAAGCTTCCTAAGTGATAATGCTTAGAAACGTCTTGCATACCAAACTGAGAGTCTGAAGTTGGGTTGTTAAACTCAGCAGCTTCAATCAAACCTGTCTTCATTGCAGGCTGAATTTCACCTCCTGGTAATTGTCTTACAACCATTCCCATCGCTGTTAATACGTTAGTAGCTAATCCTACTGTTCTGTACTTCATACCTTTTACATCAGATACTTTTGTTACGTTCTTTTTGAACCATCCAAAAGGCTGTGCAGGCATTGGCATATGGAAGAAACCAATATAGTCGAAACCAACTTTTGCAAGTGTTTCATCATAAAGTTTTCTACCACCACCATACTCTATCCATCCCATAATTTCTTGAGATGACATTCCATATGACGGACCAGTACCGAATAGAGAAGCTGCTGGATTTTTTCCATACCAGTAAGCTGTTACCCAGTGTCCCATATCAAGTACACCTGAACTTACTGCTTGTCCAATCTCCGAAGTTTTAACTACAGCTCCAACTGGCTGAAGATCAATTTTTAATTCACCTCCAGACATGTCGCCTACCATTTTTGCGTAGTCGCCAGCCATTTCAAAGAAAATGTTAGCGCCTGACGGCCAAGCCGCTTGCATCTTTAAAGTTTGAGGAGCACCTAAAGCAATGTTTGGCATTGCAACAGTTGCTGCCGCTGCAGCACCCGTAGCTGCTGCTGCTTTAAAGAACTTACGTCTTGATGGAGTTTTTACTCCTTTTATTTTTTTTGACATATGTCCTCCGTTAGTTAATTAACAAAAAGATTTAAGCATAAACTCAAATCAGAGTCTCGAACTTTTTAGAACTATTTTAAATTACAGATTCAATCTATGAGTGTACTAATTCACCTGATCTTGCGGTTTATTGCCAGAAAAAAAATCTTTTAAATTTTTTGTTGCTCGAAAGGCCATATCCCATCTTGTTCTTTTAGTCGCACTACCTAAATGAGGTAATAAAAAAATGTTTTTTAATTTCAAATATTCAGGATGAATTTTTGGTTCACCATTATAAACATCTAATCCATATGCAAATACGGTTCCGTTTTTTAAAGCTTCTACCATAGCTTCATCATCTACGATATCTCCTCTTGCAGCATTACCTATAACAGTATTTTCTTTTAAATACTTTAATGTTTCTCTATTTATTAAATTTTTTGTCTCTGGAGTAGCAGGGCAATTGATTGATAAAAATTCACTTTGTTCAAACAAACTTTTTAAATCTTTATGATAAATTGCACCATCTTCTAAATCAGAAGAAAGTTTAGATCTATTATGATAATGTATTTCCATACCGAATGCCTTTGCTCTTTTAGCTACCGCTCTACCTATCCTGCCCATTCCAAGAATTCCTAATCTCTTATTTGACATTTGTTTTCCTAATAAAAAATCAAAAGACCACTTCCAGTTTTGAGTTTCGGCTGCAATACGACCCTCATAAGCTCTCCTAGACGCTCCTAATAAAAGTAATATTTGGATGTCAGCTGTGGCGTCAGTCAAAACATCAGGAGTATTTGTAACTGTAATTCCTTTTGCTTTAGCAGCTTGAATATCTATATTTCCAAAGCCAACTGCACCGTTAGCGATAATTTTAATGGAGCTTGACAATTTAGATATAGTATCAGCATTAATTGGATCAGTAACCGAACTTAAGATTCCATCGTAGTTTTTCGATCCATCAATAATTTCTTGAGACGTATAAATTTTATCATCTTTATTTAAAGTCACTTCAAATAAGCTTTGAAGCTTCTCCTCGTTTTCTTTAAGGAGCCTTCTAGTAACAAAAATTTTTTTTTTCATTTTAGAAATTATTTAATTTATATGGTTTCGGTCCTCCTGTGAACCAGTCAAGTAATTCAACTGTATGAATAATAGGAATTCTAGTTCCAGATGAAATTTGTGTCATGCAGCCTATATTGCCTGTTGAAATAAAATCAGGAGAAATTTTTTCAATATTTTTAACTTTGTTTTTTAATAACGATTTTGCCATTTTTTGATGAAGAATATTGTATGTCCCAGCAGATCCGCAACACAAATGTCCTTCTGGTATTTCTAAAACCTCGTTACCAGTTTTTGAAATTAAGTCTTTAGGTTGTTGATGAATTTTTTGCCCGTGCTGCATCGAACAGGCTGAATGATAAGCAATTTTATATTTTTTCTCGGTGTTAATATTTATATTTAACTTTAAATTCTCATCAAGATACTCGGTGATGTCCTTTGTTAACTCAGAAATTTTTTTTGCTTTTTTTTTCAAATCTTTATCATTTTTAAAAATATGCCCGTAATCTTTTAAAGTTGTGCCACAGCCTGAGGTATTGCTAATAATCGCATCCAAACCATTTTTAAGATATTCATCATGCCAACTATTTATATTATTTTTAAAAGAATCGTGTGCTAATTTTTGTTTACCTAAATGATGATTCAAAGAACCACAGCAATAGATATCTGGCATCACAACAACTTCAACATTATGTCTATTTAAAAGTCTAATTGTCGATTCATTTATTTCAGGTGAGATTACTCTTTGAACACATCCAGTTAATAGTGCTACCCTTGAAATTTTTTTACCTTTCGTAACTTCATAAACTTTTTTTTCTTTTAATTTCTTGGAAGGTATTTTGTCTGGCATTAAACTTAATGCGTTTTTTAGGAATTTTGGGAATAAAAAACTAAAAGGTTTAATAATTTTAGAAGATAAAGCCATTAATAAAAATACTTTTGGTCTTGGTAATACAAACGAAAGTATATTTCTAAACAATCTATCAAAGAAAGGTCTTTTATAAGTTTCTTCAACATAATTTCTTCCATGATCAATGAGGTGCATATAGTTTACGCCTGATGGACAAGTCGTCATGCAAGAATAACATGATAAGCAGCTATCAATATGTTTTGCAATTTGTTTGGTAGCAGGTTTTTTATTCTCCAACATATCTTTTATTAAATATATTCTTCCTCTTGGACCTTCTAATTCTTCTCCATTAATTCCGTAAGTTGGGCAAGTTGCATTACACATTCCGCAGTGAACACATTTTCTTATGATTGTTTCACTGGTTTTGTTATCTTTGTCTTTTAGTTGGTTCTCTGTAAATGATGTCTGCATTTAAATTCCTGTATACATCTTACCCGGGTTAAAAATTCTTTTCGGGTCAAAACTTTTTTTTATTTTTTCACTGATTTTATACTTAATTGGATCTATTGTAAAAATGTCGGCAGAGGCCTTAAAGTCATCCTCTATTTTAATTAATGTATAGTATCCTTGGTGATTCTTGGTTATTTCCTTTATTTCTGAAAGGATTTTAGAATTTAAGTGATCATACGCCATCCAAATAAGACTGCCGCCCCAGTCAATAAAATAATTTAAATCATCTTTTTTAAGCTTTTGAATAACTTGTAACGTTTCACTAATAGGTACCACTATTCTTATTAAATTACTTTTTGAATTTTTAAAAACTTCTAAGTTTTTTGTTTTATTCCAAAAAATTTTTGTTTGGACGCTATCTAAAACTGAAAACTCGTTATCAATAAGAGCTAATTCTTTTGAAAGTCTATCAATCCTCTGGTCAACTGAGTTCATAGGACCTTCTATTCTTATACCAGTCAAGCCTCCATCATGTGTAAGATCATTTAAAATAAAATTTTTTCCAAAATAATCCGGATAAAAAACGCCTCCAGAGGGATCGGTTGATGATGACAAAGATTGTCCTAAATAATCAAGTGCTTTTTTAACATGAGGATTTTTTATAATTAGTGTTTTACTTGTCTCTGGTTTTGGTAAAACTTTAATTGATATTTCTGTTAAAACTGTGAGTGTTCCAAAAGATCCAGATAATATCTTGCACAAGTCGTAGCCAGTTACGTTTTTTACAACTGTTCCACCTGATTTTATCGTTTCACCTTTTCCATTTACTCCTTGAAAACCAAGAAGATGATCTCTAACACTTCCAACTTTAAATCTTCTTGATCCAGCAAAGTTACAAGCAACCACTCCCCCAATCGAACCACTGTTGCTTTCTCCTGAAAATAAAAAACCAAAGTCATTAGGCTCAAACGCTAATTGTTGGTTATTTTTTTCAAGTACTTCTTCAATTTCAATTATAGGAGTGCCTGCCTTAACTTTAATATAAAGTTCTTCAGGTTTGTAATCTATAATCCCTTTATAATTTGAAAGATCTAAAGTTTTCTCAGCTTGAAAATTTCTACCAATTTTATTTTTAGATTGTAAACCGCTTATTTCTAGAGGAATACCTTTTTTGTAACAATTTTTTACTACTTCTACAATTTCTTCTCTAGTAGATGGTTTAAAAATATTTTGGCTAAAATCTAGGGATGTCTGGAAATTTTGTTTTTCCTCCATGGACGTGAACTCTCCCTTCCTCAGCGCATTTTCTAAGTATTGGATAAACTTTGCCTGGATTTAATAATGAATTTGGATCTAGAGCTACTTTTATAGTGAGTTGTTGCTGAATATCTTTGTCGTTAAAAGCCTCACACATTAATTCTCTTTTTTCTATCCCTACTCCGTGCTCACCTGTAAGAGCTCCACCTACCTTCACACAATATTTTAATATATCAGCTCCAAATTCTTCACATTTTTTCAGAGACTCCTTATCATTCGCATCAAACATAATTAATGGATGAAGATTTCCATCTCCCGCATGAAAAGCGTTCGCAACTGGTAAATCATATTTTTTCGATAGTCTCGTAATTTCTCTAAGAACTTCAGCAAGTTTACCTCTTGGTATTGAGCCGTCCATGCACATATAGTCTGGTGCTAATACTCCACATGCAGGGAAAGCTGCTTTTCTTCCTGCCCAAAATTTTAATCTCTCTTCATTAGATTTACTTACCTTTAAACTAGAAGAATTATTTTTCTCTGCAATTTGTTTTGCTTTGTTAATGTAGGCCTCTACCTCGTGCTCAGTTCCATCAAACTCAACTATCATCATTGCCTCTGCATCTGTTGGGTATCCTGCCTTCGAATAATCATTTGTCGCTTTTGTTAGGGCTTTATCCATAATTTCCATCCCTGCAGGTATACATCCCTCTGCAATTATTTCTGCTACGCAATTTCCTGCGTCCTCAATTGTTGGAAAACCGATTAATGCAGCCTTTACAATTTCTGGTGACTTAAGAATTTTAACTGTTACCTCTGTTATAACTCCTAGTAAACCCTCTGAACCAGTCATTAAACCTAAAAAGTCATAACCTTCTGAGTCCATTGCCTTGCCGCCAAATTTAGTAATTGTTCCATCCATGAGCACAACTTCGATGCCTAAAAGATTATTTGTTGTAGCTCCATATTTTAAAGAGTGCACACCTCCAGAATTTTCAGCTACATTTCCACCAATAGAACATGCAATTTGACTTGAAGGATCTGGAGCATAGTAAAATCCTTTATCTTGAACAGCATGAGTGATTGCTAAATTTGTCACGCAAGGTTGTGTTACAACACATCTGTTATCGTAATCGATTTCTAGAATTTTATTAAACTTGCCCATCGCCATTAGCACACAATCTTCTAAAGGCAACGATCCACCCGATAAACCAGTTCCTGCTCCTCTTGGAACTACTTTAACTTTATTATCATTACAATATCTTAATACATTACTAACTTCCTCTACAGTCTCAGGCATAACTACGACTAAAGGCATTTGCCTGTAAGCGGTTAAACCATCAGTTTCGAAAGGTCTTAATTCGTCAGGGTGTGAAAGAACATTTTTTGGATTAATTATTTTGCCTATATCAGAGACGATTTTATCTTTTTTAGATAAAATTGAACTGTCGACTTTTGGCATTTGTAAACTACTCATAAGTTACCTTACTTAAGCATTTTTGATATTTTATCTAGTGCTTTTTGTATATTATCCTGAGAGGCTGCAAAGCTAAAACGTACAAAATCAACAGATGTCTTACCAAAAGCTGTTCCAGGAACAATTGCCACACCAGCTTCGTGCATGCATTTTTTCGAAAACTCAGATCCACTCATTCCTGTTCCGCTTACATTTGGAAAAGCGTAAAAAGCGCCACCAGGCATACTACAAGTAACCCCTGGCAAATCGTTTAGACCTTTGTGAATTAATTTTCTTCTTTGATCAAATTTTTCCATCATGTGGTGGATAGAGTCGTCAGGACCATCTAACGCAGCTATTCCAGCAAATTGTGACGGCGCATTTACACATGAAAAACTATTTATTGCTAATTTTGTTACATGTGAGATTAAACTCTCAGGCCATACACTCCAGCCCATTCTCCAACCTGTCATAGAATAAGCTTTACTCCATCCATCTAAGACTATTAATCTATCTTGTAAATCAGGATAATTAAAAAACGTTGGCATTTCTTTTCCGTCAAAAATTTGTCTACTATAAATTTCATCACTTAATATGTAGACATGTGGGTGTTTCTTTAAACCTTCGGCAAGAAAATCTATTGCAGGCTTTTCAACAAAACTACCAGTTGGATTGTTTGGGTTAATTAAAATAACTAACCTTGTTTTGTCAGTGATTGAAGATAATATTTTTTCTGGATCAAACTTTAAATCTTTTTCTTTTGTTAAATCATAAGGGACGGCTTTTGCTCCGGTATAATTGATCATTGACTCATAAATTGGAAATCCAGGAGTCGGATGAACTATCTCTGCTCCTGGTTCTCCGATCATTTGAATAGCATAATACATTGTAGGTTTACCACCTGGCATAATCATAATTCTCTCAGGATCTACATCTTTTTTGTATAAACTTTTTATTTTTCTAGAAACAGCTTGCCTGCATTCTGTGATACCGTTAGCTAAAACGTATCCATGGTGTCCATCATCTATAGCTTTTTTAGCTGCATCCATTATATGTTGAGGAGTTTTAAAATCGGGTTGTCCTAAACCTAGGTGGATCATTTCTTTTCCCTGTGCCTCAAGTTTTTTAGCTTCTGCTAAAACACTGAAAGCAGTTTCAGTACCCAATCTTTCTAAATTTTTCGCAAGTTTCATATTTTTAGCCTAAAATAATTTGTCACTTTTGCATATTAGTTTTTTTGCATCACCTATATGCGATTTTAGAGCTATTTAGCTCTTTTATACTCTTACAACCTAGTAAAATCATATCTCTTCTTATTTCTTCTTGCATTCTTTTTAAAATTTGCTCTACGCCGGCTTGCCCGCCAGCACCAAGTGCAAATAAAAAACCTTTTCCAAAGCTGCATGCTGTTGCACCTAATGATAACGCTTTTAGAACATGGGTGCCTCTTCTTATTCCTCCATCTAAAATTATTTCTAATTTATCTCCAACTGCCTCCTTTATCGCTGGCAGTTGATCGAAGGGTGATCGTGAACCATCAAGTTGTCTTCCACCGTGATTGGATAATAAAATTGCAGAAGCTCCAATATCAATCGCTCTTTTTGCATCTTCGACCGACATAACACCTTTTAATGCAAATGGTCCTCCCCATTTTTTTACAACATACTCAGCATCTTTCCAGCTCATCGCTGGATCATATTGTTCGTTGATATAATCCATTACTCCTTTCGCGATACTAGATCCTTTTTTTGTCCAATGAGAAACATTTGCTAACTCAAATTTTTTATTAGTTAAATAATTGAATGCCCATTTAGGATGCATCGCAAAACTCATAATACTTTTTAAAGTTAATTTTGGTGGCGTAGTAAAACCCCATTTATGATCTCTTTCTCTATTTCCTGCTACAACTGTATCAACAGTTAAACACAAAGATTTAAATCCTGCTGTTTTACATCTATCTATTAAATTATCTGTTAAACCTTGATCTTTATGAATATAAAGTTGAAACATCTTAGGTCCGCTTGCAACATTAGCTATTTCCTCAATTGAAGATGTTGCCATAGTCGACATGCTATAAAAGGTTCCAAATTTTTCTGCAGCTCTCGCTGATGCTTTGTCTCCATCGTGATGATATAATCTTTGCATTGCAGTTGGTGCTAAAAATAAAGGCATATCAATTTTCTGACCAAAAACAGTTGTTGAGAGATCGGGTTCCCCAACGCTAGCTAGAATATTAGGTACCAAATCACATTTTAAAAATGACTCTGTATTTCTTTTTAAAGTAGTCTCATCATCAGAGCCTCCATCTATGTAATGAAAAATTGGAGCTGGTAAATTTTTTTTTGCTAATCTTCTAAAATCTTCAAAATTATAACAATCTTTAAGATTCATTGTTATTAAAAGTTTTTTGAAAAAGTTATATGTTGATTATCTGTTCCTGGATTAGTATCACCCCAGTCATTATTAGAAATATGACTGTAACTGTAACTTAATTTAGAATTTTCGAAAATATCCAGACCTATTTTAACTTCACTTTTAAATTCTAATACACTGCCTAAGTCTTTGCCGTCTCCTTTTTCATAATAACCAGGAGTAAAACTAGGCAAAATTTTTAATGGACCTATTCCATATTGAGCCTCAATACCTGTGTAAAGATAAACTGAACTATTTCCTGTCATAAAAGCTCCAGTAACAGGTTTGAACTTTCCAAGAATAGTATCTCTAAATAAGTTTGGATTTTTGTGTTCTATTCCAAATAAAGTGGTTTGATCATCCCCCTCTTTATCTATTACGTCAAAAGTACCAGTGTAAAATGAGATATCTGCATCTCCCTGTTCTGCTTGTGCATGAACAAACGTGGTGACAGTGAATAATAAACTAATTAGTAGTTTGAATTTCATATAAAAAAATACAACTAAATGTTTAATATGTACAGTTTCCTTTAGTGCTTTATTGTCTTTTTTTTAGAAAAGAGAAAATGAAAAACCCTCCAAAAATTAGTGCTATATAAGGCAAAATCCATAACAAGGAATTTTGAGTATTAAATTGAGGTTTGAACACAATCCAGTCTCCATATTTATCAGACATAAATTCATAAATTTCGTCTTCTGTTTTGCCTTCATCAATTAAATCTTTCACGACTAATTTTATTGTTTGCGCAAAATCAGAATTTGAGTCTGATATAGATTGACCTTGGCAAACTAGACAACGCAAATTTTTATGAATTAAATTTGGATCAACAGTCTTCTCTGCTGCATAAGAAAGTTTTGAAAAAAAAATAAATAGAAATAAAAGTAAATTTAATTTCATAATTACTCTATAATTTTGATAATATTATTATAATCCTCAACTGATAGCGGTCCTACAAATTTTTGTATAATCATTAATTCTTTATTTATTAATATACTTTCCGGAATTCCATAAATACCAAATTTTACTGAATGTTTACCATTTTTATCTTTCGCCAATAAATCATAAGGATTACCTAGCTCACTTAAAAAAGTTTTAGCTTGGGGCTCTTTATCCTTAAAATTGATACCTAGTATCACTAAATTTTTAGTTTGAGATAATTTCATTAATAGAGGATGTTCGACTTTGCAAGGTGCACACCAAGATGCCCAAAAATTTATTAGTGTATAATTATTTTTTTTTATATCATCTCTTGTATAATAATTTAAGTCATCAAAAGAAATAATTTTAAATTCAGGCGTCTCCTTATTTATTAGACTTGAGGTATTATAATTAGTATCTCTTGTAAGACTTATATAAAATATACCTAATACAAATAAAAAAATGAATAAAATTATTATCTTAATTATTTTTTGCATTATTAAATAATCTTAATGAACCACCAACAACAATCATGATTACTGATATCCAAATCC
>CACBDC010000016.1 GCA_902537845.1 uncultured Pelagibacteraceae bacterium
GAATTTACTAGAAATAAAAAAAGAGAAACAAAGATAATAACCACTAAAGGAAGAGATTTTGTTATTAATAATTTTTACGATGGTATTTCAAGATTTAAATTTAATGATCTATGCGATGAAAATTTAGGAGCTGAAGATTATTTAAATATTTCAAAAATTAATAATCATATTTTTATTGAGGAAATTCCCATTTTTAATGATGATAATTCTAATCAACAACTAAGATTTATTACCTTAATAGATGTCCTGTATGAAAAAAAAATCACTCTTTCATTATCATTAGCGAACAATCTTGATAATTTAGGTTCATCTAAAAAACACTCACAAACTTTTAAAAGGACTACTAGTAGGTTAATAGAGTTGACCAAAAAAACTTAGAGATGTTAGTTGTATTTTTATATATATAGATAAAAATAAATTACTTCAACTATATTTATTTATCATTAAATTTTGTACAATTGTATTTCAATTTAAAAAAGAACATACTAAATATGTTTTGAAACTTCGTTTCAAAAATATTGTTAACAATAAAAACTAAAGAGGATTATAATAATATGATCAAATCAATCAAAACTTGGATTTTAGTTGGATTTGCATCTTTGCTTTTAGTCGCTTGCGGCCAAGGTGGAGGAGGAGCTGGTTCAAAAAAATCTAAAACTTTAGAAAATACTAAGAAAGCTGGTTTTGTGAAATGTGGTGTTTCACAAGGACTACCTGGTTTCTCTAATGCTGATGCATCAGGAAATTGGTCAGGTATTGATGTAGATGTATGTAGAGCTGTTGCTGCCGCTGTTTTAGGCGATGCGGACAAAGTAAAATACACTCCATTAAGTGCTAAAGAAAGATTTACGGCTTTAACATCAGGTGAAATTGATGTACTTGCACGTAACACTACTTGGACGTTATCAAGAGACGCTGACATTGGTTTAACTTTTGTTGGTGTAAACTTTTATGATGGACAAGGCTTCATGGTAAGAAAAAATTCAGGAATTAATTCAGTGAATGATTTCAAAAACGGTATTTCTGCTTGTACAAACACTGGTACAACTACCGAGCTTAACATGAGGGACTTCTTTAATTCTAAAAACATAAGTTACGAACCAATCGCTTTTGAAAAAGCGGATGAAGTAGTACAAGCTTATGATGCTGGAAGATGTGATACTTATACAACTGATAAATCTGGTTTAGCGGCACAAAGAACTAAAATGTCAAACCCAGATGAACACAAAGTATTACCAGAAACGATTTCTAAAGAACCATTAGGCCCTGTTGTAAGACAAGGGGATGCAGTATGGGAAGATATCGTAAGATGGTCTCTAAATACTATGATCGAAGCAGAAGAGTATGGTGTAAATTCATCAAACGCTTCAAGCTTAAAAGACTCTGAAAACCCAGCTATCAAAAGATTAGTTGGTTCAGAAGGAGAATTAGGAGCTGCTTTTGGTTTAGACAATGATTGGAGCCTTAGAATTATTGAGCAAGTTGGTAACTACGGTGAAAGCTATAAAAAACACATAGCTGATACTGGTATTTTACCTAATAGAGGTCCAAATCAATTATGGACTAAAGGTGGAATTCTTTACGTACCACCAGCAAGATAATTGCTTATAAAATTAAAAAGGGCTGGATTAATCTGGCCCTTTTTTTTATTCTAAAAATAATGATTTTTAAAAAATTCAGCATTGAAAACAAAAAAGCAAGAGATTTAATTCCTCAAGCAATTACTGTTTTAGCTTTATTATCTGTTATTATTTATTTTGCAACTAATGCTCAAATCAACATGGGCAATAGAGGAATTTCTTTCGGATTTGGTTTTTTAAATCAAGAGGCATCATTTGATATTACATTTTCAATGATTGAATATGATGGCTCACATTCATACGGAAGAGCATTTTTAGTAGGTTTATTAAATACAATCTTAGTCTCAGCAATAGGAATATTTTTTGCAACAATTACGGGAGTGATAGTAGGCATATCTAGACTATCAGATAACTATTTAATTGCTAAAGTAGCGGAGTGGTACGTAGAAATTTTTAGAAACATTCCTTTAATTTTACAAATATTTTTTTGGTACTTTGCAGCACTAAGAGCATTACCCTTACCTGAAAATGGTATAAGTTTTTATGATATTTCATTTTTAACAATTAAGGGTTGGTATATTCCAAAATTTATATGGACAAATTTTAATATTTTTCTTTTATCAATAATAGCAGCAGTTATAGCGATATATTTTATTAATTCATATGCAACTAAACAAAGAGAACAATTTGGAAAACAAATACCAGCAACAATTATTTCTTTAGCAACGTTAATATTAATTCCTTTAATAACATTTCTTTTTCTTGGAGTGTCTCTAACTTTTGAGTACCCCGTTTTAAAACAACTTTCTCCAACAGTCTTTACTTATGCGGGCGGTGTCAGCATTATTCCAGAATTAATTGCATTAGCTTTAGCTTTATCAATGTATACAGCAACATTTATTGCTGAAAACGTGAGAGCTGGAATTTTGGGAGTAGGTAAGGGCCAAAAAGAAGCTGCAGCAAGCATAGGATTGAATAAAAATCAAATTTTAAAACTTGTAGTTATGCCCCAGGCATTAAGAATAATTATTCCGCCAACTACAAATCAATATTTAAATCTAACAAAAAATTCATCATTAGCAGCCGCTATTGCTTACCCAGATATAGTATTAGTTTTTGCGGGAACCGCTTTAATGCAAACTGGTAGGGCTATTGAAATAATTTCTATCACTATGCTAACTTATTTAACTTTAAGTATTTCAATTTCTATATTTATGAATTGGTACAATAAAAAAATGGCGATAAAGGAAAAATAATGAATTTAATTGCAAAACCTTCAAAAGAGAATATTAAAACTTATGTTCCTACAGGTTTGTTTCTTGTCTCTTTAAGTTTATTAGATGTTTTTGCAAATGCATTCTTTAATTTAAATTTAATGGAATTTTTACCATCTCAATTAAGCTATTTTTTACCATTGATATTAGGTTTTATTGGCTTCTATCTTATCAGAATTGAATTTAGTGGTGTGCGTTATTTAGATATTTTAAATAAAAATATAAATTCCAATAATTTTAATGCTTTATTAACACTCTTCACAATTTTTATTATTATAAAATCTATTCCTCCAATGCTTGACTGGTTTATTTTAGAGGCTAATTTTGTAGGTAATTCAAAAGATGATTGCACAGGTGATGGCGCTTGTTGGGTTTTTATAAAAGTTTGGTTTAATAGGTTTATGTATGGTCTCTATCCTGATGCAGAGCAATGGAGGATAAATACGGCTTTTTTAATCTTATTTGCTATTGTGGGAATTTCATTTTTCGCATCTGAAAAACTCAAAAAATATTTTATCTTGTTCTTGATTTTTGTTTTCCCATTCTTAGGAATAAAACTTATTTCGGGTGGAAGTTTTGGGCTTGAATATGTTGAAAGTGCAGCTTGGGGAGGGCTTTCATTAACTTTTATTATTTCTGCATTTGCAATACTTTTTTGTTTTCCGATAGGTGTAATTTTAGCCCTTGGTAGAAGGTCTTCTTTGCCAGCAATTAAATACATTTCTATTGGTTTTATAGAACTTTGGAGAGGAGTTCCTCTAATTACAGTTCTATTTATGTCTGCTGTAATGTTTCCCATGTTTTTACCGGATGGAACTTTCATTGATAAATTAATAAGAGTGCTAATAGCTATTACATTGTTTGAAGCTGCATACATGGCTGAAGTTGTCAGGGGAGGATTGCAAGCTTTACCAAAAGGTCAATACGAAGCTGCTAAGTCTTTAGGAATGGGTTATTGGAGAATGAATGCGCTTATAATATTGCCTCAAGCGCTTAAATTAGTGATACCTGGAATAGCAAATACTCTTCTAGCCTTAGTAAAGGACACACCATTAATTTTCGTTGTAGGGTTGATGGAATTAGCAGGTATGATAGGTTTAGCAAAAACTAATCCTAAATGGCTTGGAATGGCAATGGAAGGCTATGTTTTTGCTGGTTTAGTTTTCTGGGTAATATGTTATGCAATGAGTAGATACAGTCAAAATTTAGAGAAAAAATTAAGCACGGAAAGATAAAAAAATGGGAAAAATAATTGAGCTTAAAAATGTAAACAAATGGTTTGATAAATTTCAAGTTCTAAAGGATATTGATCTTGAAGTAGCCCCTCAAGAGAAAATTGTTATATGTGGACCATCTGGATCTGGTAAGTCAACTTTAATTAGATGTATTAATAGATTAGAAGAGCATCAAGAGGGAAATATTATTGTTGATGGCACAGAACTCTCTGAAAGTACAAAAAATATTGAAAAAATAAGAGCTGAAGTTGGAATGGTATTTCAACAGTTTAATTTATTCCCTCACTTATCTATTTTAGACAATTGTTCTTTGGCACCTATCTGGGTTAAAAAACTTCCAAAAAAACAAGCTGAAGAAATAGCAATGAATAATTTAAAGAGAGTTCAAATTGATGATCAGGCTCTTAAATTTCCAGGGCAACTTTCAGGCGGTCAACAACAGCGTGCTGCAATTGCTAGAGCTTTATGTATGGAGCCCAAAATAATGTTATTTGATGAGCCAACATCCGCATTAGATCCAGAAATGATTAAAGAGGTATTGGATGTAATGGTTGACTTAGCAAAAGGTGGAATGACTATGATAGTTGTAACACACGAAATGGGTTTTGCAAAAGAGGTTGCTGATTATATGATTTTCATGGATGAAGGTAAAATTGTAGAGAGAGCTAAAACAAAAGATTTTTTCGAAAACCCAAAATCTGAGAGAACAAAACTTTTTTTAAGTCAAATTTTATAGCCATTTTGGTATTGGCAAATTTTTACTTTTTAAGAATTCTTTATTAAAAATTTTACTGGCGTATCTTTTACCATGATCACAAAGTATTGTTACAATTGTTTTTCCTGGACCCAATTGTTTTGCAAGTTTTATTGCTCCTGCAATATTTATGCCGGATGAACCTCCTAAAATAATTTTTTGTTTTTCTATTAAATCATAAACTAAATTTAAAGCTTCAGTATCATCTGTTTGAAAAGCTTCATCAACTAAAGCTTTATCAAAATTTTTAGTAATTCGTCCAGTTCCAATTCCTTCCGTTATTGAGCTCCCTGAGCTTTTAAGAGTATTATTTTTGATATGTGAATATAAAGCAGAACCCATCGGATCAGACAAAGCAATTTTAATATTTTTCTTTTTACTTTTTAAACCAATTGATACGCCGGCTAATGTTCCACCAGTTCCAACTGCACAAGTAAAACCGTCAATTGATCCCGCTGTTTGGCTCCAAATTTCCTCTGCAGTTGTTTTGATATGAGACTCAGCATTGATAGTATTGTCGAACTGATTAGCCCAGTAAACTCCATTTGGACTAGCTTTATTTAAATCTTCAGCAATTTTTTTTGATTGTTTAATATAATTTTTTGGATCAGAGTAAGGTACAGCTTCGACCTCAATTAATTCAGCTCCAAGTTTTTTTAAAGTTTCTTTTTTTTCAATTGATTGAGTTTTAGGTATTACAATTTTTAATCTTAAATCATATTCTTTACAAACTATTGCAAGACCTATTCCTGTATTTCCAGCAGTGCCTTCAACAATAGTACCGCCTTTTGAAATTAATTTTCGTTTTATTGCATCTTGAACTATGAAGAGAGCAGCTCTATCTTTAACAGACTCGCCTGGATTAAAATATTCTGCTTTTCCATAAATGTGGCAACCCGTCAACTCTGAGGCTTGTTTTAATCTTATTAATGGTGTATTTCCAATTTGAGATAAAATTGTGTTAGTTTCCATATCATTAAATATATGAAAAAATTTATAGTTTCAATTGCAATATTTTTCTTTTTTAATATTGATTCATTTAGTCATGTAGAGCACTATTCAAAATATAATTACCTGGAATATGAGTTATTTAGAAATAATAAGTCTATTGGCTATCACAAATATGATTTTAATAGAGACGGTAAAGATCTTTCAATTATAAGCGAAGTTAGTTTTAAAATCACAAAATTGGGTGTAGATCTTTATAAATATTTTGCAAAAAGTGAGGAAAATTATCAAGACGGTCAATTTAAAAGTTATTATTCAAAAACAAAGCAAAATAAGAAAAATAGATATGTTAATATTGAGGTAGACTCAAACGATAAAGACTTAATAATAGACGGATCCTCTTTTAAAGGTAAGGCTAAAAAAGAATTTATAGTTGGAACATGGTGGAATCACGAAATTATAAAAGCTGAGGCTCAAATTAGCGGTATATCTGGTCGTATAATTGAACAAACAGTCACTTTTATAGGAAAAGAGAGAATAAAAATAGGAAATAAAGTTTATGATACGTTACATTTTAATTTTAAGTCTTCTGACAAAACGTTACCAGAAAGTAAAAAACTTGATACCGACATCTGGTATGAGGAAGATACGTTTTTGTGGGTGAAGGCAGCTTTTGAAAAGACAGGATATTGGGAATATAGATTAAAAAAAGTAAATTAATCTAAATTTTGTTCAAGATTTTTAATCTTTAGTCAATAGTTAAAATCAATATTTTATTGATTTTTTAGGTTAAAAAAATTTAATTTAGGGTATTGCCATATTGTCCATTATGAGGTTTTATAATTGAAAAAATGGGAGTTCTATGGAAGAAAATTTCAATATTCATTTAGGAAAAAAGCTCAGAATGCGAAGATTATCTTTGGGCTTAACACAAACTAAAGTAGCTCAAGCAATTAATGTTACTTTCCAACAAATTCAAAAATACGAAAAAGGTACAAATGGTGTCAGTTCTAATAGACTAATGCAGTTGTCTCAATTTCTAAAAGTTCCAATAATTTATTTTTTCGAAGATTTTAAAGAGTTCAAGGATGTAAGTTCAGGTGAGGAGACAAATGACGATTTAAATTATTCATTTTTAAGCAGAACATTTTCATCGCTATCAAAAACGCAAAAAGAGAAAATTTTACAAATTTTAAATAACACATCTAAATTTGAAAAAGTTGGCTAATTGGCTCCTCGGGCAGGACTCGAACCTGCGACCAATTGATTAACAGTCAACTGCTCTACCAACTGAGCTACCGAGGAATAAAAGCGAACATACTTTTTTTAACAAAATAAAACAACTTATTTATTTGGAGGCCACGCCCAGAATCGAACTGGGATACAAGGATTTGCAATCCTCTGGATAACCATTCTCCCACGTGGCCAAGTTAAACTAATATTTTTTTGTTAGCTTGAATAATTTCTCATTACCATATTATTTTAAGATTTACTATTAAAGATGATAATTGAGAAGAGAACTTAAAATTTTCCGCAATATTCCTAACAAAAATTCATCTTCAAATTGATTGATTTTTTATTGCCCAACTTTTATTTTAAAAATTAATTCCTTAATTTTTTTACCATTTTTATTACCGACAATTCTTACCTCTTCCCCACTTTTTGGAACAAATAACAAATGAGAAAAAGAGTTATCACTTTGTATATCTTCTTCCTCTTCATTTATGATAATTTGGTCAATTTTACCTTCCTGAACAGCACCTATTAGTGAGACAGTTCCTTCTGCATCTATAGAAATTAATTTATTTTTTACTTTCCAGCTTGGCTCTAATATTGAAATTAAGCTTGGCCCGACCGACAATAATCTATCTTCATCATCTTTAGTAATAATATTTTTAGCTATTAAAAAACCCTCTATACATGACTCATCTATTTTTAC
>CACBDC010000017.1 GCA_902537845.1 uncultured Pelagibacteraceae bacterium
AAAAGGATTAAAATACTTAAGGAGTCTGATGATGGTTTTTATATTGCTGAGGAAGATCTAAAACTGAGAGGATTTGGTGACCTAGTGGGTTATCAACAAAGCGGGTTAAAAAATTTCAGGTTTGCAGACCCTATTTTTCACCAAGACTTATATCTTTTGGCTGAAAAATACCTCAAAAATATAAATGACAATATTAACCAAAAAAAATATTCATTTCTTTTGAAACTTTTTGACAAAGCTGAAATAATAAATATCGGAGAAAATTAATCTATATTTGTAGTCCCTGCTGAAACTATAAATTTTGATGCTTGTTCGAAAGAGACATCTAAATATATCAGGTCTTTTTTTGGAACCATTAATAGAAAACCACTTGTCGGGTTAGGGGTTGTGGGAACAAAAACGTTAACTATATCTTCGTTAATCTTGTTTCTAATTAATCCCTCATTTTGCTTAGTTGCAAAACCAACTGCCCAAACGCCTTTTCTTGGGTATTCTAAAAGAACAACACTTTTTTGTTTATTATCAGTATTTGTAAAACTTTCTGTCATTTGACCTATGGCAGAATAAATTGTTCTTAAAATTGGTATTTTTTTTAAAATATTATCGAAAATTTCAAAAAATTTTTTTCCTAAAAACGAAAGAGATAACCAGCCTATGAAGGTAATAATAATTAAAGCAATCAGTATTTCGACACCTGGTATATCAAAAGGTAAATAATTATTCGGGTTTATTTCTTTAGGAATAATTCTTCCTGAGACTCTAATTAAAAATAAAGTTAAATATAAAGTTATACCAATTGGTATTAGTACTACAACACCGGCAATAAAATTGTTTCTAATTTTCGAAAAAGTTGACTTTTTAATATTTGTTTTAGACATTAATTATGAATAACTTGAGTATATAATAAAGAATACTATTAAGATAAAAATTGCAATTAATATTTTATTATTTAAAATCATGAATCAAAAATGTATAACATAAATAGAAGAAAATTTCTTGGCTATTTTGGGTGTAGTTGCTGCTCCCTAATTTTACCTTCTTGCACAACTGTACCAATAACAGATAGAAAACAACTTAGTTTAATTCCAGAGGCAAGAGTCAATAGACAGGCGGCGGCAGCTTATGAGAATTTTAGAAGAAAATCTAAATTAATAACATCAGGCCTTCAATTACAAGAGATCAGAAAGATTGGTAAAAAAATGGAAAATTCGGTAAGCAAATTTTTCGAACAACAGGGAAAAGAAGATCCTACGAAACATTTTGGTTGGGATTATATTCTTGTTGATAATGATAAAGTTGTAAATGCATGGTGTATGCCAGGAGGAAAAATTGCAGTTTATACTGGTCTATTAAAAATAACAAAAAATACAGATGCTCTTTCAATTGTAATGGGTCATGAGATAGCTCATGCAGTTGCAAGGCATTCTTTAGAGAGAATGAGTCATGCTATGACAATTAATGTTGGAACTACAGTTGCAGATATATTTTTAGGAGGTGCAATTAATAGAACTAGAAACACTGTTGGACAAAATACTGGTTTAGATATTTTTCAATTAGGAATTATGAATCCATTTGGAAGAAAACAAGAAACCGAAGCGGATTATTTAGGTTTAATTTTTTCATCACTTTCTGGCTATAATATAAAAGAGTCAATCAATCTTTGGAAAAGAATGGCTGAGAATAAAAAAGGAAAAGAAGCTCCAGTATTTTTAAGCACTCATCCAAGTAGTAAGAAGCGAATTGAAAATTTAAGCAATTGGATAACTGAAGTAATCGTTAAATACCCACCAATCAAATCCTAAATAATTGGTGAGCCCTGATGGACTCGAACCATCGACACCCTCCTTAAAAGGGAGGTGCTCTACCAACTGAGCTAAGGGCCCTTAAAGAATGATCTTTTATATTCTAATTAATTAAATTTCAAATAATTAATCGAATAAGTTTATATATTTTTTATAGAAAGATTGAAATGTGCCATTCTGTATATTTTTTTGAATTTCCCGCATAAATTGTTGGTAAAAATATATATTATGTAAAGAAATTAGCATAGATGCCATCATTTCATTTGATTTTATTAAATGATTTAAATAGCCCTTAGAGTATTTATTTAGTTGCCGTATATCACAATTTTCATCCAACGGAGATTCATCTTTTTGATATTTAGCGTTTTTTAGATTAACTTTACCATTCCAGGTGAATGCTAATCCTGTCCTTCCAGATCTTGTAGGCATTACACAGTCAAACATATCAATTCCTTGATTTACAGCGCCTAAAATATCTGAAGGTGTGCCAACTCCCATCAGGTATCTTGGTTTTTCTTTAGGTAAATAATCAGCTGTTTCGTTTAAAATTTTTAACATATCAAGCTGTTTTTCACCGACCGCTAAACCTCCCATTGCGTAACCATCGAAATCTATCTCAATTAACTTCTCAATACTTTCAATCCTAAGATCTTTGAATAAACCTCCTTGAGCGATCCCAAATAACGCTTTTGATTTATCATTACCGAATTCTATTTTACTTCTTTTTGCCCAATTAGTAGATACATTAATAGCTCTAGACAAAATTTTTTTATCTTTTGTAAGTTTTGGGCACTCATCTAAAACCATTATTATATCTGAATTGATTGCTTTTTGAACTTGTATACTTTTTTCTGGACTAAGAATAATTTTTTTTCCATCTAAATGAGAATTAAATATAGCGCCCATTTTTAAATCGATTTTATTAAATTTTGATAAAGACATTATTTGATATCCACCTGAGTCAGTCAAAATAGGTTTATTCCAATTCATAAATTTATGAAGACCTTTGAATTGATTTAAAATTTCAATGCCTGGTCTTAGTAAAAGATGATAGGTATTTCCTAAAATAATTTGTGTATTAGTTTTTAAAATATCATCTGTAAATATGCCTTTAACAGTTCCTTGCGTTCCAACAGGCATAAAAGCAGGAGTGTCTATTATACCTCTCGGAGTTGATATTTTTCCTAATCTAGCTTTATTATCTTGAGTAATTAACTCAAAAGAAAATTCTCTATCTGACATTAAAGATTATTTTGATCTCAATGAAATTATTTTATCTGGATTTGGAACCGAACCAGTATTTGGGTCGCCTTTTTTTATCATATCTATAAATTCCATTCCTTTAACAACTTTCCCAAACGCTGAATATTGCCTGTCTAAATGTGGAGCGGAATCAAAGCAAATAAAAAATTGGCTATTTGCACTGTCAGGATCAGCTGATCTTGCTGCTGAGAGTATACCTCTTGTGTGAGCTACATCTGTAAATTCAGCTTTTAGATTTGGTAAATCTGAGCCACCAGTTCCTGCTAAAGATAAATTAAATTCTGAATTATTTGAATTACCGAATTTAACATCTCCAGTTTGAGCCATAAAACCATCTATGACTCTGTGAAAAACTACACCGTCATACTTTCCGCTATCTGCTAGTTCTTTAAATCTTTTAACATGATTAGGTGCTTTATCTGGGTAAAGTTCAATTTCAACCTGACCATATTCTAATTTTAAAATCATAAGATTATTTTGTGCAAATATATTAGTATCTACTAAACTAAATAGCAGTATAAATAAATAGATTATTTTTTTCATAAAAATTTGTTTTTTAGAACTTTTACTGTAGATTTTGTGACAAACCGCTCTATATTGCCTCCTAAACTTGCAATTTCTTTTACAAATTTTGACGAAATAATTTGATTTTCTACATCTGACATTAGAAACATAGTTTCAATTTTTGAATTTAATTTTTTATTCATTCCAGCTAATTGAAATTCGTACTCAAAATCTGAAACCGCTCTTAAACCTCTTATAATTGTCTCCGCTTTTAACTTTTTACATAAGTCAATGGTAAGATTATCAAATGAAATTACTTTAATTTTTTTTTTACTAATTCTTAAATCTTTGAATAAAGAATCATTTATAATTTTCAATCTATCGTCTATAGAAAAAGAGTAATTCTTATTAATGTTATCGGTTGTAGCAATAATTAACTTATCAAAAACATTTAATGATTTTTTGATTACATCAATATGACCATAAGTAATTGGGTCGAACGTGCCAGGATAAATTGCAATTTTCATTTTATTGAATATTATCCTCAATTTTAATTACAGATACAACTTTTTCATTGCCTGATAATTTTTTTATCCTTACCCCTTGAGTATTTCTGCCCGCTACTCGTATTTCTTTCACTGCACATCTCATAATGCTTCCTTTGTCGGTAGATAAAATTATTTCGTCAGTCTCATTTACGACTAATGACGATGAAATATTTCCATTTCGAGGAGAGTTAATAATTCCTATAATACCTTTCCCCCCTCTATTAGTAACTCTGTAATCTAAATAGGATGATCTTTTGCCAAAACCGTTTTCAGAAACCGATAAGATAAATTTATCTACTGCATTTTTGATTTTTTTATCTTTGCTTAAAATTTTAGAGTCAATTTTACTGTTATCTAAAATTGATAAAGATATAACTTTATCTTTTTCGTTAAGTTTAATACCTTTGATTCCCTTAGAAGACCTCCCCTTAAATAATCTTAATTTTTTTGATTTAAACCTAATACATTTTCCAAATTGAGTGCTTAATAAAATATCTTGATCATCAGTACAAATTTTTACTGCTACGATCCTATCATCTTGATCTAATTTCATTGCTATTTTTCCACTATTATTGATATTTACAAAGTCCTCTAAAGTATTTTTTCTAACATTTCCTTTGGCGGTAGCGAAAACAACCATTAAATTTTTCCATTCTGCTTCATCCTCAGGTAAAGGCATTATAGAGCTTATAGAATGATGACTTTTAAGGGGAAGAATATTAAATATAGATTTCCCTTTTGAAGCTGCTGTTCCTTCTGGTATTTTATGAGCTTTAATTTTATATACTAACCCTTGTGTAGAAAAAAATAAAACTGGTGTATGTGTATTTGCGGTAAATATTTGAACAACAAAGTCCTCTTCTCTTGTTGAGATACCAGTTTTTCCTTTTCCTCCTCTTTTTTGGGCCTTTAATGAACTTAATGGACTCCTTTTAATATAACCTTGATTTGTAATACTTATTACTACGGACTCTTTTTGAATAGTTTCCTCGATATTGTAGTTAAGGACTGCATCTATAATTTTTGTTTTTC
Source organism: uncultured Pelagibacteraceae bacterium (assembly GCA_902537845.1). GTDB lineage: Bacteria > Pseudomonadota > Alphaproteobacteria > Pelagibacterales > Pelagibacteraceae > Pelagilacustribacter. The sequence goes on from CACBDC010000017.1 coordinate 5,150, forward strand.
TGGGTGTTGCAAATTTATCTTTAATAATTTCTAACTCTCTAATGATTAATTTATTCAGTTCTTTTTTAGAATTAATTATTTTATTATATTCAACAATTAATTCAGAGAGCTTTCCTATCTCATTTTCTATTTCACCTATGCCGTAAGCTGTTAATTTTTGTAATCTTAATTCTAAAATTGCATTTACTTGTTCTGTAGAGAGAGAATAGGTTGAAATATTTTTTTTCTTCTCAATTAAAGAAATAAGTTTAATACTTTTTTTAATTTTCCATTTTTTTGAAAGCAAATTTTTCTTAGCGATTTCAGTATCCTTTGAGTTTTTTATAATCTTTATTATTTCATCAATATTTTCCACAGCAGTTGCTAAACCAATTAAAATATGAGCTCGCTCCTCAGCTTTTTTTAAATCAAATCTTAATCTTTTAATTACTGTATCTTCTCTAAATTTTAAAAATTCTGATATAAATTCTTTTAAATTTAAAATTTTAGGTTTATTGTTTACAATAGCTAAAGTGTTAAAACCAAATGAACTCTCAATATTAGTTAATTTATATAATTGTCTCCTTACTGTTTCTGGTTCAACAGCTTTTCTCAACTCTATTACAACTCGTATACCCTCTCTATTTGACTCGTCTCTAATATCTCTTATTCCATCGATTTTTTTATCACGAACAAGTTGAGCAATTTTTTCAATAAGAATAGATTTATTCACTTGATACGGAATGGATTTTATTATTAATGTTTCTCTTCCACTTTTTTTTTCTTCTAAATCTATTTCACCTCTAATCTTAAATGAGCCTCGGCCTTTGTTGTATCCTTGTTTGATTATATCTTTACCAATAATTATTCCTCCTGTAGGAAAATCTGGACCTGGCACATGCTTCATTAATTGAGAAATCGTGATATCTTTGTTGTTTATATAAGCTACTGTGCCATTGATTATTTCACCTAAATTGTGTGGTGGAATACTAGTTGCCATACCTACTGCAATTCCACCCGCACCATTAACTAATATATTCGGATATTGTGATGGAAGAACTTCTGGCTCTTTTTCAGTCTCATCATAATTACTTCTGTAGTTGACAGTATTTTTTTCTAAATCTTCTGTCAGAAATTGAGCTATTCTTCCTAGCTTAGTTTCCGTATATCTCATAGCAGCTGGTGGATCGCCATCAATAGATCCAAAGTTACCTTGACCGGAAATTAAAGGTACACTCATTGAAAAATCCTGAACCAATCTTACTAATGCGTCATAAACAGATTGATCTCCATGAGGATGATATTTACCTATTACATCACCTACTATTCTTGCAGATTTTCTAAATGGCTTAGACCAATCATATCCACCTTTGTACATGGCATATATGATTCTTCTATGCACTGGTTTTAAGCCATCTCTAACATCTGGAAGAGCTCTGCTCACTATTACACTCATTGCGTAAGACAAATAAGAAGAACTCATTTCATCTTGCACAAAAATAGGCTTAAATAATTTATTATTCTCTACAGTGTTTTTTTCCATGCAGTTTTAAAATGGAATTTCATCATCTAAATCAGAGTTATCTTGATTTAGGTTATCCTTTGGTAGTGAACTTTTATTATCTGAAACAAGGTTTGAATTACCATTATTGCCTCTACTATCGAGCATTGTTAAACTTGAATTATATCCTTGCAGAACTATTTCGGTAGAGTATTTATCTTGACCGGTCGCTTCATCTTTCCATTTTCTAGTACTTAATTGGCCCTCCACATAAACGTTAGCACCCTTTTTTACGTATTGCTGCACAACGTTTACTAATCCCTCATTAAAGATGACTATTCTGTGCCATTCAGTTTTTTCTTTTCTCTCTCCACTAGATTTATCTTTCCAGCTTTGACTTGTGGCTATGCTTAATCTAGCTACGCTTTTACCGTTAACCATTTGCTTAATTTCTGGGTCTGCGCCTAAACGACCTATTAATTGTACTTTATTTAAACTACCAGCCATAATATTTTGAATAAATTTTGATTATTTATTTTAAAAGTGGTTATTTATATCATAATTAATTAATAAATATAAGATGAATAATATTTAAGACAAAAAATATGTTGAAAAAAATCGTTGTAAAAGGCGCTAAAGAACACAACTTAAAAAATGTTTCTCTTGAAATACCTAAAGAAAAATTAGTTGTTATAACTGGGCTCTCTGGATCAGGAAAATCGTCCTTAGCATTTGACACAATTTATGCAGAAGGACAAAGAAGGTATGTCGAAAGTTTATCTTCTTATGCAAGACAATTCTTAGATAAAATGAAAAAACCTAAAGTTGATTTAATCGAGGGTTTGAGTCCAGCAATCTCTATTGAACAGAAAAATACCTCAAAAAACCCTAGATCAACAGTAGCAACTGTAACTGAAATTTATGATTATATGAGAGTGCTGTTTGCAAGAGTTGGGGTCCCATACTCACCGTTCACAGGTAAGCCGATAGTTTCTCAGTCAATAAGTGACATGGTTGATAAAATCAAAAGATTACCAAAAGATAGTACTATTTATCTTCTTTCTCCTATAGTGAG
>CACBDC010000018.1 GCA_902537845.1 uncultured Pelagibacteraceae bacterium
AAAAAAAGAGTTAAAAAAATTAGGTGCAAATAAAATAGACTATTTAGAAAATTATAATACTAAAAGTTTTAAAAAAATCAAAAAACCTAATAAACAATATAATTTATTCTTTGCTTACTACATTAAAAAAGTTAGATTAATTGATAATATCTAATTTAAAAAGTAAAAAGATCCTAAACCTAGAAAAGAGAGAAATCCAATAACATCTGTAATAGTTGTTACAAAAACACTTGAGGCTAAAGCAGGATCAATATTTAATTTTTTCAATGATACTGGAACTAAAATTCCAAACAATCCTGCAACAATCATATTTAATATCATTGAAATGCCAATTAAAAGTGAAAGATTTAATTCTTTAAACCATAATTGAACTATTATTGCAGTTATTATTGCAAAAATTATGCCATTTAAAATACCTATCAAAAATTCTTTACCAACAACTCTATTAAAATTACTTTTTGATAATTCTTTGGTGGCTATTGCTCGAATTGTAACTGCTAAAGTTTGCATACCAGCATTTCCCCCCATTGAAGCAACTATTGGCATAAGAAAAGCTAAAGCTACCATTTGTTCGATTGAAGCTCCAAAAAAGCTAATAACCCAAGTAGCAAGTAAAGCAGTAAATAAATTTAATAATAACCAATTAAATCTTCTTTTTGTTTTTAACATAACACTATCGGTGATTTCTTCATCGCCAACTCCTGCTAAACGTAAAGCATCTTCTTCGGCTTCCTCTTGAACAACTGTAACAACATCGTCTGCTGTAATCATACCTACTAATTTATTTTCTTTATTAACAACTCCAGCAGACACTAAATTATAATTTTCAAAAGTAAGACCAACTTCTTCTTTATCCATATTTACTGAGATTAATACTGGCATTTCTCTCATTATAGAGTTCATTTTTAAATCTCTAGATGTTCTTAGTACTCTCGAAGAAGGAACAGTCCCGATTGGTTTAAAGTCATTATCTACTATAAATATTTCTAAAAATTCTTCGGGTAAATCTTTATCTTCTCTCAAATAATCTATAGTTTGTCCTACAGTCCAATTGCTTGGTACTGCTGTAAATTCTCTTTGCATTATTCTTGCTGCAGAGTCTTCAGGGTAACTTAACCCCTCTTGTAATAAAAATTTATCTTTAGGAGGAAGTTTTTCTAAAACTTTTTCTTTTACTTCTTTTGATAAGTTTTCAAGAATTTTGATAGCATTATCAGACTCTAATCGTTTTATAATTTTTATAAGAGAGTCTACAGAGAGTAACTGTAAAACTTCACTTTGAATTGACTCGTTTAATTCAATAAAAATCTCTGGATCAATGTTGAACGACTCAATTTCAATTAATTTATTTCTTGAATCAGGATTTAAATTTTCAATTAAATTAGCAATATCAGCCTCGTGCAAATCTTTTAAGGTTTGATTGATAAATTCAACGTTTCTACTCTCAATGTTTTGAGTGAAAGTATTGATAAATTCTTTATTAAAATCCAAATTGACTTTTTTTGTTTCTCTTGATTTTGGTAAAGTCATAAATACCTCAATAAGTTTTTTTGAGACTATTAGTCTATAAAATGGTAAAATTCAAATTAAATGAGTATAGAAATTAAAATAAGCAAAAAACGCGTGCCTTATAAGCTGGCAATGATTTATCTCAATAAAAGAGTTGAAGAAGTGAAAAATGGTACAAATCAAGAATTATTATGGATCCTTGAACATCCAACTACTTATACAGCTGGGGTAAGTTTCAACAAAAAAGAAATAATAGATAAAAAAATAAAAATAGTTAAATCAAATAGAGGAGGTAAAATTACACTTCATAACCCAGGGCAAAAAATTGTTTACTTTGTCATTGATTTAAACAAAAGAAAAAAAGACATAAGAAAATTAATTAATTGTATAGAAAAAAGTATCATACAATTTTTAAAAAATTATAAAATAATAGCCAAAAAAGATGAGAAAAATGTAGGTATTTGGGTAAAAGATAAAAAAATTGCAGCAATAGGTATAAGAGTATCTAGATGGGTAGCTTATCATGGTTGCTCAATCAATATTTCAAATAATTTAAATCAATATTTAAAAATTATTCCTTGTGGTTTAGATAATAAAAAAGTTACTTCAATATTAAAGTTAATTTCAATCAAACCTAAAAAATTTGAGAATAGTTTAGCAAATATATTTATTAAAAATATTTATAATATTTAGATATTTTTTTTAAGAAAATCTTCAAATAGATAGTTATATTTTGCTTTAAAATTATATTGAACATTGTTAATCATAAATTTTATTTTGTATGCATGTAACATAAGATTTTTAATTTTTATTTTTTTTCTATCATTTAAATAATATTTATCATCTCCTATTATTGGACATCCAATTTTAAGTAATTGTCTCCTTAATTGATGCTTTCTACCTGTAATTGGATTTAACTCCAGGAAAGAAAAACCTTCATTAGATCTAATAATTTTAAGATTGGCTAAAGCTTTTTGAATAATTTTTTTGTTATTTTCATAATAAATTAATTCATCTTTCATAACTTTTAAAGATTTATCAACTTTTCCATACACTATAGCCAAATAGGTTTTATGAATTTTTCTTATCCTAAAAAGTGAAGTAAATAATTGAGCGTATTTTCTATTTTTTGCAATTATTAAAACACCAGATGTCTCTTTGTCTAATCTGTGAACTATGAAAGGTTTTGAATTTTCAAAATATTTTGTATTTTTTAATATGTCTATAATATTTTTAAATGATTTAGTGCCTGATTGAACTGGTATACCTGATGGTTTATTTATTACTATAAAATTTTCATTATCTTCTATTACATAATTATCATAAACACCCATTTCTTTTTTTTTTGGTAAATATTTAATCTTTTCTCTTTTATCTACAGGTTTAAATTTTGAAATATCGTAAATCTCAATCAAATCACCTTTTTGAAGCCTATAAGAAGATTTGGTTTTTTTTTTATTAACTTTAACTTTATTTTGTCTCAGTATCTTTTCTAATAAAGAGTGCGGTAAGTTTATTATTTTATTTTTAAACCATTTATCTAGACGTGAATCATTATAATCATCATCAACAGTATATGATTTAGGCATGAATGCTAAGTTTATTTAGTTGCTGCTTTTGTCTCTGGTTGAGATTCTTTTTTCTTATCTTTTGTTTCAGTTTTTTTTGGTTTGTCTACTTTTTTTGCCTCAGGATTTCTGTCAACTAATTCAATAACAGCCATTGGAGCATCGTCACCTGTTCTAAACCCAGCTTTTAAGACTCTTGAGTAACCACCTTTTCTTGAACTATATCTTTTTGACAACTCTTCAAAAACCTTTGTTACAGATTTTTTGTCCTGCAACTTAGAAAATAATCTTTTTTTGTTGCTTAAAATATTTTTTTTTCCAATTGTTATTACTTTATCTATTTGAGGTTTTAATTCTTTTGCTTTTGGTAGGGTTGTTATAATTTGCTCATACTTAATGAGAGAATTGAGCATATTTTTAAACAGAGCTTTACGATGTTCACTTGTTTTATTTAATTTCCTGTAACCAATGCCGTGTCTCATTAGTAATTATTTTCCTCCAATTTCTTTGAAAGTTCAGCAATATTATCTGGTGGCCAATTTGGTATTTCCATACCTAGATATAACGACATAGTATTTAAAACTTCCTTAATTTCATTTAGTGATTTCCTTCCAAAATTTGGTGTTCTTAGCATTTCTGGTTCTGTTTTTTGAACTAGATCACCTATATAAATAATATTATCATTTTTTAAACAATTCATTGATCTAACTGATAATTCGAGTTCCTCTACTCTTTTAAGCAAATTTCTATTAAATTCTGGCTCTGAAGATTTTACCTCTTTCACAACCTCTTGTGGATCTTCAAAATTTACAAACATCGATAATTGGTCTTGAAATATTCTTGCTGAATAAGCAATTGCATCTTCTGCGTCTACAGTTCCATTAGTTTCAACTGTCATCACTAATTTGTCATAGTCTAATGCACTTCCAGCTCTTGTATTTTCAACTGAGAAAGATACTTTCTTTACTGGACTGAATAAAGAGTCAATAGATATTAAGCCTAAAGGACTATCCTCGGATTTATTTTTTTGAGCTTGTACATAACCTTTGCCCGTGCTCACCATTAATTCCATATGAAAATGTGTTTTTTCGTCTAAATTGCAAATAGTTTGTTCTGGATTCAATATTTCAATTTCCGGTACTAAAGTTATATCTTTGGCTTTAACTTCTTTTGGGCCTTTAATGTCTAAAACAATTTTTTTTAAACTTGAAGACGATGATTTAATTGCCAAATTTTTTACATTTAAAACTATATCAGTTACATCTTCTCTAACTCCTTTGATAGAGGAAAACTCATGTAAAACTCCATCAATTTGTATAGCAGTCACCGCTGCACCTTGAATCGATGAAAGTAATATTCTTCTAAGTGAGTTTCCGATGGTTTGGCCAAATCCTTTTTCTAAAGGTTCTGCAACAACTTTTGCAATTGTTTTATCCTCGTTGCTTGTAATATCTAATTTATTTGGTTTGATTAATGCTTTCCAATTTTTATCTATGACGTTTGTAGTTGTTTCCATTATACTCTCCTTCTTTTTGGTGGCCTTGCACCATTATGTGGCATAGGTGTTGTGTCTTTAATTGATAAAATTTTAAATCCTCTTGATTGTAAGGAACGTAAAGCAGTTTCTCTGCCAGAGCCAGGTCCTTTAACTTGAACTGTTAATGTTCTTAAGCCTTGTTCAAAAGCTTTAGCGCCAGCATCATCTGCTGCTACTTGTGCTGCGTAAGGTGTTGATTTTCTTGAACCTTTAAAACCTTTTGCGCCGGCTGAAGACCAAGAAATAACGTTTCCATTCTCATCGGCAATTGAAATTATTGTATTGTTAAAAGTTGAATATACATAAGCGATGCCTGAAGTTATATTTTTTTTAACTTTCTTCTTTTTTTTAAGAGCGCTACTTTTTTTTAGTTCTAATTTGTTATCTTTTGTTTCAATTTTTTTTTCAGCTTTATCGTTTTTTTTATTCATTTAAATTTATTTTTTAAGTGGTGTCAATTTTTTACCTGCAATAGCTATTGCCTTACCTTTTCTGGTTCGTGCATTACATTGAGTTCTTTGGCCTCTAACTGGTAATTTTTTTTTATGTCTAGATCCTCTATAGCAAGCCAGATCAACTAGCCTTTTTATATTTACTGAAACTTCTCTTCTTAAGTCCCCTTCTACTTTGTGATTAGCGTCTATGAATTCTCGTATTTTTAAAACTTGCTCTTCAGTTAGCTCATTAACTCTTTTTGAAGATGGAATTTCTAATTTTTTACAAATTTTTTTAGAAGAGTGTAAGCCTATTCCGTGAATATAAGTAAGCGCAATACTAACTACCTTATTTTGTGGGATATTGATCCCTGCTATACGAGCCATAAATTAATGAGTTTTTGTTTTCCTGCGTATTTATATTGTCTAATCTCTCAAAGTCAACCCTTGATACCCTCTATAATGCCGCTAATTTCACTGCTTATTTCAGATATTGAGCCTTCACCATTAACTACTTTCAGTAAATTAGATTGTTTATAAAAATCAATTACAGTTTTAATATTATTCTCGTAAGTTGCGTATCTTTTTATAGCTATTTCTTCACTGTCATCTGCTCTTTTTTCTAAGTTTTTTCTTTCAGAAATTCTTTTTTTTATCGATTCTAAACTTACAGAAAGTTTTAGAACTAAATTAATTTTTTGATCACTTTTTTCTAATAAAAAATTTAGATTTCTAGCTTGAGGTAAGTTTCTAGGATACCCGTCAAAAATTAATCTATTTTTATAAACCTTATTGGCGGTATATTTTTCAATTAAATTACCTACAATTTCATCTGAAACTAAATTGCCAGAATTAATAATTGAAGATATTTCTTGTCCTAGTTTGGATTTGTCTTTGATTTCTTTTCTTAAAAGTTCTCCAGTAGATAACTGGTGTAGTCCAAATTTTTTTACGATATAACTTGATTGAGTACCTTTACCTGCTCCAGGTGGTCCAAAAATAACTATATTCATTTATTTTGTTATTTTCCAAATTTTGTTTTTTTAATCAATGACTCGTACTGTGAGCTCATCAGTCTAGTCTGAACTTGGGTAACCGTATCCATAGCAACTACAACTACAATTAAAATTGATGTGCCTCCTAAATAAAATGGAATAGGATATTTTGCAATTAAAAATTCTGGCATTAAACACACAAAAGTCAAATACAAAGCACCGACCGTAGTTAGTCTCATAAGTATACTATCAATATACTCCGCGGTTCTCTCACCTGGTCTTATACCTGGAATATAACCACCATACTTTCTTAAATTTTCTGCTGTTTCTTTTGGATTAAATACAATTGAAGTATAAAAGAAAGAGAAAAATATTATACCTGATGCATATAACATCATATACAAAGGTTGACCTTGAGTAAACATCGAAGAAATTTTTAAAAAAGTATCTGACTCTGCAAATCCAAAATTAGATATTGTGATTGGTAATAACAACAATGCTGAAGCAAAAATTGCGGGTATAACACCAGCTGTGTTAATTTTAAGGGGTAAGTGCGATGACTCTCCTCCATACATTTTATTACCAACTTGTCTTTTGGGATAATTAATTAAAATTTTTCTCATGGCTCTTTCAAAAAACACAATAAATAAAACTGTTAAAATTACTAAAACAAATATTCCAACAATCATTAATGCCGACAATGCACCAGTTCTTCCTAACTCAAATGTAGATGCTAAAGCTCTCGGTATCTCGGCTACAATCCCTGAAAAAATTATTAATGAAATACCGTTTCCAACTCCTCTTAAGGTAATTTGCTCCCCTAACCACATTAAAAAAGTTGTTCCTGCTACTAAAGAAATAGTTGTTATAATTCTAAATGACATTCCAGGTTCAGTGACTAAATTTCCTGCATTTTCTAAACCTACAGAGACACCGTAACCTTGTAAGCATGCAATTAAAACTGTTCCATATCGAGTAATTTGAGTAATTTTTTTTCTACCTATTTCTCCTTGTTCTTTTAAATTTTTGAAATAATCTGATACTCCAGTAAGTAGTTGAACTATAATTGCTGAAGAAATGTAAGGCATTATTCCTAAAGCAAAAATTGCCATTCTAGTAACAGCTCCACCAGAAAACATATTAAACATACCTAAAAGTCCTTTTTGGCTTGAGGCCATAATTTCTTTTAAAGCATCAGGATCAATACCAGCTAATGGAACATAAGTTCCTAATCGATAGATTATTAGTATTAAAATCGTAAATAAAATTCTATTTTTTAGATCTTTTGCTTGACTGAAAGCTCCAGCAGTATTGAGAGTTTCACTAGACATTATTTTTTAATTATATTTATTTTTCCGCCCGCTTTCTCTATTTTTGATAAAGCTTGCTTCGAAGCAAAATTAGCGGAAATCTCTATATTTTTTTT
>CACBDC010000019.1 GCA_902537845.1 uncultured Pelagibacteraceae bacterium
TTAATGCCTGTGAATATTGGCTTGAAATTTGGTTTCCAATCAATAATTTTAAGTCTTTAATATCTTTGGCTCCCATCAATTTAGCAAACTCATCATCAATTTTATTTGCTTTAGGTTTTTTTACATTTAAAATTTTACATTCAAATTTTGTTTTTTTATTTGCGAGCTCTTTTTTAGGATGATTGGCTGGAAGTGTAGCATCTAATATTTTTTTATCATTTTTTTTTACCCCAATTAGCTGTTCGTCAAAACCTTGTAAAAAAAGATTTTTGCCTAACTCTATCTGAACACCTTTTCCCTCACTACCATCAAATTTATTTCCATCAACTGTCGCTGAATAATCGAAACTAACTTGGTCTCCTTTAATAGCTTTTTCTTCATCATTTTTATTCTCAAATTGTTTATTTTGATTTGAAATCTCTTTTAATTTTTCCTCAATAATCTTATCTTCAATTTTTATTTTAAAACTCGTAGCTTTGAATTTATCAAAGTTTTTTAAATTCACATTTGGCAAACAATCTATTTGTAGCTCGTAATTTAAATCTTTACCTTCACCAAACTGTTTCAAATCAATTTTTGGCTGACCTGCTACTTTTAATTTTTTTTCATTTATAGCTTTAGTAGTAGTTTCTCTTAAAATTTTATCGACTACTTCTCCATAGATAGATTTACCGAATTGACTTTTAATTACCGCAGGTGGAACCTTTCCTGGCCTGAAGCCTTTTAGAGCAACTTCTTTTTGAAGCTCTCTAAGTCTCTCATCCATTTTTGTCTGTATATTTTTTTTATCAACAATTACAGATAAAATTGTCCGAAGCCCTTTTTTTGATTTAACTTCTACTTTCATAATTTTTTAATGGTGGGCAAGAAGAGACTCGAACTCTTAAGCCTTGCGGCACTGGTTTCTAAGACCAGCGCGTATACCAATTCCGCCACTTGCCCCTTACTTAACTGTTGCTTTATATAACAAATTAAATTTTTGTTAAATGATAAAGTCTGGAATAAATTATTAAATAAATTAATAATAAGATAAAAAACCAATACCTGCTCAATAGAGGATCATCCGATAAATACAACCCTGGTATTATGAGCAATAAATAAATTAGATTTATTAAAATTGAATTTAAATAATTGCTTTTACTTTTGCCGTAAATGTAAAAAATTTTATAATAACTTAACATATGTAAATGTTTATTATCTGGATAGATTGGTGATTTTCGTTGATAAAGTTTTCTAAAAAAAGAAAAAAATACTTCAAAAAAGAGATAGGATAAAAGTGTGCAAAAGAAAAAAGAGGAAATATTTGGATTTAAATTGTTAGTTATTATGGTGTTTAAGCCAGTCAAAGCTCCAAATACATAAGCACCACTGTCTCCAAGAAAAATTTTTGCACTAGGAAAATTAAATAATAAAAATGAAAAGAGGATAATTATTTGAGAAATAAGCAATATTGAAAATTCCAGATTTTGATTATTCATATTTAAGTAAGCTAATACGATATTTATAATAATTAAATTTATAGTGAGAAGTCCATTAAAACCGTCTATTAAATTAGCTCCATTTATAATAAATAAAAAACATAATAAAACAAATATTGATGAGAATATATGGCTGGACATTAAAGGTATTAAAAATGGAATATCAATATAAAAAATTTTAATAGGAAGAGTATAAATAAATATAAAAAGAAGTAGTGTCATAGTTATTAATCTTCTAGATGGTGTGATATTAATCCTTAAATCTTCTAAAAAACCAATCAAAAACACTGAATAACTTATAAAGATATATTCGTATAAAACTTTAGAATACAGCAAATAATAAATTACAAAAAAAATAGTTAAAGAAATTATTATAGCTATTCCACCGCTTCGCGTAACAGGAAAATCATGAAAAGCTTGGGGTTTTGAAAAATCTTTATCAAGTAATGAACCATTTCTAATTTTATGTGAGTACTTACTTACAAGAAGAAAGATAAAAAAACTTATTAAAGCAAAAATTGATAAAAAGCTTGCTTCAATTGATTCTGTGCCCATTTATATCTATCCCTTATTATTTTTTTTAAATATATATATGCCAATAAGGATTATAACTAATGATACCAAAACTCTCCACGTAATTATCTCGTCCATTAAAAAATATCCAAAAATAATTCCAAAAATTGGAATTAGGTATGCCACTTGAGTTTGAAAAACTAAGCCATTTACAGTTAAAATTCTGAATCTTATTAACCACGCTAGTCCTGTTGCAATTATGCCTAGGTATAATAACGACAAAGTTGATACTAAAGTTGGTTTTGACTCCCAAGGAGTCTCGATAATTAGAGAAAAGGGTAATAAAAAAATAACTGACCATAAAGTCGTTGATGTAGTAACATTTTCGTTCTTTTCTTTTTTTAATTTTAAAGTTAGCAATCCACCGATGCAATAAAATGTCGATCCAAGAATAGTTATTAGAGCATAAATATAGTTTTCACTGTTAATTATCACTTTATCAAAAAATAATAATATAATTCCACTAAAACCTATCAAAACACCTAAAGATTTTAAAAAAGATAGTTTTTCATCTTTAGTAAAAAAATGTGCTAGTATTGATCCACTCAATGGAGTTGTGCTCATTAAAATTGCTGCCAGGTAACTATTTATTTTAGCTGTCCCTATTGCAATAAGAACAAAAGGTATCGCAATATTACACATGCCAATAAGTGCATACCAATTCCAGTTTTTACTAAAGGCATCAATTTTAATTTTTTTAAGTTTACAAAGAATTAATAATGGGATACTTGCGAATATTACTCTTACTAACGCGAGTGTAATTGGGTCATATGAATATGTGGCAATCTTAATATTAAAGAAAGAAGAACCCCAGATAACGGCTAATAAAATTAATAAGGATAAATCCAGGGTATTTGCTTCTCTCATTTCAAGTCAAAAGTGTATATATGTGATAAACGCATAGCTGATATATATATTTAATTATACTCTAAAAAGCATCCTTATATATGTTCGCATCGATTATACAAAATTTAAGAGGAGCAAAATGAGTTCAAAAGACGTACTTAAGCTTATAAAGGACAAACAAGTTGAATTTGTTGATCTAAGATTTACCGATCCAAAAGGTAAGCTACAGCACTTAACAATGGACTCAACTGTAGTTGACGAAGATATGCTCAGTAACGGAGTATTTTTTGATGGTTCGTCAATTGCAGGTTGGAAAGCAATAAATGAGTCAGACATGATTTTAAAGCCTGACCTTGAAAGACCAATCATAGATCCATTTAACTCCCACGTTACACTAAATATTTTCTGCGATATTCTTGATGCAGTAAAAAAAGACCCTTACGAAAGAGACCCTAGAGGAACAGCAAAAAAAGCTGAAGCATATTTAAAAAAAAGTGGTATTGGTGATAAATCTTATTTTGGACCTGAGCCAGAATTTTTTGTTTTTGATGACGTTAGATTTAAAAATGATATGAACGAAACTAGTTTTAATATTGACAGTTCTGAGGGTCCATACAATACAGGAAAAAAATATGAAAACGGTAATATGGCACACAGACCCGGAATAAAAGGCGGTTATTTCCCAGTTCCTCCAGTCGATAGTGCTCAGGATATGCGAGGTGAATATTTAAAAGCTTTAAAAGATATGGGTGTAAAAGTTGAAAAACATCACCATGAAGTTGCTCCAAGTCAACATGAGTTGGGAATGTATTTTGGGACACTAACAAATCAAGCTGACAACGTACAGCTATACAAATATGCAGTCCAAATGGTTACGCATTCTTTCGGAAAAACCGCAACGTTTATGCCAAAGCCAGTTAAAGGAGACAACGGCTCAGGAATGCATTGTCACCAATCAATCTGGAAAGGTAATACTCCAGTATTTATGGGTAAAGAGTATGCAGGGCTCTCGAAAGAAGCATTGTATTATATTGGCGGAATACTTAAACACGCTAAAGCAATTAATGCATTCTCAAACGCAACAACAAATAGTTACAAACGTTTAATCCCTGGTTTTGAAGCTCCAGTGATTTTAGCTTATTCAGCTAGAAATAGATCAGCTTCATGTAGAATACCAGTAATAATGAATCCTAAAGCAGCAAGATGTGAAATAAGATTTCCAGATGCTGCGGGAAATCCGTACTTAACTTTTGCTTCAATGCTTATGGCAGGGATAGATGGTATTAAAAATAAGATTGATCCGGGTAAATCTTTTGATGACGACTTATACTCTTTATCAGAGGATGAAGTTAAAAAACTTCCAACCGTGTGTGGATCTTTAAGAGAAGCTATGCAAAACCTTGATAAAGATAGAAAATTTTTAACTGAAGGTGGAGTATTTACTGATGATCAAATAGACGCTTATATAGAATTAAAATTCCAAGAAATTTATAAATTCGAACATACACCTCATCCGATTGAATTCGAGATGTATTATAGTGGTTAAACTTTAAAAGACTCTCCACATCCGCAACGTTCAGTTTCATTAGGATTTTTAAATACAAATTGAGATGAAAATTTCTCTTTCTTATAGTCCATTTCTGTGCCTAAAAGATACATTATCGCTTTAGGATCAATTAAAACTTTTACTCCTTTATCTTCTACAATTTCTTCATTAGGTTTAATATCTTTTGCATACTCCATTATATAAGACATTCCAGCACAACCACCAGATTTCACACCTACTCTAACGCCAATAGTTTTTTCTTCAGCTTTAGACATGATTTCTTTAATTCTTTTAGCTGCATTCTCGCTTAATTTAATTACTTGTTCACTCATAAATTTAACTCTAACTTTGCAGCTTCAGACATTTTTTCTTTAGTCCAAGGCGGATCCCAGACTAATCTTAAATCAACATCATCAACACCATCAAGTTTTAATATATTATCTTTAACCATTTTAGGCAAACTTTCAGCTACTGGACAATTTGGAGAGGTTAAAGTCATTTCTATATTTACTTTTTTCCCATTTTCAATATCTATTTTATAAATTAGACCCAATTCATATATATTCACCGGTATTTCAGGATCATAAATCTTTTTAATCTCTAAAATTACCTTGTCTTTTAATTCACTCATTTTTTTTCAAATGCTGACAAACAAGTATGCCAAGCCATTGTTGCACATTTAACTCTCATTGGAAATTCTTGGACACCAGACAAAGAAGAAATCGTAGTAATCTGTTCCTCGGAAAGGCTATTTAATGTAATTTTTGTTTTATTTTTAATCATGTTTATAAAATCCTCATTTACTTTTTTTAAGAATGATAAATCTTTTCCTTTAACAGTTTCTGTCAAAATAGATGCTGAGGCCAAAGAGATAGCGCACCCTTCTCCTTCAAAACTTAAATCTTCAATTTCTTTTTCTTTGTTAAGTTTTAAATAAATATGAACTTTGTCACCACATAAAGGATTGTGAGCTTTTGCATCATTAGTGTAGCCATCACACTTTCCTTTATTTCTAGGATTTTTCCCATGATCTAAAATTATTTCTTGATATAGCTCTTTAAGTTCCATTTAATTTTGAAATACTTTCTGACATTTTTGAATTGCCTCAGATAACTTGTCTATATCCTCTTTATCGTTATAAACTCCAATTGAAGCTCTAGCTGTTGCAGATATACCGAGTTTATCATGTAATATTTGACAACAATGATGCCCGGCTCTTATTGCAACACCATCATCGTCCAAAATAGTTGCAATATCATGAGGGTGGATATCTTTTAAAGTAAAACACAAAACTGAGCCTCTTTCTTTTGGATCGCCGATTATTTTTACAGAATTATTTTTTTTTAGTTTTTCTAAACCGTATTGTAAAATCTCATTCTCATGTGATGCAATATTCCTAATTCCTAGACCATCAATAAATTTAAGTGACTCTGCAAATGCGACTACCTCTGCTGTTTGCATTGTTCCAGCCTCAAATTTCGTGTAAGCGTCTGCAAAAGTTATACCTTCTTTTTTTACTTCATTGATCATACCGCCACCACCTTGATATGGAGGTAAATCGTCAACCCATTTTTTTTTCATGTATAATATACCGAGACCGTTTGGACCGTACATTTTATGACAAGATATTGCATAAAAATCACAATCAATTTTTTGCATGTCAATGGCAGAATGTGGTGCACCTTGGGTCCCATCAATCAGCACTGGAATATTTTTTTCTTTTGCAAGATCTACAATTTTTGTTATCGGTAATACTGCTCCAGTAACATTAGATATATGGGTAATAGCAATAATTTTAGTTTTACTTGTGATTAATTTTTTGATTTCTTCTATTTCAACATCACCATTTTCATTAACTTGAGCAAATTTAATCACAGCTCCTTTCTCAGTCCTTAAAAAATTCCAAGGAACATAGTTCGAGTGATGTTCTAATTCTGTAATTAATATTTCATCTCCTTTATTAATATATTTTTTACCGTATGACGAAGCTACTAGATTTATTGCTTCTGTTGCACCTTTAGTGAATATTATTTCTTCTCTATGTTTAGCATTTAAATATTTTTGAACTTTATCTCTCGTAGCCTCAAATCTATTTGTTGCTTTTACTGCTAGAGTATGAACGCTTCTCCCAACATTAGAAAACTCTGTTTCATAAAAGTTTGAGATTTTATCTATAACAACTTTTGGTTTTTGAGAAGAGTTAGCGCTATCTAAATACACCAGAGGTTTGCCATTAATTTTTTGTTTAAAAATTGGAAACTCTTTTTTTATGCTTTTAATATTCATTAATTTGTCTTTCTAACTTTTCTTTTAAAAAATTCTTTATTTTTCCCTCTGATAATTTTTCTAAGATTTCACATAAAAAACCATTGATTAACATTTGATATGCTTCCTTTTCAGGTATGCCTCTCGATTTCAAATAATGTATTGAGTTTATATCTATACTTCCAGAGGTAGATCCGTGGGAGCATTTTACATCATCAGCGTAAATTTCTAACTCGGGTTTTGCATCAAATTCTGCTGTATCATTTAAAATTAAAGCTTTACTTAATTGATAAGCATCCGTTTTCTGTGCAGTACTTTTTACGAAAATTTTTCCTTGATAAACGCCTTTGCTTTCATGATTTAAAACATTTTTTATTTTTTGATAGCTATGACAATGAGGAGTGTTGTGATTTATTCGAG
>CACBDC010000020.1 GCA_902537845.1 uncultured Pelagibacteraceae bacterium
ATATTGTTCCTTTAGGAGCCCCCTTATCTCTAATAAAATTTGTAAGATTTCTTGTATCAATGCCAGTAATACCTACGATTTTATTCTTTTTTAACCATTCATCTAAGTGCTTAAGCGCCCTATAGCTCGATGGACTTGTAATCTCAGTATTAATGATTACTCCTTTAGCCCAAACTTTATCAGACTCATGATCCTCATGGTTAGTTCCTACATTACCAACATGTGGAAAAGTAAAATTTATAATCTGTTCAGCATAAGATGGGTCCGATATTATTTCTTGATATCCAGTTATCGAAGTATTGAAGCATACTTCTCCTGTAGCAGTTCCTTGATAGCCTAAACCTAAACCTTTAAAAAATTTACCATTTTGAAGAATTAAAATAGCGTTAGAATCGATCTTATTAAGATTTTTAATTGAGTTTATATTTTGAATAAAAGGTTTCAAATACAACTCATGAGTTAAAGTAAAAAACTTATAAACATGATTTTGCGCAACATATGAAATAGAAATAAAATCGTCAAGAAAGTTCTTTTTGTTTTAGTTAAGAATTGTGATTAAAATAATTCGAAGTTTATGTCTCTGAAAAAGCAAATCGATGAAAAGTTAAACGAAGCGTTAAAGGCTAAAGATAAAGGCGTCTACCCAACATTAAGATTGGTCGTTTCAGCAATAAAAGATGCTGAAATAGCAGGGCGCTCAAAAGGGCAAAAAGGAATGTCTGATAGCGATATAACAGCGATTTTAAAAAAAATGATTAAACAGAGGAACGAGTCTTGTGAAGTCTACAAAAAGGCAGGACGAAACGAGCTTTTAGAAAATGAAAAAAAAGAGATCGAGGTGATAACAGCCTTTTTGCCAAAACAATTAAGCGAGGAGGAAACAAAAAAAATCTGCCAAGAAGTGATAAAAGCAGTAGGAGCATCCTCTATGAAAGACATGGGAAAAGTTATGGGAGCGTTGAAATCTAAACATGCAGACTCCCTTGATTTTTCAAAAGTAAGTTTAATTATAAAAGAGCTTTTAAATTAAAATGAAATATCCAAAAGAATATCTTGATGAAATAAAATTAAGATTAAAAGTATCCCAAATAGTTGGAAAGACAGTTCAATTAAAAAAAAGAGGAAAAGAGTTTATTGGGCTTTCTCCTTTTAAGAACGAGAAAAGCCCTTCATTTACAGTCAATGATGAAAAAGAATTCTATCACTGTTTTAGCAGCGGCGAACATGGAAATATTTTTGATTTTTTGATGAAAACAAAATCTATAGGATTTGGAGAAGCTGTAAGATCTCTTGCAGCAGAAGCAGGAATGCAACCTTATAGATTTTCAAATTTCGATCAAAAGAAAGACCTTAGATTTCAGACATATAAAAAAATTTTTAAAGAATATTTGAATTATTTTCATCAGCAATTATTTAATTCAGATAATAAAGATGCGCTTGAGTATCTTTTTAAAAGGGATTTAAAGAAAAATATAATCGAAGAGTTTAAATTAGGGTATGTACCTTGGCAAAATAACTTTTATGAAGAGCTAATTAAAAACTATTCTAAAGAAGAAATTAACTCAACTGGTCTTTATTATAAAAATGAAAAAACCGGCAAATTTATAGATAGATTTAATTCAAGAGTAATTTTTCCTGTTAACAATATAACAGGAGATACGATCGCCTTTGGCGGAAGAATTATTCGTGAGAGTAAATTAGCCAAATATATAAATTCACCAGAAACAGAATTTTATAAAAAAGGAAATATGATTTTCAATTTAGATAAAGCGAAAGAAACAAGATCGGAAACAGATGAAGTTTTAATTGTAGAGGGTTATATGGATGTCGTGAGCGTTTATTCCTCTGGAGTTAAAAATGTGATTGCAAATTCAGGAACTGCACTGACTGAGAGACAAATTAGCTTAATATGGAAATTTTTTTCAGATCCTATTATTTGTTTAGATGGAGATGAAAGTGGACAAAAAGCTGCGTTAAGAATTGCAGAAAAATTATTTTCATTAATAAACGAGAAAAATAAAATATATTTTTCAATTATGCCCGACGGAACTGATCCAGATGATTATATTAAACAGAAAGGTAAGGAGGGATTAATTAATTTGTTAAAAGAAAAAGAAATAATCCAATCTTTTATTTGGAATTATCATCTTAGTAAAATAGATCAGAACAATCCTTATGAAATTTCAAAATTTGAAAAAGAAATTAAAAGCTTATCATATTCAATTCAAGACGAAACACTCAAAAAGTATGTTTTAGAGGATTTCCTAGAAAAAATAAAAAAATTAACCCCAATACTGTCTTCAAAACGAGATTACAAATATTCTCCATATAAAAAGAAAAAAGATCATCAAATTCTCAAAGAGACAAAGCTTTTGCATCAAAAAAGAAAAGATTTATCTAGAATTCAAATTATTGAATTTTCTATCCTATTCATAATTTTAAATTATTTAGAAATAGCTTCAAAAAAATTAGAAGATTTATCAGAAATAGAGTTTTTGGCTGAAAAAAATGAGAGTTTAAAAAAAGAAATTACAACTTATTTAATTGAAGGAAATGATAAGGAGGTAATTAATAAAAAAATAAATACTAGTTATGAAAAAATTGTAGGGGAAATAAACGAAAATTCAAATATTCAAATAATAATTAAAAATAAAAATGAAGAAGAGGTTGCAAATCTGCTTGATGAATTAATTAAAGATCACAAAGAACAAAGTAATTTAAGAAAGATAGAATCTCTTGAGCAAAAATTAATAAACAACCTAGATGAAAACTCATATTCAGAATTAATTAAGCTTAAAAGTCAGCTAAATAGGGATTAAATAAAGTATAGATTTTTTAGACTTAGTGATTATATATATCTTTTACTTAATATGCCTGAAAAACTCATAACAAAATCTTTCGAAAGGCTCCTAGATAAGGGAAAGCATAGAGGCTTCATTACTTATGAAGAATTAGGAAAGTCATTAGGAAAAAGAAATAGCACTAACGAAAATGTTGAAAGAGCATTTATAATATTAGTAGATGAGAAAATAACACTAGTAGAAAAAAAATCCCAATATCAGTCAAATAAGAAAAAAGAGGTAACAGCACAGTCTGAAGAGAAGACCTCGGATAAAAGTGATGATCCAATAAGAATGTATTTAAGAGAAATGGGAGGAGTTGAGCTTCTCTCAAGAGAGGGAGAAATTGCTATAGCAAAAAGAATTGAAGCGGGAAAAGACGTTATGATTAACGCTCTTACTCAGAGTCCCATTGTTGGAAAAAAAATATTTGAATGGAAAGAGCAGATAGAAAATCAACAAATGTTGGTAAGAGATATAATTGATATAGATTCAACATATGAAGATTTCGAAGCTTTAGATGATGATGATGACCTAAAGATTAATAAAAAATCGAAACAAAAAAAAGATAAAGATAAAGAAGAAATAGAGGAAGCAGAAAAAAAAGATGACAACACCAATACTGATGAAGATGAGTTTAACGTTTCACTTGCTAAGATGGAAGAAGAGATTAAACCTAAAATTATAAACATTTTAGACTCTCTTAATAAAAATTATTCTAAGCTTCAAAAGTATCAAGTTGAAAAGCTTGAATGCTTACTTGCCTCAAAGGAATTATCTGTTTCAAAGAATAAAAATTTTAAAAAGATACAAGAAATCTTAGTTGATAATTTTAAAAATCTACAACTAGCTCCCCATGTTGTAGAAGAATTAGTGCAATCACATTATAAAGAAAATAAAAAAATCGTTTCACTGGAAGGTGTTCTTTTAAGATTGGCAATGGATAACAAGATATCACGAGAAGAGTTTTTAAAATATTACGTGGGTAATGAGATAAATCCTAAATTTGAGTCTTTTTTAAAAGAAAACCCAACCTGGAAAGCTTTTTTTAAAAAATATAAAAAAGATTTTACAGAAATAAAAGATAGGCTAGTTGAGTTTAGTAAAAAAATTGGCCTTTCAGTTGGTGAATTTAAAAAATTAGTTAGCAGAATTCAAAAAGGAGAAAGAGAGTCGAGAATAGCCAAGAAAGAAATGGTTGAAGCCAATCTGAGATTGGTAATATCAATAGCAAAAAAATATACTAATCGAGGTCTTCAGTTTTTAGATTTAATTCAAGAAGGGAATATAGGATTAATGAAAGCCGTTGACAAGTTTGAGTATAGAAGGGGATATAAATTTTCAACTTACGCAACTTGGTGGATTAGACAAGCGATCACAAGGTCAATAGCTGACCAGGCTAGAACAATAAGAATTCCAGTTCACATGATTGAAACAATAAATAAAATTGTTAGAACTCAAAGACAGATAATGAGTGAATTCGGAAGGGAACCCACACCGGAAGAGTTGGCAAAAAAATTAGCAATGCCACTAGAAAAAGTGAGAAAAGTATTAAAAATAGCAAAAGAACCAGTTTCTCTTGAAACACCGGTTGGAGATGAGGAGGATAGTAGTTTGGGTGATTTTATTGAGGATAAAAATGCGCTTCAACCTTTAGACACAGCTATTCAATCAAATTTAAGTGAGTCTACTACAAAAATTTTAGCATCATTAACTCCAAGAGAAGAAAGAGTCTTAAGAATGCGTTTTGGAATTGGGATGAATACTGACCATACTTTAGAGGAAGTAGGATTACAATTTTCTGTTACCAGGGAAAGAATTAGACAAATAGAAGCAAAAGCTTTGAGAAAACTAAAACATCCAAGTAGGTCAAAGCAATTAAAAAGTTTCTTAGAAAAATAATTAATTGTGATATAAAGATAATGTTTTGGGCCTGTAGCTCAGTTGGTTAGAGCAGTACACTCATAATGTATTGGTCCCAGGTTCGAGTCCTGGCGGGCCCACCAACTAATTTTGAACAAACTCTTCCAGTTTGATGATTAAAGCTTTAATGTCATTATCATTAGAACTTAAAATTGATGCAAATTCCTCCTTTTGAGTTCTAGCTAGACTTAATCCTTCCACTATCAAATCCCTTATCAGAGGTTTATCAGGATCCTTAGTATAAATCCTCCAATCAATCTTTATATCTGGACCACCATCATCTGGAATAACTTTAGAACTCACTATTGTATAAGTAGCACTTTTTTTATCCTCATTTAAAATTTCAAATTTACTTGATGAATATTCAGAGAGCCTTGAAGTAAGGCTTTTTAAAAAATATTTTTCAAAAGATTTTTGATAGCCGGATATATCATCTTTACTAGATGATTTTCTTAATTCCCCAAGTGTGTATAAACCTAGGGCATTTATATCAACATATTCTAAAGCTACTTCTTCAATAAATATTTCTTTTTGCTCCTTATTTAGATTTTTGTCAGATAATTTAGCAATAACATCACTCACTAAATCATTGACAAAATCCCTGGGATTTGAGCTATAGGCTTGTAACGAACTACTTAAGAAAAAAAATATTGAAAATAGATAAACAACTAATTTTTTCATCTTAATCTTAGTTGTCTAGACTTCCCCAATCGTCTTGATCTTCTATTGAATTTCTTATTTTATTTTCTCTATCTTGCAAGTAAATACTTTTAATAGATGAGTACAAGTCTATTGAATTTTTTTCCAAACTTTCAAAATTCTTATCATTTTCTGCCCTAAAATCGATCGCACCTGTAGCTTTTACAGAAAAGTAATCTAAATTATTTCCTGAAGTACTGAGTAATTCTTTTTCTCTAATTGTGATGTGAGCAAACGGATCAATAAAAGTGTCTGCAAAAATTCCAACACTATCTCTAACAGTTGTTGGCCCCAAAACTGGAAGTACAAAATAACATCCGGTGCTTACTCCATAAGTGCCTAGAGTTTGCCCAACATCTTCTTTATGTGGGTTAAGCCCTATTTTTTCTGCAGGGTTTAAAACACCAAGCAGTCCAACTGTAGAATTTATTGCGAAACTTCCTACAGAGTGACCCAATTGTTTAAAATTGCCTTGAAGGATATTATTTGGAATAGATAATAAAGTTCCAATATTAGATGTAAAATTATTCGTTCCTTTTCTTACTGGACTCGGTAATTTGTTGTACCCTTTAGCCAAAGGCTCTAAAATAACATCGTCTAAAGCCATGTTAAATTTGAAAACTGCTCTACTGGTCTTTTCGAAGCATTCTTCAGCAGAATATAATTTCGGTCCTAATAAAAAGACCATAAATAATACTGGCACTAGAATTTTGAAGTTTTTTAAATAATGCATAAAGGCTATATATATAATTTTACTCTATATTCTATATAAAATTTAGCTTAAAATTGTTTAAATAATGGAAACAATAAGCTTTATAGTCAAACAATGAAAATTAAATCAGATTTTTCGCCAAATTACTCAAAAAAAACGAGGTTTAATAGAGATATTAAGTTTGTGATAATTCATTACACTGGAATGCAATCAGAAATTGAATCTATCAATAGACTTAAAAATCCTAAATATAAAGTGAGCTGCCATTA
>CACBDC010000021.1 GCA_902537845.1 uncultured Pelagibacteraceae bacterium
CAATTGAAACATTTCAAATTTTTGAAGTTTTGAATGTGGAGCTTAATGTATCTCAAAGTTTAATTGGAGTATTTATAGTTCTTGGTTTAGCCTCAAATTACTTCCTCAATGAGTATTGGGGACAAGCAACTTTAGATACATTATCAATACTATTTCTTAACTCAGTTTTTCATCCATTAATTGCTTTTACTTTATACTTTTGCTTTCTGCATTCGATAAGACACTCAATATCTTTGATGCATGAATTGAATAAAAAAAATCTAAAAAAAGGGCTTTATCTTTTTTTAAAAAAAGCAATACCATTAACAATAATAACTGCATTTTTCTTTTTATTAGGAATATTTCTTCTTAATAATTATTACTCAATGCAGGTCTCAATTTTAAAAGTGATATTTATTGGTTTGGCGTCTCTTACTTTTCCGCATATATTGCTCGAATACTTGTTAGAAAAGAATGAAAAAAGAACTTAAAATTTATTTAGCTTCACCGAGAGGGTTTTGTGCTGGTGTTAAAAGAGCTATTGAAATTGTCGAAAAGGCAATAAATAAATATGGAGCTCCTGTATATGTAAGACATGAAATTGTTCATAATAAACAAGTTGTTGATGAACTAAGAGAAAAAGGGGCAATATTTGTAGACGAGCTTTCTGAAGTAAAAGATAATAGTAGACCTGTGATTTTTTCTGCACATGGAGTTCCTAAATCAGTTCCCGACGAAGCAAAATTTAAAAATTTATCTTATGTGGATGCAACTTGCCCATTAGTTTCGAAGGTTCATAGAGAGTCTGAACAGTTACATAAAAAAGGATATGAAATATTTTTAATTGGGCACAAAAATCATCCTGAGGTTATTGGCACGATGGGTCAGCTACCGTTAGGATCAATTAAATTGATAGAAACTAAAAGTGATGTTGAAAATCTTCAGGCTAATAATTTTAAAAAACCACTGGCTTATATAACTCAGACAACCCTCTCAGTAGATGATACGGCGGAAATAATTAATGCTCTTAAAAAAAAATTTCCTAAAATCAAAGGGCCGATCAAGGAAGATATTTGTTACGCTACAACTAATCGTCAATCAGCTGTGAAAGAAATAGCATCTAAGTGTGATTTATTTTTTGTAGTTGGAAGTCGAAATTCATCAAATTCGGTAAGGCTAGTTGAGGTCGCAAAAAAAGCTGGATGTGAAAACTCTCAATTAATGCATTCAGAAAAGGAAATACCTTTTCACGAAATAGAGAATTCTAATACTATTGGAATTTCCTCAGGTGCTTCAGCGCCGGAAAAATTAGTACAAGCATTGCTGACTAATATAAAAAAAGATAGGAAGGTTTCTATTGAAGAAGTAATAGTTGCAGAGGAAAAAGTTGTATTTAAATTGCCGAAAGAACTCAATTAATGGCTGTCTATACAAAGTTAAATCGAAATAAAATTGAGGAAATTTTATCTAATTATAGTTTAGGTAAATTGGACTCATTTAAAGGAATTGAGGAAGGTATTGAAAATACAAACTATTTTTTATCGGTTAATAAAAAAAAATTTATATTAACTATTTACGAAAAAAGAGTTAAATCTGCTGATCTTCCTTTTTTTTCTGATCTAATGTCATCTTTAAATAAAGCTAGCTTTAAATGCCCTGCTCCTATTTCTAATAATAATAATGAAACTATAACAAATTTTGGGGGAAAAAAATTAATGATTGTTTCATTTCTTGATGGAAAGGCTAAGCAAAATTTATCTCCAGCCAATTGTAAATCAGTCGGATCTGAAATAGCTAAAATGCATGAGCTCACAAAGAATTTAAAATTAAAACGGCAAAATGATCTATCTATAAATTCATGGAGAAAATTATTTAATTCAGTAAAAGATAAGTGTGAAAATATACATAAAGATCTGCCAAGATTAATTGAGGAAAATCTTAATGATGTGGAAAAAAGTTGGCCAAAAAATCTGCCAAGAGGAATAATTCACGCAGATTTATTTCACGACAATATTTTTTTTATTCAAGATAAATTTAGTGGTGTGATTGACTTTTATTTTTCATGTGAAGATTTTTTTGCTTTTGAAATCGCTATTTGCTTTAACGCTTTGTGTTTTGACGGTCTAAAAAGTAATTTAAGCTTTAACGTTACTAAAGCAAAAAACTTTATAGACGGATATACTTCTATAAGAAAATTAACTGATGAAGAATTAAATAATATTAAGGTTTTATCTCAAGGCGCTGCTTTGAGATTCTTGCTGACTAGAGTATTTGATGCATTAAATAAAGTAGAGGGAGCAATAGTTAAAATAAAAGATCCAATGGAGTATTTAAAAAGATTAGAATTTCACAAGAATGCAAAAAATCATGAGGATTATTTCTTTTAATGAAATTAAAAATTTATACTGATGGTGCTTGCTCTGGAAATCCCGGGAAAGGAGGTTGGGCAGCAATCATCTTAGATGATTCTAATCAATTAAGTATTTCAGGAAGTGAAAGTAATACAACTAATAACAGGATGGAATTAATAGCTCCAATTATGGCATTAAAAAAAATAAAAAAAAAATCAGAGATTACAATTTTTACTGACTCTAAATATGTGAAAGATGGAATAACTGATTGGATTAAAAAGTGGAAAGTTAATAATTGGAAAAATGCAAACAAGAAACCAGTAAAAAATAAAGATCTTTGGATTAAATTAGACAGTGCTTGTCTAAAACATAAAGTTTCTTGGAGGTGGGTTAAGGCACACGCTGGGAACAAATATAATAATCTTGTTGATGAATTGGCAGTTTCGAAAACTAAATAGATTTCAAAAAGCTTTCAGCTGATGATAATTCACAAGCAGCTGTTTCTTTCTCTTCCTCTACTTTTTTAACTTCACTGTTCTCTACCAACATAGTATAACGATTAGATCTAATTCCTAATCCCTTTTCAGATTTATCTACTTCAGCCCCAATAGCTTTTGTAAATTTAAGAAAGGGGTCGCCAGCCATGAAAATTTTACTCCCAACATTTTGATTTTCACCCCAAGCCTTCATAACATTGGGATCGTTTACAGCAATACATATAATTTTAGAAATTCCCTTTTTACTAAATATTTCGTAATTTTTTAAATAGCCAGGAAGATGAAGAGCTGAGCAAGTTTTTGTAAAAGCACCAGGCATACCTAAAATAATAGTTTTGTTTTTACAAAGATCTAAAATATCAATTTTTTTTACATCGTTATTTTGATCAAGATAAAATAATTCCGAGTTAGGTAATTTGTCTCCTATTTTTATTCTCATTGTATTTTGCCCAAAATATAATTTTTAACTTCTGAATTTGAATTCCCAATAATATCAAATGTTTCCTTTTTATCTATATTCAATTTCAAATGCTCAGGTGAGTCTAAATTTTTTCCTATTGCTTTTTTAATAGTATCGTTAAACTTGTAAGGATGAGCTGTACCAAGAACAACTATATCTCCTAAATTTTTAAAACTTTTTGCTGCTCCTACTCCAGTAGCAGTATGGGGGTCAATTATAAATTTGTGTTCCTTATATATCTCATCAATAATACTTACTGTCTCTTCATCTGTAACTTTTACTGCTTCAAAATCTTTTTTTATTTTATTGATTTGTTTTTTTTCTAAATTAAATAAACTTTTTGATGACAGAGCATTCATTAACAATCCTACCTTGCTATCACTTTCATCTAATATATAATATAGAAGTCTCTCAAAATTACTGGCAACTTGGATATCCATACTTGGTGTGATGGTTGATTTCACTGTATCTGGTTTATATTCACCTGTATTAATAACTCTTTGTAAAATGTCATTTTTATTTGTAGCAACTATAAGTTTATTAATCGGTAAACCCATTTTTTTTGCCACATATCCAGCATAGATATCACCAAAATTACCAGTTGGTACAGAAAAGTTAATAATATTTTTTTTTAATTTAAAGAAAGAATAAAAATAATAAACAATTTGACAAACAATTCTTGCCCAATTTATTGAATTTACACCAGACATGTTTATTTTTGTTCTAAAACTATCTTCATTAAAAAGCTCTTTTACAATTTTTTGACAATCATCAAATGAACCCTCAATAGCAATATTATAAATATTAGCTCCACCAATTGTTGTCATTATTTTTCTTTGAATTTTTGAAATTTTATTATGCGGATGCAGAACAAAAAGATTTATATTTTTTCTATTACTTAATGCTGCAATAGCTGCTGAACCAGTATCTCCTGATGTAGCTACTACTACATTTACAGTTTTGTTTTTAGCGACTTCTAAGTAGTCATACATGTTGCCAATTACCTGCATTGCAATATCTTTAAAAGCTAAAGTAGGCCCATGGTAAAGCTCAAGAAGATCGATATCTCCAATCTTTTTTAAATTAACTACCTCTTTATCTTTAAAACTACTATAAGATCTTTGTATCAGTGAGCTAAGTTCTTTTTTTTTAATTTCACCTGAACAGAAATTAAAGATAATTTCTGTAGCAAGTTCATTATAATTTAGTTGACTTAAATGATTAAGTTCTTCTTGATTATACTTCTTTATTTCAGCAGGTAAAAATAACCCTCCGCCTGGCGCAAGTCCTCTTAAGAAAATATCTTTAAAACTAAATTTTAAAGATTTATCCCTAGTGCTTAAATAATTCATTTTTTTTTTCTAAAATACAAGTAATAAAAAATTATCGAGATTGATATTGCATACCATGTTATAGCATATTTAAGGTGATTATTTGGCACATCAATACTGATCTTTTTAGGAACAGGTGCCCTAACTTGATTATCCTCCAAAAAAATTACAAACTCATTGAATTGTTCTCCTGTAGCCTCTTTCAGATCTTCTAAATTTATTGAAAACCAAATATTATTTTTAATATCATTACCTGGTTTAAACATATTTGGCTTATATATTTCTCTCAGAAGACCAACAATATTTTGCTCAGTTGGTGAATTGAGGTTTATTTTAGTGTTACCCTTAAGTTCTTTATTTATCCATCCTCTATTAACCAGTACGTTCTCGTTTTTGTTTGTTCTAAATGGAGTTACTACATCATACCCAGGTTTTCCTTTTTCATTCAAACTATAGAGGTAGATTTGTTTATCAAAATCAAATTTTCCTTTAGCGTTAACTCTCTGATAATTTTTTTTTATAGAGCTTGAGTATTCAATTGGTTGAGAGTCTAGCCCAAAAGTTATTTCACTAATTAATTCTAATTTCCATTGAAGCCTATAAAGCTGCCAAGTGCCTAGTGCACAAAATAATGTTATAAAGAAAATAACGAATAGTTGAAATAAGAATGCTTTTTTCAATTTGAGTTTAGCTTCCCCAAATGTAGATTGCAGCAAAAAGGAACAACCAAACTACATCAACAAAGTGCCAATACCAAGCGGCGGCCTCAAAACCAAAGTGATGCGTTGGTGTTGAATGACCTTTCATTGATCTAAATAGGCAAACGGCTAAGAAAATTGTCCCAACGATTACGTGAAAACCGTGAAAGCCTGTAGCCATGTAAAACGTAGAACCGTAAATATTTCCATCTAAAGTGAATGTGGCATGGTGGTACTCATAAGCTTGAAAGCATGAAAATATAAATCCTAAAAAAACAGTTGCAATTAATCCATTCACGAGTCCTTTTCTGTCGTTCTCTAACATTGCGTGGTGTGCCCAAGTTACTGTTGTTCCAGATAATAACAAAATAAGAGTATTTATTAATGGTATATCCCATGGATCGAATGTTTTTATATCAGGTGGTGGCCAAGTACCTCCAATAGAGTCCGTTGGAAATAAACTTGCATTAAAATAAGCCCAGAACCAAGCAACAAAAAACATAACTTCTGAGGCAATAAAAAGTGTCATTCCATAACGGTGACCAATTTGTACTACTGGTGTATG
>CACBDC010000022.1 GCA_902537845.1 uncultured Pelagibacteraceae bacterium
ACAACTAAGTAGGACAAATAAAAAATTGAAATATTTTTAATTTTAAATTTTTTAAGTAATTTTGCCCCCTTTAAATTATCCAGCGCACCATGAGATACACCAATTGTAGCTATTAGAAAAAAACAAATTATAGTAAAATTGTTTGGGATTTTTTTTTCATTAGACAAATCATAAATGTCACCAAATAAACCTGATCCAGTTAGCACAACAGTCAAAATAAAAAATATTACAGAATGAAATCTGTCCAATTCATAATTATCCATGTTTTTGAAATAATCCATATATTAAAACAACTTTTTTAAAAAAATCCATTTTGGCATTTTTAAAATAATTAAAAAATCTTCAAAGATGTTACTCTTGTTTGATAAAAATTTGATAATAGTACTTGAAGATGTTTTAAACATATCAAAGAATATTTTTGGCATCCTTTCTGGATAATCCTTTAAAACTTTTAAAAAAATTTTATCAAGAAATTGGTATTTTTTTCCAAGACTGAATTTATTAATTTTTTCAATTTTATTAATGTTTTTCATAATGTAATTACTATGCTCTTGGATATTCAAAAAAGTATATCCCGTACTTAGTCTTGTCATTCCACCTGCTGAACCAATGTTAATAGTTTTATTATTATTGTTAAATGAAGGATAAAATAAGGGGATTGCTCCTTTCTCAATAAAATTAATTCTATAATTTTTTATACCTAAATTATTCTTAATGTAATTTTCTAATTGTAAATCGTAATCCATAAGATTTTGATCTTCTAAATCCGATAACCATGTAGTTTCGATTAAAGCTTTGTTTTTACTGAAGGGTAAAGTATAAAAAAAATGTACGTCATTTCTCTGATCACAATTAAAATCCATTAAGTTTATAATTTCATCATCAAAAATATTTTTTGGTGTTTCAATTTCTATTCCTTGAAAATGCTGCCATAGCTTAGACTTGTCTAGCTCACCTTCAAAAATACTGTTGAAGATTAATGAGTTTTTTGAATTAATCTCATTAATATTTTTAAAAAAACTAACATTAGGATTTAAGCTTAGTTTAGAATTTATTTTTTTATAAAATTTTTCACTATCAATACTTTGATAGGGAAATTTCTTATTTGTTAATTCATGTGAATTATCCTTAGAGTTTATTGTAAAATTATTCCAACTTTTAATTACACAATCATCAAAGTTATGATTATAAACTTTCCAGAAAGACCACGTTTTGTCCCTTTTATATTCTTCACGAGTTTCAATAATTGCTAAAGTTTTTTCTTTTAACTTATCATTAATTTCAAGCTCATAGGCCAAAGATAAGCCCGCGCATCCACCACCAATAATTATATAATCAAATTCTTTCATTTAAATTAATCTCTTTCTCTAAAATATTATGATTTGCTTGATTATCGTAATTTAAATTTTTAATGAACAATAATTTAAAAAAGTCAAAAATAGATAAAAAGGTCTGAATTAATTTTTCAAACATAGGCACATAGATTTTGCCGGCTTTATTGTAATTATCAATATTTTTTTGTTTAAGGATGTAGTCACCTATTTTTCTGTAAATACGTCTTGCAACAATAACAGAAAATCTTGATCTAATTGGTATATTACGAATAGAGTTGAATGAATTTTCATAAAATACTTGAGAGTCATTTATAATATCTCGAATTTCTGAAAAATTATGACTTACATATTGTCTATTACGCGCTTTATCTTCACAAACGTCCCTAGCTATATTGGTAAGCTGCATCGCTATTCCAAGATCAATCGCACCTTTTAGAGCTTCTCGATTATTTACTTTCAGTATTTTTGACATCATTAGACCGACTGTTCCGGCAACTCTATAAGAATAAACAAGCAAATCTTTTTTCGAATTAATCACTACTTTTTCCTTTAAGTCTGTTTCAACTCCATCGAATAAATCTATTACTATTTGTTTAGAAATATTTTCACTATCAATAACTGACCACATATCTTTTATAATTTGATTATTTAGATTTCTGCTCTCAAAATCTTTTTTAAATTTTAAAAAATTTTTTTTCTTTTCATCTAAATTATTATCATCATCAACTATATCGTCTAAGGTTCTACAGAAATTGTATAAAGATGAACTTTTATTTAAAGTATTACTCGAAAGGAAAAAACTTGCCCAATAAAAAGATTTAGCATGTTTTTTTAATAAGTTGCTTTTCATTAAAAGAATTTATCTAAAACTTTTGCTGATGAGAGAACACCAGGCATTCCGGCACCAGGATGTGTACCAGCTCCCACAAAATATAAGTTTTTATATATTTCAGATTGATTATG
Source organism: uncultured Pelagibacteraceae bacterium (assembly GCA_902537845.1). Taxonomy (GTDB): domain Bacteria; phylum Pseudomonadota; class Alphaproteobacteria; order Pelagibacterales; family Pelagibacteraceae; genus Pelagilacustribacter. Next base: position 2,298 of record CACBDC010000022.1, read on the forward strand.
AAATCTAAAATAAGCTGACTGAGAAAATTTTGGCTGAATTGAAAATCCTGATCCATAAAGAGTTGCTAGATCGATTTCAAAGTAATCAGGTGTCAAATAAAAATCACTCACAACATTTTCCTTAATACCTGGTAAAACAGATTTATCCATTTTATCTAAAACCAATTCTTTAAATTTATCACCTTCCTCAATCCAATTAACTTTTGATAAATTATTTGGCACTGGAACCAGCACATAAAAAGCATCTTGGCCTTCCGGAGCCATACTAGGATCTGTTGCAGATGGTCGATGTAAATAATAGCTTATGTCATCAGATAGAATCTTCTTTTCAAAAATTTTATTAAGATGTTTTTCATAAGCTTCTCCAAAATAAATTGTATGATGTGCAACATCGTTGTATTTTTTTTTAGAACCAAAATAATAAACAAATAATCCCATTGAATAATCCATCCTTTTCATTTTTTGTTTAAATAAAAAATCATAATCTTCCTTTGATTTAATTAAATTGTTATAAACATTTGGGGGGTCAGAATTACAAATTACATAATCGCTATTAATTATTTTTGAATTATTAATTTTAACACCTTTAACCTTTTTATTTTCTGTAAGTATTTCTGTAACTTCAGCGTCTTTAATAATTTTGATATTTTCCTCAATCATTAGTTTTTCTAAAGCTTTAACAACACTTCCTGTTCCTCCCATTGAGTAGTGAATACCCCATTTCTTCTCTAAAAATAAAATTAATGTATATATTGATGTAGTACTGAAAGGATTTCCACCTACTAAAAGAGGATGCATACTAAATACTCTTCTTAATTTTTCATTAGAAATATATTTCGAAACTAAACTGTAGACTGATTTATAACTTTTTAATTTCAATAAAGATGGAACTTGCTTCATCATAAAGACTAAATTATTGAATGGCTTGTCCGATAAATCTGTAAAACCTTTATTAAAAATTTTTTCAGTAAAATTTACTAAATTTTTATACCCATCATAATCAGAAGAATTAAACTTTCTAACTTGCTCTTCCATAGATTTATCATCTCCATTGTAATCAAATGTATCCCCGTTACTAAATACAAATCGATACCATAAGTCTAAAGGTACGATTTCGACATAGTCAGAAATATTTTTATTAAACAGCGAAAATAATTCTTCAAATAGATAAGGGGCAGTTATTACTGTTGGACCACCGTCGTAAACAAACTGGTCTCTTTTAAAAACTCTAGCACGACCACCAAGATCAGGATGTTTTTCTACCAAAGTAACTTTATGGCCTTTAGCTTTTAACCTAAGCGCAGCAGCTAGACCTCCAAAACCTGAACCGATAACAGTTGTTTTTTTTGCCATATGTTTATGGCCTATTCTAACTAGATTTTTTCTTAAGTGCTAATTTTGTTTCTTCAAGACTAGAGCTGTAAATTTTATCTAATTTGCTTTTATCCAGTGAGTTTTTAATGAGTTTTTCTACTGACTCAATAGCAATTTTTACAGAAGCATTTTTAATATCCTTAAGAGCCTGATTTTTAAGTTGTTTAATTCTTTCCTCTGAGTTTTTCTTTCTCGTCTCCATCAAATTATGAAAATCTTGATTTGTTTTGATAACATTTTTTTCAGCATCCTCGCTTGCTTTGTTTAACATCTGTTTTACCTCAGCTTTAGAATTGCTAATTTTTTTTTCTTGTTCTGTTAGAATATTTTTAGCATCTTCTTTAAGCTTATCAGCTTCATCAATTTGATTTTTAATATTAATAATATTTTCTTCTAAAGTTGTTTTAATTTTTTGTGGTATTTTAAAATATATAAGCAATCCCATAAAAGCAAAAAAGGATATCATTACCCAAAAAGTTGCATCAATCATCATAAATATTTACTTTGGTTTTTTTTCGTTATTTCTTCAACTGCTGCTTTAATGCTACTTTCGTTAAGTTTATCACCAGAAATTGTTTCAATAATATTTGAAGTAATATTTTCAGATATTTTTTGAATATCAGAAATAGAATTTTTTTTAAGTTCACTTATATCTTTTTGAGCTTTAGTAATTTCTTTTTCAATTTCTTTTTCAATAGCTAATTTCTTTATTTGAATATCTCTATCTAATTTATTTTTTGAGTCTACGTGAATTTTAATAACTTCTTTTTTTGCATCTTCTAAAATCTTCTCATATTCTTTTAATTTCGACTCGGATAAATCTTTAAATTTATTAGCATCTTCTAAATCATCCTTAATTTTATTTTCACGGTTGTCTAAATTATTTTTAATTTTCGGAAGGTAAAATTTTGCAATAGAGATATACAAAATTGTAAAAACTAAAATTAACCAAAATGCTTGTGAAGCCCAATATTTTGGATCCAGCTGAGGCATTCCCACCTCAGCTGCAAACGAATAATTTTGTATAGCTAATAAAGCTATAATAAAACTTAAGTATCTATCCATAATTATTTATTTAAAATGCAAATAAAATAATTAAAGCTACTACAAGACCAAAAAGTCCAGTGGCCTCCGCCAAAGCGAAACCCAAAAGTAAGTTAGGGAATTGTTTTTGAGCTGCAGATGGATTTCTCATTGCACCAGAAAGGTAGTTACCAAAAATTATTCCGATACCTACACCAGCTCCTGCTAACGCGATTGCAGCAAGACCTGCTCCAATCATTTTTGCCGCTTCTAACTCCATTTTTCCTCCTTTATTAATTAATGATGTAAATTTAATGCATCATTTAAATAGATGCAGGTTAATATTGCAAAAACATAAGCTTGAAGAAATGCAACTAAAATTTCTAAGCCAGTTAATGCTACCGAAAAACTAAGCGGTAACCACCCGCCAAGCAATCCTAAACTTATTACAAATCCACCGAAAACTTTTAACATAGTATGTCCTGCCATCATGTTTGCAAATAATCTTACTGACAAGCTGACTGGTCTACTCAAATATGAAATGATTTCAATAACAGTGATCAAAGGCAACAATACTGCTGGAACTCCGCTTGGAACAAATATACTTAAATATTTAAAACCATGTTTAACAAATCCTATTATTGTCACTGCTATGAAGATAAAAAGTGCCATAATTAAAGTAACAATAATATGGCTAGTTACTGTAAATGAGTAAGGTAACATCCCAACCATATTACAAAATAAAACAAACATAAATAAACTAAATATAAATGGAAAATAAGGTTTAGCTTTGGACCCTGCTGTATCACTTATCATTTTAGCAACGAAGGTGTAAAACATTTCTGCGATTAGTTGAATTTTATCAGGGACAATTTTTTTCTCTTTGGTC
>CACBDC010000023.1 GCA_902537845.1 uncultured Pelagibacteraceae bacterium
AACTAAAATTCCTGCTTTCGCTAATAATTTAAAAACTCTTGATGAATTAATTTTTACTTTATCAAAATTTACTAATAAAAAATTGCTATGGCTTTTATTAGTTTCAATTTTCATTTTTTTAAATTCATTAAACATTTTTTTATTCCAATTATTAACGTGTTTAATTTCTTTATTTAACCAAGCACTATCTTTTATTGCGGCAGATGCGGCAAACAAAGCTGCTTTATTTACATTAAAAGGTGGCTTAATTTTATTTAACGTATCAATAATTTCTTTTGATCCATATCCCCAGCCCACTCTCAATCCTGCTAGGCCATAAATTTTTGAAAATGTTCTTGTCATTACCACATTTTTAAAGTTAGAAAACAATTTTAAAGCTGAAGAATAATTTTTTTGCTTTACATATTCAAAATAAGCATCATCAACTACTAATAAAATATTGCTTCGTAGTTTTTTTCGTAAAAACAATAAATCTTTTTTTTCAACATATGTACCAGTTGGATTATTAGGATTAGCTAAAAATACAACTTTTGTCTTGGTAGTTACTTTTTTTAAAATATCTTTTACTGAAACTGTAAAATTATTTTCTTTTGAATAAATAACTTTTGCTCCATTCATTTTGCTATAAATTCTATAAATAATAAAACTATATTTAGGCACAATTACCTCGTCACCCTTTTTTAGGTATGCTTTACAGATTAATTCAAAAATTTGATCTGAACCTGATCCCAAAATAATTCTATTTTTATCTAGTTTAAATTTTTTTGATAAAGTTTCTCTTAAGAAAGTACCATTAGTGTCGGGATATCTTGCAAAACTTTTTGATACTTTTATATATTCTTTTTTTGCTTTTGGACTCGGTCCAAGCGCAGACTCATTAGCTGATAATTTTATCTTAGCTAGTCTATTTTTAAATACGCTCATTCCTACTACGTATTTTTCAGTTATTATGTTATTTGCCTTAGGTAATCTCATTAATTAATGTAATATCCAAATTGTTCGAGTTTTTCTAGAAGTCTTTATCTTATATAAAATTGACAAGTTTGTGATGATCTAGTAAATAGATATCGCGCTGATTTAACCATATTGCAAGCGCATAATAAATTTAGCTAAAAAGGGAGATGCCCAGTTTAGCTGGGCTTTTTTTTTGGATGAATAGAAAAATTGAGAATATAAATAAGATTATTATAACTAAACCACTCAAGCTCGATTGTGGAAAAACCATTGAGAATTTTCCTCTAGCATATGAAACCTATGGAAAACTCAATGAAAATAAAGATAACGCTATTTTAGTATTCCACGCTTTAACGGGCGATCAATTTGTAACTGGCATGAACCCTGTAACAAATAAAGAAGGCTGGTGGGTCACTGCTGTTGGTCCTGGCAAGGCTATTGATACAGATAAATATTTTGTGATTTGCGCAAATGTAATTGGTGGATGTATGGGATCGCTTGGACCGAAAGATATAAATCCTGAAAACAACCAGCCCTACGGTTTAGATTTTCCAGTTATCACTATTAAAGATATGGTGAAAGCACAAGAGTCTTTATTGGAACACCTTGGTATAAAAAAACTTTTATGTGCCACTGGCGGATCAATGGGTGGAATGCAGTTATTACAATTTTGCGCAACATTTCCTGATAAAGCTTTTTCAGCTATTCCGATAGCTTGTAGTTCAAGTCATAGTGCACAAAATATTGCACTTAACGAACTAGCACGCCAAGCTATTATGGCTGACCCTGTATGGGATAATGGAAAATATGCATCAAAAAATGTACAGCCTAAAAATGGCTTAGCAGTTGCAAGAATGGTTGGACATATAAGTTATTTATCTGAAAAAGGTATGCAGGAAAAATTTGGAAGAAAATTACAAGAAAAAGCTGATTACGAATTTAGTTTTAACGCGGATTTTCAGGTAGAGAGTTATTTACGACACCAAGGTTATGCTTTTGTGGAAAGATTTGATGCAAATTCAATTCTTTATATAACTAGAGCAATGGATTATTTTGATCTTTCTAAACAATATAAAGGTGGGTTAGTTGAAGCTTTTAAAAATCAAAACACGAAATTTCTAGTAATATCATTTTCTTCAGACTGGCTTTATACAACAAAAGAAAATAAGGATATAGTAATTGCATTAAATGCATCTGGTGCTGATGTTTCCTATTCAGAGATAGTAACAGACAAAGGGCATGACTCCTTCTTACTAAATGAACTGGAATTTTTAAAAACTCTTAAAGGTTTTATAGATTCAATGTATGAAAAGTTTAAAAATGAAAAAAGAATTTAAAGTAATAGCTGAATTATTACCTAACAACACAAGAGTCTTGGATGTTGGTTGTGGAGATGGATCTCTAATGAATTTCCTAAAAGAAGAAAAAAATATAGAAGTTCGTGGATTAGAACTTAATCAAGAAAATGTGCAACAATGCATACACAAAGGTTTACCAGTTATACAGGGGAACGCTGAAACTGAACTTCATCAATTTCCTGATCAATCTTTTGACTACGTTGTACTTAGCCAAACGTTACAAGCTTTTTATAACCCAGAAGAAGTTTTAAAAAATCTTTTGAGAATAGGAAAAGCAGTAGTTGTTTCAATTCCAAATTTTGGATATTGGAAAGTAAGAATGAAACTTTTATTTTTTGGTGAAATGCCAGTTACAAAAACATTGCCAAATACTTGGTATAACACTCCTAACTTACATATGTGTACTATTAAAGATCTATTTAAGTTTTGTTATGAGAAAAATATAAATATCAAACAAGTAGTTGGGGTTAATGAAGATAAAACTTCATTAATAAAAAAAAGCAATTTAGAAATAAAAAATCTCTTTTCAAAATTAGGGATTTTTTTAATAGGGTAAATGATTGTAGAGATTATTCCATGCTTAAGTGACAATTACAGTTATTTAATTTATGAAAAAGAAACAGGCACTGTTTCAATAGTAGATCCTTCTGAATTTAATACCTGTGATAAAATAATAAATAAATATAAAAAGTTAGATTTTATTTTAAATACTCATCATCATGCTGATCATGTTGGTGCTAACCTTGAACTTAAAGAAAAATATAATTCAAAAATTTTAGGCTCGCACGCTGACAAAAATCGTATTCCAGGAATAGATATATTGCTTGAAGAAAATCAAAAACACAAAATCGGCAATTTAGAATTTGAAGTAATTTTTATTCCAGGTCACACAAAGGGTCATATCGCTTTTTTCTTTAAAAAAGAAAAAATTGCTTTTACTGGAGACACATTATTTTCTTTAGGATGTGGCAGGGTATTTGAAGGCACTCATGAGGAAATGTTTAATTCTTTGAATAAAATTAAAAATCTTCCTCTTGATACAAAAATCTATTGTGGACATGAGTACACGAATTCAAATTTAAATTTCTGCTTAAAGCATGATCCGAAAAACAGCCTTTTAAAAGATAAAAAAATTGATATCGAAAAAAAATTAAATTCAAACCAGCCAACTATTCCGTCTACTATAGCTGATGAAATTAAAACAAATATTTTCCTAAGGTGTAATGACCCTGAAATCAAGCAAGGCTTAGGCTTAAAAGATTCATCCGATGTTGAAGTTTTTTCAAAATTACGAGATTTAAAGGATTCTTTTTAGCTTCAAAAATCTTGACTTGTTAGCACTGGGAGCTATATTGCGTGGAAATTAAAAAAAGAGATTTTATGTCATTTGCTATAATTGAAACTGGTGGAAAACAATACAAAGTAACCGCTAGTAAAATACTAGAAATAGAAAAACTCAACGCTAAGGTTGGCGAAACTATTAAATTTGATAATGTTTTACTTTTAAATGACGATAAAAACACTGAAGTTGGAAACCCTAAAGTTAATGGAGCTACAGTTGAAGCTAAACTTTTAGACAATGTTAAAGATAGAACTGTATTAATATTTCATAAAAGAAGACGAAAACACTCTAGAAAAAAGAATGGTCATAGACAACGTCACTCTAAGATACAAATAACTAAAATTTTAGCAAAAGGTGGAAAAGTTATTGATGAAGCTAAAATTGTTGAAAAAAATAAACTTATTAAAAAAGAGAAAAAAGTTATAAAAAAGGAAGCAAAAAAATAGGAAATTAAATGGCAACTAAAAAAGCAGGTGGATCATCGAAGAACGGCCGAGATAGTAAAGGCAGACGTCTTGGAGTTAAAAAATATGGTGATCAATTAGTGATTCCTGGAAACATTATAGTTAGACAAAGAGGTACAAAAATTCATCCTGGTGATAATGTTGGTATGGGTAAAGACCATTCAATTTTTTCTTTAATTAAAGGAAAAGTAAAATTCAAAAAATCAAAATTAAACAGAACTTTTGTTTCTGTAATCCCCAATTAAATCTATATAAATAGCCTAAGTTATTTATATTATAATAAGAATGAAATTTTTAGATCAAGCAAAGATTTATATCAAAGCTGGAAATGGCGGTTCAGGTTCTGCAAGCTTTAGAAGAGAAAAGTTTGTGGAATATGGTGGACCAGATGGCGGCGATGGTGGAGACGGAGGGTCTATAATTGTTCAATCTGATAGAAACCTTAATACGCTAATTGATTTCAGGTATGCTCAACATTTTAAAGCTCAACATGGGAAACCTGGAAGCAAAAGAAATAAAACTGGAGCTAATGGAGAAGATTTGATTTTAAAAGTTCCTTTAGGGACACAAATATATGAAGAAGATAATAATACGTTAATTTACGACTTTACTAAGAATAAAGAAAAATATCTTGTGGCATCGGGTGGTAAGGGTGGACTTGGAAACGTAAGATTTAAAAGTTCAACAAATAGAGCGCCAAGAAAAAAAACGATTGGAAAATTAGGTGAAGAATTTTGGATATGGCTTCAATTAAAAGTAATCGCTGACATTGGAATTATTGGTAAGCCAAATGCTGGTAAATCTAGTTTGCTTGCAGCATTAACAAGAGCTAAGCCAAAAATAGCAAACTATCCATTCACAACAATAAATCCAAATTTAGGAGTATCTTACTATGGAGGGAAAGAGATTACTCTAGCTGATATTCCTGGCTTAGTAGAAGGTGCACACAAAGGTGTTGGTCTTGGAGATAAATTCTTAAGACATATAGAAAGATGTAAAATT
>CACBDC010000024.1 GCA_902537845.1 uncultured Pelagibacteraceae bacterium
AAAAATACTTTTTATCTTTAAGAGCTAGCCTCGCAGAGAGGTTTTTTTGCATGATTGTATCGTCAATTTGCATGCCGATTGTTCTTGGATCAAAAGTAACATTTACACCAGTCCCAAACTGAGAAGCCGAGCTACAAGCTGTAAAAATTAAAATTGTTGCTAGACTAATTATTTTTTTCATTTTTTATTTTTAAACATAAATCATAAATTTTTTTTTTGTTTATTTTTTCAGTTTCTAAAATTAATTTTACTGTATCTTTCAAACTATATTTTTTTAAATATTTTTTTGCTTTATTCACAATTTTTTCCTCGTCAAAATTTTTACTCTTTTTACTTTCTTCTGATATAACAACTGTAATTTCTCCCTTAATATTATCTTTAAATGTTTTTAGTTCATCAATTTCAGATCTAATAAAAGTTTCATGTATTTTAGTAATCTCTTTCGCAATTAATATTTTTCTTCCTTTGAAGAATTTTTTAAAATTTTTTAAATAAAAGTTAATTTTTTTGGATGGTATAAAAAAAACTTGCGAAAAACTGTTTTCAGATAATGCAGTTAAAACTTTATGAAGTTCATTTTCTGTTTTAGGTAAAAAACCATTAAATAAGAATTTATCACTAAAACCTGAAATACATAAAGCTGAGGTTACTGATGATGCTCCTGGTATAGGTGATACTTGTATTTTATTTTTAACGCAATGGTTCACTAATAATCTTCCTGGATCTGACAGTAGTGGCGTTCCAGCGTCAGATATTAAAGACAAAATTTTGCCCTCATTAAAATATTCAATAACTTTTGAAAGTTGTTTTTTTTCGTTAAACTTATGATAGGAAATTAATTTTTTTTTGATTTTATAATGACTAAGTAACTTAATTGAACGTCTAGTATCTTCGCAAAGAATTATGTCTGAACTCTTTAAAACTTCCAGTGCTCTTAAGGTTATATCGTCAAGATTTCCAATAGGCGTAGAAACAATATATAATGTTTTTGTAAGTATTCTCATTATGAAAAGTAAAATTTTATTATCGATATTTTATATACTATTTGTGTTCAATTCTAATCTATTAAGTGACGAACATAATAAATTACTCAAAGTTGGGTTGCTTGCTCCTCTTTCTGGGCCATACAATGAAGTTGGTAATTCACTTTTGTATTCACTTCAATTAGCTCTTGAAGAAATTGATGACAAAAATGTAATCATTATTCCAAGAGACTCGGGATTTAATAACACAGAAAAAATTCAATCTGCAATAAATGAAATGCGATCAAAGGGTGTTAAAATAATTATTGGTCCAATAACCCATGAAGATTTTAATCAAGTAAAAAAATACAACGATTTAATCTTTATTTCTCCGTCAAATATTGATCCAAAATTTTCAAATAATATTATTAGTATTGGTGTAAGCTTAGAATCTCAATTATTAGCTTTATCGGAGTTTATTAAAAAACAAAAAAAAACAAAAACTGTAATTATGTATCCAAAAAATGATTATTTGGAATTTGTTGAAGATAAAATAAAAACATTAAATTTAAAAAATATAAGAACTTTCACTTATAGTTCTAATCCTGAAGTTCTAACTGGTGAAATTGAAGTTTTAACAAACTATTCCCAAAGAAAACGAAATCTTGAATTAAGAAAGAAGATCTTTGAAGATAAAGAAGATGAGCAATCTCTTAAAGCGTTAGAACGGTTGGATCAATTATATACTTTAGGAGATGTAAATTTTGACTCTGTTATTATAATTGATTTTGGGAATAGCTTAAAAAGTGTATTAACATCTTTAGTCTATTCAGACGTAAACCAAAAAAAAGTGCTTTTTACCACTGTGAATCAATGGTTTGATGAAAGTATATTTTACGAAAATACAATTCAAAATTTGTATTATCCATCTGTAAACTACAAAGAGTTTAGAAAATACAATAATAAATTTTTTGAAAGATTTAAAATTTATCCTAATGAAATTACAATTTTAGCCTATGATGCGTTGGGATTAATTTATTATGCATGGAAAAAAAATGGACAGATAAATTCTATAAATAATTTCTTATTTAAAAGTAAGATCAAAGGAAAGATTGGTACTTTTAGTTTTGAAAATGGAAAAGTATCTCAAGAGTTAGATATCTATAAAACTGAGAATAACAAATTTAAAAAATTTTAATCTTTTTTTTTAGCTTTTGAAAAGCAATAAACCTATGATCCATCTTTATTTTTTTAGACTTATTCATTTGTCCAAAAGTTATTGTTTTACCTATAGGTATAAAAATTGGATCATACCCAAACCCTTTTTTTCCAACAATCTTATAAGAAATTTTCCCTTCAAGCCTACCTTCTGTTGATATAATTTTTCCACCGTATCCCTTGTAGGAAAGACTACATACAAAAATTGCTTTTCTATTTTTTTTTCCCTCCATTTTTTTTAAAATATACTTCATAGCTTTTAAAAAACTTCCATGTTTTTTTGCTAATCTTGCTGAGTATATCCCTGGTTTATTTTTTAAAGATTGAATACATAAACCAGAGTCATCTGATATTACCGGGAAATTTACATGCTTTGAAAAAAATTTTACCTTGAGTCTAGAATTTGAAGTAAATGTTTTTCCTGTTTCTTTAGGACTTTTTATTTTTAGAGAATATGGTGAAATTTTTCTATATTTTTTGGGAATCAAAATGGCAATTTCCTTGAATTTTCCTTTATTATGCGTCCCTATTAATATTTTTTTCATATCCTACCTAGTAATTTAATAAGAACTTACTATATAGCAAGTGAAATGAGCAAAAGTAGTAAAGAAGAAAACAATCAAAAAAACGAGCAGTCTACCAAAGACGAAAGTGCAGATGTGACTAAAAACCTTGATGAAAATAATAAAGAAAAAACAGTTGAAGAAAAATTAAAAGAGTCAGAAGAGAAACTCTTGAGATCTCTTGCAGAAGTGGAAAATCAAAGAAGAAGATTTGAGAAAGAAATTAAAGATGCTTTTGAATTTGGGTCATTTAACTTTGCAAGAGAAAGCTTAGCAATTCTTGATAATCTACAGAGAGCAAAACAAGCTATTAAAAATGACGAAAAATTAAAAGACAATAAAGATTTAGATAAATTTTTAGATAATATCAGTATTATAGAAAAAGATCTTATTACAATTTTTGAAAAAAATAGAATAAAGAAAATTTTAGTAACTAATAAGAAATTTGATCCTAATTTTCATCAAGCTATGTCTGAAATTGAAGACGATAATAAAGAGTCTGGTACTATTCTGCACGAGATACAAGCTGGTTATATGCTTGGAGAAAGATTGCTTAGACCTGCATTAGTAAGTGTAGCTAAGAAAAAAACTTCTAAAGATCACCAAAATAAGGACAAAAAAGAGGAAATATAGCCTTGTAGATGAAAAAATAACACCCATATTAAATAACGAAAAGGAATAATAATGAGTAAAGTAATTGGAATAGATCTAGGTACGACAAATTCATGCGTAGCCATTATGGATGGCTCACAAGCAAAAGTTTTAGAAAACGTAGAAGGCGCTAGGACCACTCCTTCTGTGGTTGCTTTTTTAGAGAACGAAGAAAAACTTGTTGGTCAACCAGCCAAAAGGCAAGCTGTAACAAATGCAGGTGATACTATATTTGCAGCTAAAAGACTTATAGGTAGAAAATTTGATGGTCCATCTGTACAAAAAGATATTTCTAAGGTTCCTTATAAAATTGTTAAATCAGATAATGGAGATGCTTGGGTAGAAGGAAAAGGGAAAAAATACTCTCCAGCTCAAATTTCAGCTTTTGTATTACAGAAAATGAAAGAGACAGCTGAAAAATATTTAGGGCAAGCGGTTACAAAAGCTGTAATAACAGTTCCAGCTTATTTTAATGACTCACAAAGACAGGCTACAAAAGATGCTGGAAAAATAGCTGGACTTGAAGTTTTGAGAATAATTAACGAACCAACTGCTGCTTCGTTAGCTTATGGCCTAGATAAAAAAGGCGGTAAGAAAATAGCGGTATATGATTTAGGTGGTGGTACTTTTGATATTTCAATTTTAGAAATTGGAGATGGAGTATTCGAAGTGAAATCTACAAACGGAGATACTTTTCTGGGCGGAGAAGATTTTGATGATGCAATAGTTGAATATCTTGCTAATGAATTTAAAAAAGATAACGGTATAGATTTAAAATCTGACAAGCTTGCTTTGCAAAGACTTAAAGAGGCAGCAGAAAAAGCCAAGATAGAACTTTCATCCGCAGCTCAAACAGAAATTAACTTACCTTTTATTACAGCTGATAAAACAGGTCCTAAGCATTTAAATTTAAAATTCACTAGAGCAAAACTTGAGGCTCTTGTACAATCACTAGTCGATAGAACTCTTGAGCCTTGTAAAACAGCATTGAAAGACTCTGGTTTTTCAGCGGCGGAAATCAATGAAATTGTTCTTGTTGGTGGAATGACGAGAATGCCTAAAATTATAGAGACTGTTAAAAACTTTTTTGGCAAAGATCCAAACAAAAGTGTAAATCCAGACGAAGTTGTTGCAATGGGCGCAGCTATACAAGGTGGAGTATTACAGGGTGATGTGAAAGATGTATTGCTATTAGATGTAACACCTCTTTCTTTAGGGATCGAGACTTTAGGTGGAGTATCAACAAAATTAATTGAAAAAAACACAACCATTCCAACAAAAAAAAGTCAGGTTTTCTCTACAGCTGAAGATAATCAGCCTGCCGTTTCTATTAGAGTGCTTCAAGGTGAAAGAGAGATGGCTGCTGATAACAAAATTTTAGGTAACTTTGAGTTAGTTGGCATTCCCCCAGCACCAAGAGGTACACCTCAAATTGAAGTTACATTTGATATTGATGCTAATGGTATTGTAAATGTTTCTGCAAAGGATAAGGGAACTGGTAA
>CACBDC010000025.1 GCA_902537845.1 uncultured Pelagibacteraceae bacterium
CTTCTTCATTCAATTGAAATGCTGTCTGTAAAAAAAATTTTAAAAAATTTTTATTAAAAAAGGATTTACTTATAATAAGGATAGCTGCAAATATCAAATTTACTATTGTTGGTTTCATGTAAATAAAAATTGGATTATTGAAATACAAAGTTAAGCCACCAAATAATGAAATTACTATAGCGCCAATTAAAGGAACAAATGGAACTTTTCTTTCAACGAAATACACTATTACAACTGCTATTAATGTTGAGATTATTAAAGGAGGGATAGCGGCCTTTAAGTCATTTCCACTTTTATAGTAAATAGTAAAAAAAATTAATAATGGACCAAAGTCTGTTACAAATTTTAAAAAAGACTTATTCACAAACAATTATTAGCATATAATAAAAATTTGTTAAATTAGATATTGATTTCTGGTTAAAAATTACTAACTATTTGGTATGAGCACAAGTAATACAGCTAAATTTTCTATCGGCGAAGTCGTTAAACACAGGCACTTCGATTTTAGAGGTGTGATTTATGATGTTGATTTTGAATTTAATAATTCCGAAGAGTGGTACCAATCTATTCCAAAAGAGGTAAGACCTAGAAAAGATCAACCATTTTATCATTTGTTAGCTGAAAGTAACGATGTAACATATGAAGCATATGTGTCGGAACAGAATCTTCTTTTGGATAAATCCAAAGAACCCGTAAAGCATCCTTTAATTGAAGAAATTTTTTCAGGTAAAAAAGGTTCAAGTTATCATAAAATATCTAATTAATACCTCTGCCTAAAATATAACAATTTTTACTCAAATCCCCGACACAGAGAAATTATAGTCTAAACATGTTTTAAGCCCGATTGAGAATAACTTCTTAAGATATACTCCCTCCTAATTCTCAGTTGGGCTTATATTGCATCTTCCCTAAAAAAAAATATTATAGTAATTAAATCAAAATGCTGAAATTTTTAAATTTTAATAATATATTTTTTTGGATAGAAAAAATAATTAATTTTATTAATTCGATTTTTTTTATTCTTTTATTAATAGCTCTTTCTTTTGCTTTAATTTTTTCACCTCCAGATTACCTCCAAGGCGATAGTGTCAGGATAATGTATGTGCATGTGCCATCTGCTTGGATTGGTTTAGCCTCCTTTTCCTCAATTGCTGTATTATCTATCGTATATTTTATTTTTAAAATTAAAAATATTATATTAATAACCAAAAGTATTGCACCTATAGGTCTTATGTTTACATGCATAGCACTAGTTACAGGTTCTATTTGGGGTCAACCAACATGGGGAACATGGTGGGCTTGGGACGCTAGAATAACATCAATGTTAATTCTCACTCTTTTTTATATTGGATTTATCTCAATTCACAAATTTATTACAGATGAAGCTAAAGCAAACAAAGTTTCTAGTATTATTGCAATAATAGGTTTAATAAACATTCCAATAATAAAGTACTCAGTTGATTGGTGGAATACACTACATCAACCTGCTAGCATCAAGTTAACTGGAGAGAGCTCAATTCATTCTTCTATGCTAATGCCATTATTGTTAATGTTTTTTGTCTTAATATTGTATTGTGCGCTAATTTTTCTAATGAAATACAAGACAGAAATCATTAGAATAAAGAAAAAAAACCTAAAAAGATTATGATTCTAAACTTTTTATCTATGAGTGGTTACGGCCTATTTGTTTGGGGATCTTTTGCAATTACTTTTATTGCGTGCGGATTACTTTATTACAAAACATTCAAAACACTTAAAAAGTATGAAAGAGATTTTGCGAAAGAGATTAACGAGCTTTCATCTGAGAGAAGGAAAATAGTTATCGAAAATTCAAAAATAGCTTCACAACTTTTATCTTCATCTAGCAAAACTATTTAAAGCAGTAAATGCTTCCAAAAAAAGTAAAAAAAAGAGCATCTCTCTTAGCAATAACGTTAATAATATCGGTAGTAGGAATATTTTTTATACTTCAGTCGTTAAATAAAAACATTTTATATTTTAAATCCCCAACAGATATAAAAAATAACCAAAATATTAATTTTGATAAAAGAATTCGAGTTGGAGGAATGGTAAAAAAAAATTCATTGATTATTAAAGAGGAGGAAATAAATTTTGTAATAACTGACTTAAAAAATGAGCTGAATATTAGTTTTAGCGGCACAGTTCCAAACTTATTTTCAGAGGAAAAAGGTGTCGTCGCTGAAGGCAAATTACAAGACAAGACTTTTTTTATAGCCGATAGAATTTTAGCTAAACATGATGAAAATTACATGCCACCTGAATTAAAAGATATGATGAAAAAAAATGCTAAGTAATCTTGGAAATATACTGTTATTTTTAAACGTCATCTTAAGTATAAGTATAATTTATATTGCTAATAAAAATTTAAAAATATCTGGAGCAGTAGATAAAAATATTTTTCAACTAAGTTTAATTCAAAGCACCTCAATAATTACTTGTTTTTTTGTTTTAATAGCTGCTTTTATTGTCTCAGATTTTTCTTTAATTACCGTTTATCAAAACTCACATTCTTTGAAGCCTTTATTTTATAAAATCTCAGGAACTTGGGGAAATCATGAAGGAAGCTTATTGCTTTGGGCTATCATTCTCTCAATATTTTCTTTTCTATTTTTAGTTTATAATAAAAATCACCCAAAAAAATTTAGACTTTTAACTTTAATAATTCAAAATATTTTAATACTTGGTTTCCTTTTTTTTATTCTTTTTAATTCAAATCCTTTTAGTAAAATTTCTCCAATTCCATCAGAAGGTCTTGGTTTAAATCCAATATTACAAGATCCTGCATTAGCAATTCATCCTCCATTGCTTTACATAGGTTTTGTTGGTGCATCGATTTATTTTTCAGCAGCAATTGCATCACTCATTACAAATTATTCAGAAAAATCATTTTCTCTTTCCATTAAAAATTGGGTTTTAATATCTTGGTGCTTTCAAACACTTGGAATTCTTGTTGGTTCTATATGGGCTTACTATGAATTGGGTTGGGGAGGCTTTTGGTTTTGGGATCCAGTAGAAAATGCTTCTTTATTGCCTTGGTTTGCTATGACTGCTTTATTTCATTCATTAATTGTTTTTGAAAAAAGAAACTTGTTTTATTTTTGGGTAATTATCCTCTGTTTGATTACTTTTATTTTAAGTGTTACTGGAACATTTTTAGTAAGATCTGGTATTTTAAATTCTGTCCATACATTTGCGAGCGATCCAACCAGAGGTATTTATATATTAATATTTTTAAGTTTAATGATATTTGGATCTATTTTTCTCCTTTTTCAAAAGTATAAAAAAGAAAATTATGATTTAAATCGGAACAGTAAAGAAACATTCATTTTAGTAAATAACTGGTTTATGATGTTTTACTTAATTACCGTTTTGCTAGGAACTATTTACCCAATTTTTACTGATGCTTTAACAGATAACAAAATTTCGGTAGGCCCACCTTTTTACAATGCAATTATATTTCCAGTAGTTGTTATATTTCTTCTGTTTATGGCCTTGGGACCAAAAGCAAAATGGATAAAAAACAAATTCGAAAACACTAGAATTTATTTTTTTATATTAGCCGGCGCGATTGTTTTAAATTTATCAATAATCTTTTTCTTTAAAAGCTATTCCCTTTTATCTAATTTTATTATTATTAGTGCTCTATTTTTGATTATTTCCTCTTTAATGGATATAGCAAAAGCTTTTAAAAGAA
>CACBDC010000026.1 GCA_902537845.1 uncultured Pelagibacteraceae bacterium
GTTTTTTTTTGGAGGAAGCTTATACATGATGCAACTGTTAAATCTGGTCTTAAGCACATGGTTTTTCCATCTTCTCTATCAAAAGTCAGCATTGAACTCCTAAATTTTTCACCTGACCTTTCAATAATGTAGTCTGAGTCTAAAAGAACATCAGGTTCTGATAAAACAAAACCATTACTCTTAAAAGTTTTAATTATTACCTCAGATAATTTTTTTGATTTCATTTACTAATTCTTTTATTTCAATTGATTTTTCTTCACCTGAACTTAAATTCCTCAAAGTTGGCTTCCCTGATTTAATTTCATTCTCACCATATAAAATAACTGCTGGAGATTTGATTTTATTTGCATACTCCATTTGTTTTTTTAGTTTACTTTCTCCTGGATAAATTTCAGTACTAACACCAGCTCTCCTTAATATTGTTTGTAAATTTATATAATCTTTCATTGAATTTTTATTAAAAAAACAAATTACGACTGGTTTAGATTGTTTAACTTTAAATTCTTTTTTTTGCATCAAAGCATAAACCAACCGATCTAAACCAATTGATATTCCTGTAGCTGGAGCATCATAATTGCCGAAATTATTTACAAGATTATCGTATCTTCCACCGCCTCCTATTGATCCAAATTGAATGACTTGCCCTTTATTGTTTCTTACATCAAATTTTAAATTCACCTCAAAAATAGCGCCTGTGTAATATTCTAATCCCCGTATGACTGATGGATCGAATTCAAAATTCTTAAAATTGTAGTCTTTAAAAATTTTCAATATCTCGATTAAATCTTCTGTTTCAGGTGAATTCTTCTTAAGTGTTTCTTCAATTGTTTTGACATCCTCAGAATTTAAATTTGCCCCTTTTGTAAAATCACCAGATTTGTCTTTTCTTCCCTTGCCTAATAATTCTTTTACCCCACTCCAACCAAGTCTATCAATTTTATCTAGGGCCCTCAGAGCAGTGAGCTTTTGTTGATTATCTGTGATGTTTATTTTTTTAAATAATTCTTCGGTGATTTTTCTTGATGAGATTTTGATTATATATTCTGATTTCGCAAGACCACTTTTTTCTAGAATTTCTGAAATCATGACGCATAATTCTGCATCTGCCTGTAAACTTTTAGTTCCAACATAATCTGCATCAAATTGTAAAAACTCTCTAAACCTGCCAGGTCCCGGCTTTTCGTTTCTCCAAACAGTCCCTAATTGGTACCTTTTAAATGGCTTTGGAATTTCCAAATAATTTTTTGCAACATATCTTGCGAGCGGTGCTGTTAAATCATATCTCAAAGATAACCATTTATTTTCATCCTTAAATGAAAATACGCCTTCATCAGGCCTGTCTTTGTCAGGTAAAAATTTTCCAATACTATCTGAATACTCAAAACTTGGAGTTTCGAGATATTGAAAACCGTATTTGATCATAACTTCTTTAATATTAGAAATTATAAAATCACGTACGAGTAATTCTTTTTCTTGCCTATCTACAAACCCTATCGGAAGCTCTTTAGAAGGTTTGTTGTTTTTTTCTTTAGCCATTGTTTGGTACAGCAGGGTGGATTCGAACCACCGACCCCTAGTTCCACAAACTAGTGCTCTAACCAACTGAGCTACTGCTGCATCCCTGTTATTTTTATCTTAATTTTTAGTAAATTTATATATTTTTGATTATAAGCTAAGCAATAGCCTAGCGTGCATTCTGTGAGAATGTGATCTTAATGTAGATTGTTTTTTCTTTTTAATAATCATTGTATCTATTTAAAAATAAAATGTGTCTTTTTCAAGAAGGAATTAGCGGGACAGTAAAAAAGCTCTAGGCTTATCTTAATGTCCCGTTAACCAGTGATTTTTGGAAATTTAGATTAAGATGTTTTCTGCAGTTTTACTGCTGAAGGACCTTTTTCCGTGCTCTCCACTTCAAACGTTAACTCATCACCCTCGTTTAAATATTTTAAACCTGCTTCTCTAACAGCTGAAGAATGAACGAACACGTCTTTTTCTTTGTCTTCTCTTTCAATGAAACCATATCCTTTGGTACCATTGAACCACTTTACTTTACCTTTTAGTGTACTCATATTTTTTATTTTTCCTTATTATTATTAACTTTAACCAATCAAAGATTAGTTATTTGTTCTTAAATAGATTTGATAAGTAAAAGTCAATAGGAGAAAATATTATTTAATTTTATTGCTTTTTTGCAACAATGCTTAAAATAAAAGAACAATTAGGCTAGATATGGCCAATAATGCCGTTCCTCCGTATAATAATTTATATTTATCAATATGTGTTATGAATTTCTGCATATTTGTGTCTTTATAACTCAACCCACCTCCCTCGAATTGAGAGGATTTGCTAAAACCTTGATCTCTTCCTATTTGTAGAAACTTTGATTTTCTATGATCGTAAATTTCATCTTTACTAAAATTTTCAAAACTTTTCAGATTTTTAATTATAGAATGTTTAATGTCCGCTGCAATATTTTCTGGGTCTCTATGAGCTCCACCTAAGGGTTCAGGAATGATTTCATCTATAACTCCTAGCTTTAATAAATCTTTTGCTGTAAGCTTCATTGCTTCAGCAGCCTGTAATGATTTACTTGGATCGCGCCAAAGTATTGATGCACATCCCTCTGGTGAAATTACAGAGTAAATTGAATTTTCTAACATAATAACTTTATTTGATGAAGCTAAAGCTATAGCGCCGCCTGATCCCCCTTCACCGATTATTATAGAAATATTTGGAACCTTTAATGACATACAACATTCAATCGAATTAGCTATAGCTGAAGCTTGACCTCTTTGCTCAGCTCCTAACCCGGGATATGCCCCTGGGGTATCTATGAAACTTATTACAGGAATTTTAAATCTGTCTGCTAACTTCATTAACCTAATACATTTTCTGTATCCTTCAGGTCTCATCATTCCAAAATTTCTTTCTATTCTGCTATTTAAGTCCTCGCCTTTTTCCTGACCGATAACCAAGACTGATTTATTATCAATTAATCCAAAACCAGCAATTACTGATTTATCATCTCCAAAATATCGATCGCCAGATAAAAGTGTAAATTGAGAAAATATTTTTCTAATGTAGAAATTTGCTTTTGGTCTATCTTCGTGCCTTGCTACTTGAGTTTTTTGCCAACTATTTAAATTAGCATAAGTTTCTTTAAGTTTTTCATTAATTTCATTTTGAGTATCTTTAATTTTTTGGGTATCGACTTCAGAAATACCCTCGGAGCCAAATGGACTTTTTAAATTATCAATTTCTTGCTCAAGAGCTTTGATTT
>CACBDC010000027.1 GCA_902537845.1 uncultured Pelagibacteraceae bacterium
AATTTATTATTTCACCAAAATTTAGTGAACTCTTCTCATAAGTCGCTGAAATCAAGTTTTTGGAAATAATTTTGAACTCTATACCATCCATTAACAAGGGATTTTTTAAATCTACTGATTTGACTTTAAAATTTATTTTCTTTGTTTTGATTTTTTTCAAAAGATTTTCGGTTGTATCTAAGGCAACTATATTACCTTTATCTATTATTGCTATCCGATCACACATTTCCTGCGCCTCTAATAGATAGTGAGTTGTTAAAATTATCGTAACCCCTTCTTTATTAAGTTTTCTTACATTACTCCAAAGATTATTTCTTAATTCCACGTCTACACCTGCTGTTGGCTCATCTAAAATTAATATTGGCGGTTGGTGAACCATTGCTTTGGCTATAAGAAGCCGTCTTTTCATACCTCCAGATAAACTTCTTGAATATGCATTAGCCTTACCCTCTAAAGCTACCATTTCAAGTATTAAGTCTGTAATCCTGTCATTTTTTTCTACACCATAAAGACCAGCTTGTAGTTCTAATAATTGTTTTGGGCTAAAGAAGGCATCCAAGTTAACTTCTTGAGGCACTATACCTATAGAGGCTTTTACTTGTCTTGGATTTTTATCTAAATCAAACCCCCAAACTTTCACGACTCCAGAGGTTTTAGTAACTGTTCCACCCAAAATACTTAAAAAGGTTGTTTTGCCAGCTCCATTAGGCCCAAGCAACCCAAACACTTCACCTTCTTTAACTTCAAAAGTTAAATCAGTAATAGCTTTTGTTTTCTTTTTTGTTTTTGAGTTCGAATAGATTTTATTAAGATTTTCAACAGTTAAAGCATTATTATCCATAGTTTTTATAATCTTAGTAAAGAATTCAATGTAATATATATATATGAGTTCAATAAAAAAAACAGATCATTTTTATCTAGTAGATGGGTCAGGATATATTTTTAGAGCATATTATGCTTTACCCCCTCTGTCGAGAAAAAGTGACGGTCTTCCGACAGGAGCAGTGAATGGTTTTTGTTCCATGCTTTTTAAATTACTAGAGGATG
The DNA here is from genome assembly GCA_902537845.1 of uncultured Pelagibacteraceae bacterium. Classification (GTDB taxonomy): domain Bacteria; phylum Pseudomonadota; class Alphaproteobacteria; order Pelagibacterales; family Pelagibacteraceae; genus Pelagilacustribacter. The sequence continues at coordinate 1,048 of CACBDC010000027.1, forward strand.
TGAGATCCGATGACTCAAAGAATAAGCCAACACATTTTGCAGTTATATTTGACTCAGCGAGAAAAAACTTTAGGAATGAAATTTATAGTGAGTATAAAGCAAACAGAGCAGAAGCACCAGATGATCTAGCTCCACAGTTTGAATATATTAGAAAATCGGTTGAAGCTTTTAATTTACCATCTATTGAATTAATAAATTACGAAGCAGATGATCTTATCGCTACTTACGCTAAAAAAATTACAGAGGCCGGTGCGAAAGTTACAGTAATATCTTCAGATAAAGATTTGATGCAGTTAGTTTCTCATAAAATTAGACTTTTTGATCCTATGAAAAGTAGAGTCATAGGAGAAAAAGAAGTGATTGATAAATTTGGAGTTAAACCAGAACAAGTAATCGATGTGCAGGCCCTTGCGGGAGATAGTTCAGATAATGTTCCTGGAGTTCCAGGCATAGGTATCAAGACTGCAGCGGAACTAATAAATAAATATAAAACCCTAGAAAATTTATTAAATAAAGCTTCAGAAATACCACAAAATAAAAGACGAGAAACTTTATTATCAAACAAAGATAAAGCAATTATTAGTAAGCAACTAGTTACATTAAAAAACGACGTTCCTCTTCAAAATGAAGCCACCGATTTCATAATAAAAGATATTAATAAAGATAAACTCTTTAATTTTTTAAGAGAGATGGAATTCAATAGATTGCTTAGCCAAGCAATTAATTTTTATGGTGAACCTGGAAATGAAAATATGCTAGGAAAAAGTCGTATAAAAAAAACTAATAAGATAGATACAAAATCTTACAAAACTATTTCACAAGAAAATCAATTAGATAAATTAATTGAAAAATTAAATGAGAAATCAATAATTGCAGTTGATACTGAAACTTCATCATTGAATCCACAAGAGGCCGATCTTGTTGGTGTATCAATATGTTGTGAAGCCAACGATGCTTTCTATATTCCAGTTGGTCACAAAGAAAAAACTGAATTAAAAAAAGATTTAATTTTAAAAAAGCTTAAACCAATTTTAGAAGATCCAAGTATTAAAAAAATTGGACAAAATATAAAATATGATTTTATTATATTTAAAAACCATGGCGTTGAATTAAATCCCGTCGACGATACGATGTTACTTTCGTATACATTAGATGCTGGAAACAATAGACATAATATGGATACCCTATCTGAATTACATTTAGGTCATAAACCCATCTCTTATAAAGATTTAGTAGGAACCGGAAAAAAACAATTAAATTTTTCGGAAGTAGATATAAAATCAGCTACAGAGTACGCTGCTGAAGATGCAGATGTAACTTTAAGATTATACAAAATTTTATCTGACAGAGTATCAGAGGAAAAATTGGAAAAAATATATGAAATTTTTGAAAAACCAATGATAAAAATCCTTTCAAAGCTTGAAACCAACGGTATAAGAGTGGACGACACCTATCTTAAAAAACTCTCTAAAAAATTTGAGGAAAGACTAGTGAAGATTGAAAAAGATATTTACAAAATATCAGGTAAAAAATTTAATATAGGATCTCCGAAACAGCTTGGAGAAATTATCTATAATGATCTAAAAATTGCAAAATTAAAAAAAACGAAAAAAGGTAGTTTAGCCACAAGCGCAAAAATTTTAGAAGATCTAGCATCAACTGGACAAAAATTTCCAAATTTGATTTTGGAATGGCGGCAAGTTTCAAAATTGAAAAGTACTTATACAGACGCTTTGCAAGATCACATAAACAAGAAAACAAATAGAGTTCACACTTCTTTTTTACTAGCCGCAACAAATACTGGCAGATTAGCCTCTAGTGATCCTAATTTACAAAATATTCCTATAAAAACTTCAGACGGAAAAGAAATTAGGAAAGCATTCATTGCTGACAAAAATAACGTTTTGATTTCTGCAGACTATAACCAAATAGAAATGAGAATTCTTGCCGACATGGCGGATGTAAAAG